>CAXTTN010000071.1:0-22116 GCA_964247105.1 uncultured Pseudonocardia sp.
CGCACGAGGCATGACCACCAAACTACACGGGTGTCATCTTAACTGAACGGTATTGGGGCTAACGGGGAACCTCAGTAGAGCGGGGACGTGTGCCTGCTGGCCGGTGCGGGTCGCACGCCACCCCCGGGCACTCCCCGGCTGCCCGACGGCAGCTGGCCGTTACCAGTACTAGGTTGACCACCTGCGGAGTACGAGGACCAGCAGCATCACCCCGCCACCGGCTGCGGCAAGTTGAGCCGCACCGCGTCGGGCACGGGTCGGCACGTCGAGACGTTCGACGAGCGGGGTCACCGTCACGAGGAGTTCGTCGCGGGCTTCCCGCACGCTCGCCTCGGCGTCGTCGAGCCCGGGATCGGTGAGCCGCTCCAGCTCGGCGCGCAGGTCATCGGGAGACCGGTGGGTGGCGTCCATGAAGGGCCGGTCCGGGGAGACGGGGGGGGGCACATCAGGATCGCGGCTACGGGTGGAGTCTTCCCTGGTCGAGAGGAACATGGTGGCTGTTCCTTCATGATCGGACAGCCACCACGTCCAGCTCGGTCGTGTTCCTACTTCTGGCCGGGGTTGTCGGCCAGGTCGAGCTCCACCTCGGCCGTCGCCTGCAGCAACTTGAGCAGGTCTTGGTCGAGTCCGGGTGCGAACTCCTCGGGACGTTCGACCGCGATGTCCATCGGGAAGCCCTCGGGGGCGAACTCGGTGGTGAGCGTGCCGCCGCCGGCGCTGGCCGGGGCCGTGCCGCGGTAGATCTTGCCGGCCTCGGAGAGGTTGTCGGCGCTGAAGGTGTACTGCTTGAGGTGCAGGCCCTCGTCGAGGAGCTTCTTCACCTCGGGGAAGCGCTCGGCGTCGGTCTTGGGGATCGGCAGGGTCGCGCCCCAGTTGATCCCGAGCGACTCCAGCGCCTTGGCGTAGGCGTTCTCGTGGGCCTGGTCCCGTACGATCAGGTAGGCGATCGTCGCGCGGGCGGTCTTGTTGTCGGTCATCTCATAGAGGCGGCACTTCTGCAGCCGCCCGGTGGACTCGAGCATCAGGTTGTTGAGCAGGTCCAGCACCAGGTTGCCGCTGTTGTAGACGTACGAGCCGGACCAGGGGTTGCCGGCCGCGTCCACGGGCAGCGCGCCCTGTGCGCCCACGAGGTAGTGGTGGATGTTGCCCGTGTCCAGCGCGCTCGCCAGGGGGGTGGCGCCGCCCTTGCCGGGCTGGTCGACCGGGGAGGTCGCCTTGCCCTTGTACTCGGGGGATCCGTCGGTCAGGCGCGCGATCGTGGTGGCGATCAGCTCGACGTGCCCGATCTCCTCGGTGCCGACGCCGTAGAGCAGGTCCTTGTACGGCTTGGCGGTGGCGCCGCGGAAGTTGAAGGACTGGAACAGGTACTGTATCATCGTGCGCATCTCGCCGAACTGGCCGCCCAGACCCTCCTGGAGGGCGTTGGCCGCGGCCGGGTCCGGCTCGTCGGCAACGATTTCATTGATCATTCGCTGCAGGTGCAGGAACATGCTGGCCCCGATTTCCTAGGTGACGGCGCCGGACGACGCCTGTTCCGGGCTTACCCCGGCTCGGGCCGCCTACGCACGTCGCTCGGCCACAGCCAGACCGATCAGCACCGTCACGGCGGCGAGCGGGGCCCACCGCGGACCCGCCCCGGCCGACGTCACGAGCGCGCCCGCGACCGCGACCGGGGCCAGGAGGGCGACCGGGTCCCGGCGGCGCAGCCGGACACGGCGTGGGGCGGCGGGCGAGCCGGCGAGCAGGTTGACCCCGACGGCCACGGCGCCGGCCGGCCCGGCTCGGTGTCGCCCGGCCGCGTGGGCCGCGGCGAGCCCGGCCCACACCGCCAGGCTGACGTCGTGGACGGCATCGACGCGGGACCGGGAGCCTTCCGCGCGTTCACGCGCCCAGCGCAGCGGTCGGGCCGACCGCGCCGCCGCCCAGCCCCTCCAGGGGCTCACGGGCGCCCCGCGCGGAGGAGTACTGCGGCACCCGGCCCAGTTCGTCGCGGGCGCGCGAGGTGTTCATGACGGGGGTGTTCATCGCGACGTCGTACCACCCCGGAGACACCGGGACGGCGTGGGCGGCATGGAGCGCGACCACGGCGGCCCGCACTGAGGCGGGCGGCACCGGCACTGCTCAGGCGCCTAGCAGCGCGACCAGCTCGTCGATGTCGAGGATGTCCGCCGCCAGGTTGAACGGACCCACCGCCCGGCGGTCGAGGATGCGCGCCACGGCGTCGCCGACGTCGTCGGCGTGCACGAACTGCAGGGCGAGCCCGGCGGGCAGCGGGATCACCGGCAGGGCACCGTCCCGCAGCAGGGCTAACGCGGGGCGGGGCACGAGCGGGCCGATGAAGAGCGTGCAGATCTCGGTGGCTGCATCCCGCTGCACGACCAGCGTCGGGCGGATCCGGGCCACGGCCACGCCCGGGTTCTCCCGCTCCAAGTGGTCGAGCATCCGCTCGATCACGACCTTCTGCCTGCTGTAGACCGACGTGCGCTGGCCGGAGTCGGGCCAGCTCTCGTCCACCGGCTCCTCGCACCGGGTGCGTAGGCGCCGAGCGACGACGCGTAGACCAGCTGGCCGACACCCGCCGCGACCATCGCCCGCAGCAGTGCGCGGGTGCCGTCGATGTTGACGCGGTCGAGATAGGGCTCGTCCCGGACGGGCTGGATCGCCCATCCCAGGTGCACCACCGCATCGGCGCCCTCGAGGACCGGCTCGAGATCTGCCGACGCGGATCGCGCGCCGAGGTCGACGACCTGCTATTCGACGTCCTGGTGCGCCTCGGCGGGTGGACGCCGGCACACCCCGACGACGTGGTCGTCCGGGTGCTGCGCGGCGATCGCCCTCAGCACGCCGGTTCCCACGTTGCCCGACGCGCCGATGACATGATCCTGCGATTCCTGCTGTCCTGCATCATGCCCCCGGCTTCAGCAGGGTCTTGATCATGCCGTCGTGCTTGCGCTGGAACGTGGCGTAGGCCTCGGGGGCCGACTCTAGGGGCAGGTGGTGGGTGGCGAACCCGTCGACGCCCAGCGGGTCGTCGTCGGTCAGCAGCGGCAGGATGTCGGGCACCCAGCGCAGCACGTTCGCCTGCCCCATCCGCAGCTGGATCTGCTTGTCGAACATCTTTAGCAGCGGCATCGGGTCGGCCACGCCCCCGTAGACCCCGGAGATCGAGATGGTCCCGCCGCGCCGCACCACGTCGATGGCGGTGTAGAGCGCACCGAACCGGTTCAGGCCCACGGTCTTCATCATCGGGGCGGCGACCGCGTCGGGCAGCCAGCCGATCACCTCGTGCGCGGCCCGGCCCACCCGGGAGCCGTGCGCTTCCATGCCGACGGCGTCGATCACCGCGTCCGCACCGCGGCCACCGGTCAGGCCGCGCACGACGTCGCCGAGCTCGCTCTTGTGGGCCTTGAGGTCGACGACGTGGACGCCGCGGGAACGGACCTCTCCAGCCGCTCGGGCACGAGGTCGATCCCGATCACGTTCTGCACCCCGAGGTGTCGAGCGATCCGGGTGCACATATCCCCCACCGGCCCGAGACCCAGGACGACCAGGCTGCCGCCGTCGGGCACGGCCGCGTACTGCACCGCCTGCCACGCCGTCGGGAGGACGTCGGACAGGTAGACGAACCGGTCGTCCGGAGGGCCGTCGGGGACGGTGATCGGCAGTGTGTTGCCGAACGGCACCCGCAGGTACTCGGCCTGGCCGCCCGGCACCTGCCCGTAGAGCTTCGTGTAGCCGAACAGCGCCGCGCCGCTGCCCTCGCCGCGGACCTGGGTGGTCTCGCACTGCGACTGCAGCCCGCGCGAACACATCCAGCACGTGCCGCACGAGACGTCGAACGGCACCACGACCCGGTCGCCGACGTGCAGCGCGGTGACTCCCGCCCCGACCTCCTCCACGACGCCCATCGGCTCGTGGCCGAGGATGTCGCCCTCGTCCATCAGCGGTCCGAACAGCTCGCATAGGTGCAGGTCTGAGCCACACAGTCCGGTCGAGGTCACCCGGACGATCACGTCGGTCGGGTCCTCGATCCGGGGTCGGGCACCGTGTCGACGCGGACGTCGCGCTTCCCGTGCCAGGTCACTGCTCGCATGCGGTCCTCCTTCGATGGCGTCCGGCCGGACGCCTCTCGCCCCGGCTACCCCGGACCGGCCGTGGGGAACCGGCCGCTGCCGGTGTGACGGTGACGACGAGTGCCGACCTGTTGAACGGGTATGCCCTTCTCGAAGGCTCCAGTCCCCGGGCCTTTCATCCTTCGACGCGAGTTAGACATCGCGTTCCGCCTCCGACGGAGAACCTATGGTCACGCTCTCGCCTCCCGCTACCCGACGGTCACGCAGACGCGCTGCTGCGGCGCCCACGCCGGTGAGGCAACGGGAGATCGTCCTGCACGGTCAGAAGGTCACGTTCCTCGAGAGCGGATCCGATTCGGGCGGACCGGTCGTGGTCCTGTTGCACGGCGTGGCCAGCAGCTCCCAGACCTGGGCCACGGTGTTGCCGCTGCTCGGTACGCATGCGCACGTCATCGCACCGGACCTGCTCGGTCACGGTCTGTCGGCGAAACCCCGCAGCGGGGACTACTCCCTCGGCGCCTACGCGGCGGGACTCCGGGATCTCCTGGTCGCGCTGGGCGTACCTGGGGCCACGGTCGTCGGGCACTCCTTCGGCGGCGGTGTCGCCATGCAGTTCGCCTTCCAGTTCCCGGAGCTCACCGAGCGCGTCGGCCTGGTCAACAGCGGCGGCCTCGGCCCGGATGTCACCTTCGCGCTGCGGGCCGCGACGCTGCCCGGGACCGCGTTGGCCATGCGGGTCGCCGCCGCCCTCACGCCCCGTTGGCTGGCCCACCTGGGCCAACAGCTGATGCGCGTCGTGCCGTCGGTGTCCGCAGCCGAGATCGACGGGCTGGCCGAGGCCTTCGACTCCTTCGCCGACCACGGTGCACGCAGGTCGTTCACCCACACGGTGCGCGGTGCACTGAACTGGTCGGGTCAACGCCTCGACGGCACCGAACGCCTCTACCTCCTGGCCGACACCCCGGTGCTGCTCGTCGGCGGGGACCGGGACTCGGTGATCCCCGTGACCCACACCCTGGCCGCTCACGACCTGCTCCCCACCAGCCGGCTCGAACTCTTCGACGGAGCCGGCCACTTCCCCCACGCCGAGCAGCCGCAACGATTCGCCCAGGTCCTGCTCGACTTCCTGACCACCTCAAGACCGGCCCGGTCCGACGCCGAGTCTATGCGGCGTCAACTGCTCAGCACCGTCCCCGTGAGTTCGTGACCTCCGGTCGGGTCGTCGCGGTTCCCGGCCTCGGCCTCTCCGGTGAGGTCCCCCGGCGCACGCTCCATCTGCTCGCCCGGCCCACGTCCACGGTGGAACTGCCGGGATTCGGCCTCCCCGCTGCCCGCCGCGAACCGCTCGACCCGGTCCACCTCGCGCGCCTGCTGCTGGCTCGACTCGACGACCTCGACACCGGGCCGCTCGTCCTTCTCGGTCACTCGGCGAGCTGCCCGATCGTGGCCCAGGTCGCGGCGTGGCGCCCGGATCGGATCCGGGCACTGGTTCTCGTCGGCCCGACGACCGACCCCCGTTCGACCACATGGCCGGCCCTGGCCCGACGGTGGCTAAGCACCGCCGCCTGGGAACACCCCGGACAGATTCCCGTGCTCCTCCGCGACTACAACCGAACCGGACTGGGCACGATGAGGCGCGGCATGAACGCGTCCCGCCGCCACCGGATCGGGCCCTCGCTGTCCGCCGTCCGCTGCCCCGTCCTCGTGGTTCGGGGTCGCCATGACCGCATCGCGCCCCGCGACTGGACCACGGCCGTCGCCGACACCGCCCCGCACGGGAACCACCGGTGCCTGGCCGCCGGGGCCCACATGGTGCCGCTCACCCAACCTGCCCGGCTGGCTGCGACCATCAGCTGGTTCGTCGACGGGGAAGCGCGTGCGGCACGCTCCGGCGGGTGATCGACGCGGGTGAGTACCGATGTCGACGACGAGCGGCAACCCCTGATCCTGCCACCGTCCCTGCGCACCGGCGAGGAGGCCACGTTCAGCCGGCTGTAGCTGTTCTTTCGACCTCGCCTACGTGCTCGTCGTGTTCGAGCTCGCCGCCTCCTTCCTCAAGGACCTGACCTGGTCGGGCCCGGGCACGTTGGCGGCGCTGTTCGTCGCACTCTGGTTGTCATGGGTCGGTTTCACCCTCTACGCCAACCGCTTCGACACCGACGACGTCGTGTACCGGATCGCGAAGCTGGCCGCGACGATGGCCATCGCGGGCTGCGCCGCCAGCGCCTCGGCCGCAACCTCGACGTTCTCCACGCCGTTCGCGGCCTGCTTCCTGGCCGGCCGGATCATCCTGCTGTTGCTCCACGTCCGGGCGTGGCGTCACGTCACCGACTCCCGCCCGACGATCGGGATCTACCTGGGCACGACGGCGGTCAGATCGGCGATCTGGGCCGTGTCGCTCGCCGTGGACGGCCCCGCCCGCCTGTGGCTGTGGGCCGCGGCCGTCGTCGTCGACGGGGCCGGGCCGGTCATCGCCACCTGGCGCGACAACCACGTGCCCCTGCACATGGAGCACCTGCCCGAACGGTTTGGGCTCCTCGTGCTCGGAGAGGCCGTGGGTGCGCCGCCACCGGGGTCCACGATGCCACGAGAACGCGCTGCTCCTCGTCGGCGGGCTGGCCGCCGTCTGCCTCGCACTGGCCGTCCGCGGCACGGCCAACCGGCGGGCCGATGGCGAAGTGTCACAACGGATGTAGCCCCGACGTGGTTAGCCCTGGGTCTCCCGGGTAGCCGCGGGTAGACCCCGCCAGTACAGACGAGAGGATCGCTATGACCCAGCAGACGAGTGGTGGCGTGCCTTATGGCGCGACCGGTCACCCCGCCGGACCCCCGACCGGATCGCCCCCCGGATCGCAGACCGGCTCCCCCACCGGCGACGTCGCCCGCGAGCAGGCGGGGCAGGTCGGACAGTCCGCCGCCGACGCCGGACGCCACGTGGCCGCAACCGCCGCCGAGCAGGCGGGCGAGGTCGTCCAGGAGACGCGCAAGCAGGCGGCCGATCTGCTCCGCCAGGCACAGGAGCAGGCCGCAGAGCAGGCGCGGAACGGCAAGAAGAACGCCGTGCAGGGTCTGCACTCACTGGCCACCGAGCTGCACCAGATGGCCGACAGCGGCAACGAGCACGGCCCCGCATCCGACCTGGCGAAGCAGGCGGCCGGTCGCGTCGAGGACGTCGCAGGGTGGCTCGACCGCCACGAACCGGGTGACATCGTCGGAGAGGTGCGCAGGCTGGCCCGCCGCCGACCCGGCGGCTTCCTCCTCGGAGCACTGGTGGCCGGAATCGCCGTCGGTCGCCTGACCCGCGGCGCCGTGGACGCCAACCGGCAGTCGAACACCACGTCCGAAGCCCCGACCCAGCCGGCGATGCGACCCGTCGCCGGAAACACGCCGCCCGCGTATGCGCCCCCGGCGCCCCTGCCCTACGACCAGCCGGTGCCCTACGACCAGCCCGTCCCGCACCAGCAGCCTGGGCCCCACGAGCGGCCCGCGCCTTACCAGCAGCCCGGTGGCGCCATGCGTCCCTCACCGGGACCGCTCGACCAGCCCGGAGTCCTGCCGCCCTCGGTGCCTTCCGACATCCCGGTCGTCCCTCGGACGACCGTGGGCGAGTACGTCGACGGCATCGACCGCGGGCCCCGCAGCACCGGCGGGACGCCGTGACCGGCGCGTACGACCCGTACGCCGACCAGGGCCGGGTCACCCCGAACAGGCCCGCGCAGCACGCGACCACCGACGTGAGCGATGCGTCGGTCGGCGACCTGATCGGCAACGTCGCCCGCGACCTCTCGACGTTGATGCGGCAGGAGCTCGCCCTCGCGAAGGCCGAGCTGAAGAAGGAGGCGACCACCACCGGCAAGGCCGCGGGGGCGCTGGGCGCAGCGGGACTCGCGGCGTGGCTCGTGATCCTGTTCCTGTCGCTGGCTCTCTGGGCCGGGCTCTCCAACCTGATGGATCCGGGCTGGGCCGCGCTCATCGTGGCCGCGCTGTGGGCGATCGTCGCCGCAGTGCTCGCCGCGACCGGACGCGCCAACCTGCGCAAGGTCAACCCCACCCCCGAACGCACTGTCGACACTCTCAGCCGCGTTCCGGAGGCCCTCAAGGGCCAGCGAGGAGCACACCAGTGACCACGGCATACCCGCCCGCCGACGATCCCGACCAGATCCGGCGTGACATCGAACGCACCCAGGACGCGCTCAGCAACGACGTCGACACCCTCTCCGAGAAGATCACACCGAGCCGCATAGTGGAACGCCGGGTCGAACGGGTCCGCGGCCGGATGACCGACTGGAGGGACCAGGTGATGGGCAGCCCGGACGACAACTCCCCCGGCGCCGCCCAGCACGCCCTGGACTCGACGGGCTCGGCCGTATCCGACACGGCATCGAGTGCGGTGGAGACGGTGCAGGACGCCCCGCAGGCGCTCCGACGCCAGGCTCAGGGCAACCCGCTCGCGGCCGGCATCATTGCGTTCGGCGCCGGCTGGCTGATCTCGTCGCTGCTGCCCGCGAGCCGCCGGGAGCAGGAACTGGCCGGGATGGCCAAGGACCGGGCCTCAGAGCTGGGCAAGCCACTGGCGGGCGTCGCGGCCGAGCTGAAGGACCAGCTCGCCGAGCCGGCACAGCAGGCCGTCGCGGCGGTCAGGTCGACGGCGACCGACGCCGGGCAGACCGTCGTCGAGGAGGGTCGCGGCGCGGCCGGGTCCGTGCGTGATGACGCCCGCGACGCGGCGGGAACGGTCCGCCAGAACTCCTCGGCGAACTGAGACGGATACGCGTCGCGTCCCTGAACATTGCCTCGAGACGCGACCCTTCCGGTCGATCGGCCGACGCCGCGGCACTCGCTGCGGCGTCGGCCGATCTCGTGGCGGATGTCGTGGCTGTACAGGAGATCGACTCCGGTCAGCGCCGCTCGTTCGGGGTCGATCAACCGGCCGTGCTGGTCCGCGCCCTGGAAGCGGTGGAATGGCGGTGGGCTCCGACGGTGGCAGGCACGCCCGGCCCGGCCCACTCCTGGCGTGCGGTCGAACCCATTGCCCTGCAGAGTCCCGATGCCGGGGGGCAGGGCCCGCGCTACGGCGTCGCGTTGTTCTCGCGCCTCCCGGTCCGGCAGTGGCACGTCCTGGGCCTCCAGGCCGGACGGGCCAAGCTCCCGTTGCCGACCGGAGGAAGCTCCCCGCGGCTCTGGTGGGTGCCCGACGAGCCACGGGCCGCGATCGCCGCCGAGCTCGACGGGCTGACCGTCATCGGCACGCACCTCAACATACCGGACGGGACGCTCCTGCATGATCGGTTCCTCGTTCCGCAGCTCGACGGCGCATGAGCGAACGGCGAAGACGAGAACAGGGCGCCGTACCCGGGCATGTCACTTGCCCGGCTGTGGTTCCAACCGTCGATGACGTTAAAGCCCGGTTGCGGACCCGGCAAGTCGGCCTGCGCACCTCACACCCGCCGGCGGGTGTGCAGCCGGCCGGCACCGACGACGCGTCGGATCTTCCCGACGCACGACGGGTCAGTGCAACAGGTCAGTGATCGAGATCGTTCAGCCGAGACCAGGACCGCTGTTGGTGGCGACCAGCTCAGCGGCCACGATCCGGAGTTTGATGTTGCGGCCTCCAACACCACCACGTCCCAGCCCGCGTTGGCGAGGATCGCGGCAGCTACCAGCCCGTGGTGTCACCACCGATGACGACGGCGTCCACGGATTCCGGCATGGCGTGACGATGACAGACCCCTGTCGTCCCGGCCGGATGAACCAAGCTCCACGCCACCCCCGATGAGCGGTGCTCATGCTGGGCCCGCCTGGAGCATCTTGAAGGCCGCCTTCCGATGTTGCGCCGGTTTGGCTCCTGGGGGCCGTGACCAGCCTGAGTCGGACAGGATTGGTCGGATTGAACGTGATCAGACACGGGCAACCGGGGCAGGTGCCGTCGATCAGTAACCTCACCCGCCCGCGCTCGATTCGTGCGGTGGGAGTCGTGGTCCCAGCTCGTGACGAGGAGTGCGGGATCCGGGCCTGTTTGGAAAGTATCCGTCGAGCCCTGCACGCCCTACCCGACGAGATCGACACGGCAACCACCATGGTCCTCGATCGATGCCGCGACAACACCCCCGAGGTTGCGGCAGCGATCGCCCGACACTGGCCTGAGCTGCGGATATTGAATGCCACGAATACGGGGCGCCGCAGCCGTCGAATCCGCGCCGACGGCTCCGGAGCGCTGCACATCATGCCGGGATCCGGTGTCGGCGCCCTGCGAGATCTCGGTGTCCGACACATACTCGACATACTGCATCCCCACCCGCCGGCGGCGACGTGGTTGCTCAACACCGACGCCGACACGATCGTGTCGCGTGACTGGGCACTCGACCACCTTCGCTTCGCCGCGGATGGCGTTGAGGGTGTCGCCGGGATGGCCGATCTCGACGCGGTCGATCACCTGTCGGCGGGCGCACGTCGGGACTACCTGGACCTGATGGCGGAGCGAGCGAACGGTGACCGTCACAGCAACGTCTACGGCGCCAACCTCGGGGTCAGAGCTGACGCTTACCTGGATGTCGGGGGCTTCCCGGTCGACGGTGTCGGTGAAGACCACCTGCTCTGGGAGAGACTCCGGATTGCCGGGCTGCGCATTGTTCAGCCGAGTGCTCTGCGGGTCACCACCAGCGCACGGCTGCACGGGCGAGCGGCCGGTGGCCTCGCTGACCTGCTGCACGCGATGCACGGCATGCCCGAGACGGCCAGCGGTGAGACTGCCGGTTAGGGGATGGTGACGGATGATCACGGGGTGTCGATGCGGCCGCGCAAGGTGGCCAGGGCGCGGCCGAGCAGCCGTGAGACATGCATCTGGGAGAGCCCGACCTGGGCAGCGATCTGGGTTTGGGTCATGTCTCCGAAGAACCGCAGCACGATGATGGTGCGGTCGCGCTCGGGCAGCGCAGCCAGGGCCTGGCGCAGTTCGTGGCGGTACTGGGCGGTGCCCAGCGCGGTGTCGGCGGCGCCGATCAGGTCGCCGAGGGCGACATCGGTGTGCGCGGATCCGACGAGTTCATCGAGGGAATCCGCTCGGTAGGCCTGCTGGGCGCTCAACGCCTCCAGCACCTCCTCGACCCTCACATCGATGTGCACGGCGATCTCGCTGGGTCGCGGGGCCCGATCCAGCGAGCGGGTCAAGGCCTCGGTCGCAGCGCGGATCGGGGTCTGCAGGTCCTTAAGCCGCCGCGGGACCCGCATCGCCCAGGTGCGGTCGCGGAAGTGGCGCCGGACCTCGCCGGTGATGGTCGGCACCGCAAAGCTCAGGAAGTCAACGCCCCGATCGGGATCGAACCGCTCCAACGCCCCCAAGAGGCCGATCGCCCCGATCTGTTCGAGATCGGCGACCGGTTCACCACGGTCGCGGTAGCGGCGCGCGATGTTGCACACCACCGGCCAGAACCCCGTCGCCAACTCGTCACGCAACACCCGCCGCCGCGGATCACCAGGCGCGGTCGCGGCGAACTCGGCCAGCAGCGGCACCAGATACTCGTATTCATCGGTGCGGCGATCCGCGGACCCCAGCCCCGGTTCCGCGCAGCCGCCGCGGTGCACCGCCGGACCGGGCTCCGGGCCGTGGCTGGGTATGTCCCGGGCCGCGGTCACCCCAACCTCACCACGCCGCCAGCCAGGCCGGCCGGGTTCGAGGACTGCCGTCCACGATGCACCATCGTGACTCGTCCGGTCGGACTTCGCCACGCGAAAAGCCGCGATGTGCTGGCGGACCGTGTCAGTCGAGTACCGCGTCGACAACCTTCTTCAACGCCCCGGGCTGGGCCGGGCTGCGGGGAGCCTTCTCCTTCAGCTTCAACAGGTGTGCACCGAGCTCCTGGAGCTGGGTGCGGGTGAGCCCTTCCCGGACCTTCGGGAACCACTCCTGCTCCTCTTCCTCGACGTGATGGGTGACGTTCTCGATCAGGACGGTGGTCTTGGCATGGAATCGCTCGTCGTCAGCGCTCATCGTGGCCAGCTCCATGCACAGCACGTCCGCGACATGGTGCTCCTCGTAGGACTCGAGGACGTCCTGTTCGAGATCGGGCAGCAGCTCCCGTACAGCCGGATACATGCCCTCGTTCTCGATGTAGGTGTGCACCGTCAACAACTCGATGATCTTGTCGACAATCTTGGCGCGGGACTTGACCGCCCGGTCAGTGGTGGCCTCGAACTCGCGGAACAGCTTCTGGATCTGCTTGTGGTCGTCCTTGAGCAGGACAATCGCATCGTTCGACATCGTGTCTCCGGTGTGGTCATGCGTCGGCGGCGTTGGCACTGCGACCCTGATCGGGCGCGGGGTACCCGCCCGGCAACGGCACCAACCGTGTGCGCGGCGGGCGGCGTCTGGCGCTGGTCCTGATCCGCGGCACGCCGGCTGTGGCAACGACGCGTTGGAGTTGACCCCCTGGCCGCCCCGTCGCTAGGGGGTCAGTCTCAGCGCGTCGTCGACAGGCTGATCCTCAAGCCTCGCGCATAGCGCCGGATGGCGGTCGGTCTTGCGGCCGGGGCCGGGCTAGAGTTCGCCCGCAGAGACCACCCGCAGGTGTTGAGCCGCGACGGTCGAGGAGCCGCCCCAAGACCCCGGTGGCATCAGTGCAGGAATGATGCTGTGGGAACGGGGAACTCGATGTCGTGGACGGCGCAGCCGACTATCGAGCTGGGCTGTGGCCCGATGGGCTGCGGAACCCATGGCTGAGAGCGGCACCGTTAGCCGGCCGCACCGTCGGCGGCCACGTTCGAGTCAGCCGACCCACTCGGGCAACGCCCGATGACATTCCGTCCCGCGACAGGTCCATCTCCGTCCACGGCGACCCCGGCGATACCGGCGCCGGTGTCGTCGCCCAGGTTGTGACGCTGGCAGGTAGCCACCGGTGGTGCCCTCGCCGGCGCACGACGCGCCGGGCCGCTACTGACCATTCGCTATCGGCCGCTACCGGGAGTGCGGGTGGAGCTCGCAGCTCTGGTCGAGGCCGAGGCCCGGCACTGCCCCTTCCTGACCTGGGCTCTGGACGACAGCCGCCCCAGCGCCGGTGGGTCGCCGCTGGTGCGGATCCAAGCGAGCACCGAGCACCCCGACGACATCGACGGGATCGTGTTCCTCGTCGGCGCTCAGATCGCCGCCACCCAGATCGCGCCGGTCGCCGATGTCGCCTGACCGTGAGCCAGACCCGAGGTGTCACCCACCTCGTCGCGGTCCCGGCCGCGCTCGGCCGGCCACGGCTGCGCTACGTGAACGCGGCGCCCGCGCCACCCTGACCACACCCCGGCGTGCCTGTAACGCCCCGTGGCCTCCCATCGACGTGGGTCCGCGGGTCACCCCGGGTCGGGCCCGAGCGAGGGGATCGGGCCCGATCCGGGCGGTACTCGTCACCTCAGACCGGCCTGGCGCGACGGGACGCGGGCGCGGGGTGGGTCGAGATGCCGGGCAGGGCGAGGTCGAACCACACGCTCTTCCCGTCGTGGTCTGGATCGGTTCCCCACCGGTCGGCGATCTGCGCGACGAGCCACATCCCCCGCCCGCGCAGCCGATGCTCGTCGGGCTCACACACCACCGGCGCGACCGTCGAGCCGTCGGTCACGGCGATGTGCAGGTGTTCGGCGGTGAGGACGACGTCGAGTCGCAGCGCGGCCCGCACCGCCCGGCGCATCGCCGCGGACTCGGTATCCCCGGTGGCGTGTTCGACGGCGTTGGTGACGACCTCGCTGCACAGCAGCACGGCGTCCCCAGCAAGGTCGCTGCCAGCCCAGGTACCGGCGGTGTCCCACACCGTGAGCAGCGCCGCTACCAGGGTTCGGGCGGCCCGGGGCGCGGTCGAGCTGAAGGGCAGCGCGATGGTGGCCGACAGCGCCGGCGCCGGCGGCCCGATCACCGGATCACCCGCGCTGCAACGAACGGTCCCGGCAGAAGCCGAACGCCCCCGGTGGGCGAACTGCCGGAGCCAGGTCGGATGCGACGTGCCGCACGGTGAGCCGAAACGATCACAGGATCACGGGCTTCCGGTGGATGGGCGGACGCCCGCTCGACGTGCCGCTCGCCCCGCCGAGTCGAGCGAGCTTCCTTCGTGTCGTGTAGTTACCCCGCCGCAGCCCGCCGGAACCCATACCCGAACATCAATGGGTAAGTGGTCCGCTCCGCAGGGTGAACGGAGGACCGGCCACGGCTCGACACCAGCTGAGGTGGTGCTTGTCTAGATAGCTCATAGGGTGTTGTCCGTGGTCAGAGCGGGTCCGCGGATGACGTGCCAACGCAGCTGGTGCTGCGGGTGTTGCTGGCCGAACCAGAGCGGGAGGCGTACGGGTCGGCGGTGGCGGCGGAGGCGGATCTGCTGTCGGGGACGGTGCACCCGTTGTTGGCGCGGCTGGAGCGGTTCGGCTGGTTGGCTGTCGCGGTGGGAGGACATCGAGCCGCGTGAGCGGGGTCGACCGCGGCGGCGGTACTACCGGTTCACCCCGGCCGGGCTGCGTAGCGCGTCGGCGGCGATCCCGCCGCGAACCCGGCGGCGGCACCCGGGTCCTACTCGACCAGCTGCTCATGGCCGCCGGCACCACCCCGCACACCCTCCTCGGTCCGGAGCTGACCTCGCACCTGGAGATCGCCCTAGCCGTCGCCTCCGGTGTCGCCGACACCGCGCTCGCGCGCCACCGTCGCGGAACTCGGGCTGAAGTTCATCCCGCTGACCTGGGAGTCCTACGACGTCGTGCTGGCCGGCTCGGCGCTCGGCGCCGCGCGACCGCTCATCACCGCGCCCACCGTTCAGGCCGCAATCGACGCGATCGGCGGCTACGACCTGACCGCCGCCGGCATCCTGTACCCCGTCGATGACCCCGCCGACACCACCGACGACTGACCAGCCGCGACGCCCGCGCCACCGCCGCCACGACCACCCGAGGGGTTCGCTGAACCGGTCTGCAGCGTGTGTGCCATCACCGCGTACCCAGATCAGGCCCAGTTCACCGACGCCACGCTCACCAACCCGTCGAATCGGCCAGCCGGACTCGAACGGCCGACCGGCCCGCGTCGCGCGCCGACAGCGTCGCGCCCGAGACCGTCGTGGAGTCGAGTACCGTTCGGTGTCGTGGGATGCCCCAATTGGCCGCACCCGGCGCGGCGAGGCCGGCACGAACAGCACATCAGCGGCGGCCTATCTCTGCGCTCGCTCGACCTCGATGGAGATGAGAGGCTGCGCCCGCGGCGGAGGCCAAGGCCATGCGGTCCGCTCTCCGCGTTATCCTCTGGTGTCCCCGGTCATGTGGACCAGGTCACGCCATGGGGGCTCGTCAGGCTGATCCGCGACCGCCTTGAGCCAGCGCTCGTTCAACGCGTCGAGCAGCCGGGTCTCGACCTCGGCGGCGACGTGGGAGTAAGTCTCCTGGATCTTGTCACCGAGGATGTGACCAAGCCGGCGGGACTGCGCAACCTCCGGCACGCCGTCGGCGATCATCCACGTCTTGTGGCTGTGCCGCAGACCATGAAACGTCAGCCCCGGCTTGACCGGTTCCAGCCCCACCGCCGCCGGGTCGGCTCGCTCACCCGTGCCGTCAGCGGCCGGGCGCAACGCCCGACGGCCGAAGTTGCTGCGCCGATGCGGCTCCCCGTTCGGCGACACGAACACATGGCGGTGATCGTGTCTGTCGAGGTGCGCGCGCAGCATGTCGATCAGGAACTCCGGCAGCATGATCGTCCGGGCCGACTCGGCCGTCTTCGGCGGGCCCAGCTCGATGCCCCGGCTCGACTCGTGCAACGCGCCGATCACCGGATCGATCACGATGACGCCGTCGTCGAGGTGGGTATTGATCCGCTGCAACCCGGCCAGCTCACCCCACCGCGCCCCGGTCCACGCCGCCGTCACCAACAACACCCCCGCCGCCGGACCACCGGTCGGGTACCGGGCGGCGTTGTCGGCCAACGCCACCACCTCGGCCGGGGTGGCCCAGATCCGCTCCACCCGCCGCTCCGTGCGGCGCCGCCCGCGACGCCGGGCCCGGATCGGGTTGCCCACGATCAACCGCTCGTCCGCGGCATCGGCCAGCAGCAACGACAACAGCTTCATAATCGACGCCACGGTCACCGGCGCATACCCGTCGGCACGTAGCTGCTTCGCCCACGCCGCTGCCTTGATGCTGGACACGTCCGCCAGACCATGATCGCCCCAGCGGGGCAGGATGTGGCGGCGCAGCAGGCTCCGGTAGAAGTCCTCCGTACCGATCGCGACGTCGAGCGCCGCGAGCCAGTCCTGCGACCACTCCCGCACCGTCGTCTTCCCCGCCGCCGGGTCGATGAAGCTGCCCTGGCGCTGATCGGACTCGAGAGTCTGGGCGTGATCGGTGGCGGCGGCCTTGGTGAAGAACCCGTTGACCGCCCCGATCGTGCCGTCCTCCCGCCGGTACCGGACCCGCCAGCTCCGGTTGCCGCTGCGCTCCACCCACGCCATTCCAACCGCCCCTTCCCCTACTGCTCCGCCCACCACTGCACGTGCGGCCCGCGCCGGTCCGCGCCGGCCACCCCGATGGACGCTCGTGTCGGCGCGAAGGGCCAGCCTGCTCCCGGACCGGATCGGTGACCGGTCACCGCCCGCCGCCCGGCCGACGACTCCGCACCCGCAGCGTGCGCGGCGGCGGCCCCGAGGGGCGGGCGGCGGCAGTGGCGATCTCGACCAGGTCCGCCTGGGAGAAGCGCAGGTGCTTGCCCAGGAACGTGCACGGCACCCGCCGCTCCGTCGCCCGGCGCCGCAGCCAGGACTCCCGTACGGCGAGCAACTCCGCCGCCCGGGCCGGCGTGTACAGCGGGAGCACAGAGTCGACCAGGACAGGCTCCTGTCCGGAGCATCGTCGGGATGGTTCGGCGGTGTCGTCGACGGACGAGACGGCCAGCTGATCGAGGTCGGAGACCGGTTGGTGCGACCTCACGCTGCACGCATCCCGAGTTCGGCAGGATCCCGACGATCACCATCTGGAACTGGCGCGTCAGCGCTCCGGAGCCCCGGCAGGGCTGCCTCCTGTTTGCGGACGACCAGCAGGTCCTCGTGGCAGATGAGGTGCAGGGGCAGCCCGGCGGCGCGTTGTTTGGCGATGAAGTCGCGCTGGAAGAACGAGCCGCGGGCGACGAACCCGCCCTCCTCGGTGACCCGGCCGAGCAGGGCAACCTTGCGGGCGACCGGTGTCAACCCGGCCGCCTGCGCGCAGGCGAACACCTGCGAGGGTAGGTCGATCAGTTCGGAGTGCTCACGCCACGGCCGGGCCGTGATCACCACGTGCCCGCCCGGGCGCAGGAACAGCGCGGCGGCGGTGAGGATGCGGGTGAACCCGGCCAGCAGCCGGTGATGGCCGATGTTGGCCAGGTTCCCGCGGTCCAGGGCGTTGCCGTAGCGGTGGTTGACCTTCCGGATCGGTTCTCCCGCCTTGTTCGCGAGATGGCCGTGGGTGGAGGGCCCGTAGGGCGGGGAGGTGAGGATCAACGCCACCTGCCCGTGCAGGTCCGCCGGGAGCAGCCACGGCAGCTGGCGGGCGTCCCCGCACACCACCCGCGCGGGTGCGGTGTGGCCGTGCTCGCGGGCCAGCGCCATGTTGTCATGCGCGACGGCGGCCCACCGGTGCTCGTACTCCACCCCGACCGCGCCCCGCCCGGCACGCACGGCCTCGACCAGGGTGGTGCCGATCCCGCACATCGGGTCGAGCACCCAGTCCCCCGGCCGGGTGTAGGTGGTGATGGCGTGGGCGGCGATCGCCGGGAGCATCTTCGCCGGATGCGCGGTCGAGTCCGGCACGTACCGGCCGCGGCGTTGCACGGCGGGCGGTTGCTGTCCGGTCAGCCACACACCCCCCACCGCCGCGCCCGTGACGGGGTCCCCGGTCACGGCCGCGGCGCTGCCACCGCGGTCGGCGGTGCGGTCGGCGGCGCGGTCGGCGTGATCGGCGGGGTGGGCGTGGTGGTGGGTCATGCGGGACCTCTGACGGCGGCCACTGCCGCGGCGGCGGCGAGGGCGGGGTGGGGTGCGGGGCGGGCGAACAGCGACACGTCCACGTGCGTCGGGGCGAGGGACGGGTCGCCCATCGGTTCGGTGCTGGGCCCCGATCGGACGCCGCGGACGGCACCGTCGAAGTGGGCGGCGCCGGCGGGGTGGGCGGCGCCGGCGGGGTGGGCGGCGCCGGCGGGGTGGGGTCGCAGGTCCCCGGTGATGACGATGTGTTGCAGGTAGAGCAGGTCGGCGTTCTGCGCGGACGCCACCACTGACCCGGTCGGGTCGACCAGCCTGCCCCCGCGGGTTTCACTGTGGGTGATCACCGCGAGCAGTCCGCCCGGGGCGAGCACCGCCGCCGCGCACGGCCCGAGATCCTCGTCGGCGTCCTGGGCGCCGAGTTCGACGATCACCAGGAGGCGACCCGGCCGCAGCAACGCCCGGGACCGGACCGGGGCGCCCGCCGCCGTCAATGGGCCGAACACGGACAGCGCCGCGTCGGTTCCCGACACCGGGGCGGGGTGGCCGCCGCCCGGGTCCGGCTCACCGGCCGAGGACCGCGGGAGGGTCGGCGCGGGTCGGTCGGGCGGCGCGTCCTCGGCCGGCCGGCCGGCCGGGTCGGGGCGGGGATGGGGGTCGCCGATCATGTCGGACCAGAACGGAACCGCCCGCCCGGCGCCGGTATCGCGATCGGGGCGGCCCGGCGTCGGGCCGTCGAGCTGCGCGCGCTCGCGGGTGAACCACCCGGCGTCGTCGTCGGCGGGGTCGGCGCCGGACAGGGCGCCGGCGCGGTGGGGGTCGGTGCGGCAGGGGTCGGTGAGCTCGGTGGCGCTGACGACGAGTGCGTCATCGGTGAGGGCGGGGAACGCGGCGAGGATCCGCGCGACCACGCCGCGGTCACACCGCGCGCCAACCCCGCGGACGGCCGCGGGTGTGCTCCACACCGTGGCCGGTACCCCCGACACCCGCGCCCTGCCCGTTCGTGACACCGGGGCGCGCCGCTCTGTCGGGGCGAGTGGGCCGGGGACCGCCCGCCGGGACCGTTGATCCGGCACGGGACTCGGCCCCGGGGTCCGGGCGGGCTGGGCGGGCTGCGGCGGGGCCGGGGGGTCGGTCACGGTCATGGGCAGGGGCTCCTTCAAGGTCGAGGACACCAGCGGGGGTGACGACCGGGCCGGTGCTGGACAACCCGTTGGGGTGGGCACGGTCCGCGGGCGGGGCGGGGGACAACGAGAGGGGACGACGGGAGGGGACGACAGGGGTGGCGGTGGGTGGCCGCTCAACCCCAACTCCTTGTTCCCGACCAATGTGTGACACCTCGTCGAGGCGTTCACCCGAAAAGCTCACACACAGCTTCACACGGCGGCCATGTAAGCCGATCCGCAACGGAAGAACACGGATCGACCACGCCGGGAAACACGCCGATCCCCGGCCGGGCCACGGCCACACCGGAGACCCTTAATGTCCGTCGGCCCGGTTTTTCCGCACAACTTTTCTTGTTTTCCGCGCCGTCTCGGGTGGTGCTCGAATTCCCGGCCCGCTGTGGGTGACGACCTGGCCCGGGACCGGGGTCACCGCCGCTACTACGCGGGCCGCCAGCGCACGCGGCATGCGCGTTCTCCCAGTTCAATGGCTACTACGTGAGCTTCGACGCCGGGACACCGCAGCGGACCCGGCCTACCGGCGCGGTGCTCGGGCGCGCTCCGTCGCGAGGCGGCCGGGGGCGGCAGACGCGGGGCTGTAGTAGCGGGGTAGTAGCCGCGTAGTAGCTGGGTAGCAGCCGCGGCGTAGCCACGTAGCAATCACGTAGCAGCCACGTAGCAGCAGCTATGGCGTCCTTTCCTGGCCCCGTTCAACCGCGACGTCGACAACCCGTTCGCGGCCACCCCCGCTTCTCACCTCAGGAGTATTCGAATGATCGACATCGAGAACACCCGACCGCCCCGGCACCATTCCCGCCCCCAACCGGATGGCTTCCCGGATGCCGTGCACGCGCTGGACGCGGTCCGGGTGTCGTTCGCGTGGCTGTGCATCCCGCCGCACCCGGTCACCCTCGACGGGCGCGCGTTCCCCGGCCTGCCCGACCACCCGCTGCCGCTCGACGAGCTGGCCGCCCGGCTGCGGCACCGCAGCTGCCCGGTCGAGTTGCGGGACCGGGTGTGGGCGCACCTGGTCACCCGCTCCCGGGTCGACGGCGGCACCTGGACCGTGGCGTGCGCCGGGGTCGCCCTGCCCGTCCTGATCAACGTCGCCGCGCAACTCACCGACCGCTTCACCGGCGACCGCGGTGACATCGACTCGGCGATCCTCACCGGGTTCCTCGACGGCCTCGCGAAGGTCGATCTGGACCGCCCGCAGATCCTGGTGTCGCTGCGATGGCGGGCGTTCCGCGCCGGCATGACCGCGCTGCGCGAAGCGCTGCGCGCACCGACCCCGCACGGGGACCGCCGGTTCACCTCCGCCCCGCCCCCGCCCCCTGCCGGGCACCCCGACCTCGTCCTGGCCCGCGCAGTGCTCGACGGAGCGATCACCGCCGGCGAGGCCGCCCTGATCGGCGCCACCCGCCTCGACCA
The DNA here is from genome assembly GCA_964247105.1 of uncultured Pseudonocardia sp. Lineage (GTDB taxonomy): Bacteria > Actinomycetota > Actinomycetes > Mycobacteriales > Pseudonocardiaceae > Pseudonocardia. The sequence continues at coordinate 20,623 of CAXTTN010000071.1, forward strand.
CCTCCCCCTCGCCGACGCCGCCGCCCAACTCGGGCGCACCTACGTCGCGATCCGCCAGGCCCGCAGCCGCGCCGAGCACCGCCTCGTCGCCTACCTCACCGATTCCCACCCCGACCACACAGCCGGCGACACGGCCGGCGACACGGCCCGAACCGGGAGGTCGCGCCCGCGCGACGCCGGTCCACGACGCGGTGAGCCGGCCACCATCCGCGACGACCATCCAGACCCGGGCCCGGTGCTCGCACACGACGACGACCCGGGCCCGCCCGCCGCCGCGCCCGGCCCGGCCCGACGGACCAGGAGCCGCAACCAGGCCCGCCGCCGGGCACGGTCGGTCACCACCACCCATCCGGGCCACCCGGCCGGGGCCCCGCCGGCCGGGGCCGACGGAAGTCACACACGGTCACCGCGGGCAGGGATGTCACAGATCGGTCCTCAACCCGGAGTTGGTGGACACCACAGCCCTACCCCCACCCCACCCGCCCGGCCGGAGCGCGCTGTCACCCCGACCGCGCCCGGCCCGCACGGCGCACCTTCCGGCCCGCACGGCGCACCTCGCCCGGGTGCCGCCCACCCGGACCCCAACCGGACCGGCGACGCCGCGCCCTCGATGCCCGACCCCACCACCGACGTTCCGGAGGCCTGCTGATGACCACGCCCACCGCGCGTCCCACCCACCTCGACCCCGCCCGCCTCGACCCCGCCACCGCTGCAGTCGCTGCCCCGGGGCGGGACCCGGCCCGCGTCGTCGCGACACGCGGTCCCCTGCGGCGCACGGTCTGCCAGCGGACCGCGCCGGTGATCGCCGCCGCGGCCGCGGTGCTCGTCCTGGCCGTCGCGATCCCTGGCTCGGCCAGCGCCGCGACATCCGAGACCTCAACCTCCACGATCACACCGTCCGAGACCATGTCCTCCGCGCTCACGACCGCGCGCCGCGCACACCCCGTCGCCGTCCGCGGGGACGGCGAACTCGGTCGCGCCGAACTCGGCCGCGCCGAACTCGGCCGCCCCGAACTCGGCCGTGGCGTCACAGCTCGCGGTGTCACGGGTCACGCCGTCTCGGTGGCGTACCGGTCCGGGTCTCCCGCAGTCGCGCCCTCCGCGGCCGGGGGGCGGGTGGTGGTGCTCGCGCTGGCCGGATCGGTCAACCAGGTGCTGGACAACATCCGCAACTGGCTGATGGGCATCCTGGCCGCGGTCGCCACCGTGTGCGCCACCGTAGGCGGCGTCCGCTATGTCCTGGCCGGGGGCGAGCTCGGGGAGGTCGAGCGGGCCAAGACCGCGTTCCGCTCCGCCGGGTTCGGCTACGCCCTGGCCGCGCTGGCCCCGCTGCTGGTCACCGTCCTGAAAAGCATCGTCGGGGAGTGACGACGATGCCACTCCACCCCACCAGCCCACCCGCCGGACCCGGACCCGGACCCGGACGCGGACGCGGACGCGGTCACCGGTGCCGCCCGGGCCCGATGCGGCGGCTCGGCACGATCACCCGGCGCG
>CAXTTN010000071.1:22126-24302 GCA_964247105.1 uncultured Pseudonocardia sp.
GGTCGTCCTCGCGGCGGCCGCCGTCGCGCTCGTCCCGGCCGGTGTCGGCTCGTCCACCGGCGCCGCCGTCCACAGCGGCCCGGCCCGGGTGGCGCTCACCGCGGCCGCCACGGCCGGTGGCGGGCTGCGACCGGCTCAACCCACCACGGCACCACGACCCTCCGATCCCGGGGTCGCCCCCGGGTCGGGGTGCTCGGGGGCGGGGTGCGTCCCGCAGCCCACCGGCTCCGCCGCGCCCGCCGCGGGCCGGGCACCGGGCGGGGTCCCGGCCGGGGGAGCGGTCCCGGGCGGCGGTGTCCCGGGCGGTGGTGCCGGGTCGGCGTGTGGGGTGCTGGACCTGTCCGGGTGCGTGTCGGAGTCGATCAACGCGTTGCTGCGCGGCGCGGTCACCGACGCGCTGAACCCCGGTCTGACCCTGTTGTCGGCCACCTTGCTGACCACGCCCACCCCGGAGCAGCTGCCCCGGGTCGGGGAGCTGTGGAACTCCTCCTGGCAGCTCATGCTCACCGGCTACGGCCTGCTGATCCTGATCGCCGGGCTGCTGCTGATGGGCTACGAGACCGTGCAGACCCGCTACGCCGCCCGGGAACTGATCGGCCGCCTCGTGATCGGGTTCCTCGGCGGGGCGTTGTCGCTGCTCGCGGCGGGGCTGGCCATCCAGATCGCCAACGCCGTGTCGGTCGGGCTCATGTCCCAAGGCCTCGACCCCGAACAGGCCGCCCACGGGCTCGCCGATCTGATCCTGGCCGCGGTCACCGACAACGGGCTGACCGTGCTGCTGCTCGGCGCGGCCACCTCGATCGTGATGTTCGGTCTGCTCATCGGCTACATCGTGCGGGTCACGTTGACGATCATCCTGATCGCCGGCGCCCCGCTCGCCCTGATGTGGCACGCCCTGCCCCAGACCGAGGGGGTGGCCCGGTGGTGGTGGCGCACCTTCGGCGGCTGCCTGGCCATCCAGATCGGCCAGTCCCTCACCCTGATCACCGCGCTGCGGGTGTTCCTCGCCCCCGGCGGGTTCGCCCGCATCATCTTCAGCGCCCCACCGACCCCGGCCGCGACCGGGCTGGTGAACATGCTGGTCGCGCTGGCGCTGCTCTACATCCTGTGGAAGATCCCGTTCTGGGTGCTCGCCGCCGCCCGCGGCGGCCACGGCGGCCGTTCCCTGATCGGCTCGTTGATCCGCGGCTTCATCACCTACAAAACCTTCGGGCTGATCACCGGCCGCGGCGGCCCCCGCCGCCGCGGCCCCGGCGCCGTCCACACCGGAGGCCCCAGCGGCGGTCCCAGTAGCGGTCCCAGTAGCGGTCCCAGTAGCGGTCCCAGCGGCGGCGGTCCCAGTGGTGGCGGTGGCGGTCCCGGTCCGGGTGGCGGTCCCGGTCCGGGGCCGGCTGGTGGGCCGCCCGGCGCCTACGCCGGGACCCGGGCCACCGCGGGTGGGCAGCTGATCCTGCCGCTGCCCGGGCTGCGTCGCCGCCCCCGCCCCACGCCACCCGCCCACCCCGGATCCGCCACCCCCGCCCCGCCAGGAGCGGGAGCGGGGTCACGGGCGGGGCGGCCGCGGCGCGGGCAGCCGGGGGAACAGCTCGCGCTGCCGCTGCGCGACGGGGACTGGCCGGAGAACCGCCCGGTCCTGGGCCGAGACGGGCAGTACCGGCTCCCCATCGGCGCCGCCCGCGTCCCCCGCCCCACCCCCTCCCGGGCCCAGCCGTCCCCACCACCGTCGTCCCCGCCACCGTCCAGGCCGCCGGTCACGCCGCCGGTCACCGGTCGTCCGAGGCCGGCGAGGTCGCGGGCGGGCACCCAGCCCGAACTCCCCTTCGATCCCTACCGCGGCAACCCGGCCCTGCGCGGCGGGCAGTACCCGCTGCCCCTCGACGGGCTCACCCGCCGCCGCCGACCACCTGCCCCGTCACCTGCACCGCCGCGCACACCACCGGGGGCGGCGGCACCGGGGGCGGCGGCACCGCGGGCGGCGGCGCGGCCGCGACGAGGCCGCCAACTCGCCCTCCCGCTGGACCACCCCACCCCGCCGACCGGCCGGGGAGCCGCGCCCACGACAGACCCGGCCGCGGCACCGCCGCGCGCCGGGCGGGCACCGAGCGCCCGCGCCCGCACCTCGCCGGGCGCGGCGCCCGGTACCGAGCCCGGGCCGGCCGCGCCGGTGCGACCCGCG
>CAXTTN010000072.1:0-20144 GCA_964247105.1 uncultured Pseudonocardia sp.
CGGGTTCATCACGTCCGTGCTCTCTGTCATGGTGTGTCGATCCTAGGGGGGTCCACGACCCGGTCACGCGCGGCGGGCACCCACGCTCGCGTAGAGACAGATCGCCGCGGCCGTCGCGAGGTTGAGGCTCTCCGCGTGCCCGTGGATCGGCACCCGCACCCGGTGGTCGGCGCGCCCGGCGACGGCCTCCGGAACGCCGTGGGCCTCGCCCCCGAACACCCAGGCCACGCGCCCGCCCAGCACCGCCGCGGCCGCCGGATCGTGCAGGTCGAGCTCGCCGTGGCCGTCCGCGACGAGCAGGACCAGGCCCGCCGCCCGGCAGGCGTCGAGCGCGGCCACGGCGTCGCGTTCGCGGGCCAGCGGCAGGTGGAACACGCTGCCGGTGGACGCGCGGACCGCCTTGCCGTTGTGCGGGTCGACCGTGTCGCCGGCGAGGACGACCGCATCGGCGCCCGCCGCGTCGGCCACCCGGATCACGGTGCCGGCGTTGCCGGGGTCGGCGATGCCCGCACACACCGCCACCAGCGACGGCGTGCCGCTGAGCGCGCCGGCGAGCTGGACGTCGAGCAGGTCGCAGACCGCCACCAGGCCCTGCGGGCTGACGGTCTCCGACAGCGAGTCGGCGGCCCGGTCGGTGACCGGCACGACGCGCGCGCCGGCGTCGGCCGCCGCGGCGAGCAGCTCGGGATGGCGCGCCGCCGCCGCACCGGTGACGAACAGCTCGTGCACCCGGCCGAACCGCACGGCCTCCCGCACGGCCTGCGCGCCCTCCACGAGGAACCGCCCGGCCCGATCGCGGCCCGCGCGACGCAGCAGCTTGCGGGCTGCGACGACGCGCGGGGTGCGTTCGGTACCGGGCGGTGGGGTGAGGCTCAGGCTGCCCTCGCTCAGGCTGCGCTGCCGGCGGCCGGCTGCGCGGGGACGTGCGCGCGAGCGACCTCGACGAGCGCGGCGAACGCGACCGGGTCGCTGACCGCGATCTCGGCGAGCACCTTGCGGTCGATCTCGACCTCGGCGATCCTCAGACCCTGGATGAACCGGTTGTAGGTCATGTCGTTCGCGCGGGCGGCCGCGTTGATGCGGGTGATCCACAACTTCCGGAAGTCGCCCTTCTTGGCGCGACGGTCGCGGTAGGCGTAGTTCAGCGAGTGGAGCACCTGCTCCTTCGCCTTGCGGTACAGCCGCGAGCGCTGGCCGCGGTAGCCGCTCGCCAGCTCGAGGGTGGTGCGACGCTTCTTCTGAGCGTTGACCGCGCGCTTCACGCGTGCCATGGGAGTTCCTTAATCATCGTGGGCGGCCAGGAAGGGCACCGGCGCCGAGCTCCGTCTCGCGTCGTTCGGCACTCGGCTGCGTCGGTACGGGTCAGATGCCGAGCATGGTCTTGACGCGCTTCGTGTCGGCCTTGTCGACCTCGACGACGTGGGACAGGTCGCGCGTCTCCTTGCTCGACTTGACCTCCAGCCGGTGGCGCAGGCCCGCCTGCTGGCGCATGAGCTTGCCCTTGCCGGTGACCTTGACCCGCTTGGACATCCCGCTGTGCGTCTTCTGCTTCGGGGTCTTGCTGTGGTTCTTGTTCTTCTTGGGCATGGCACTTCCTACTTCGCGTGTCGTGCGGGGCCGATCAGGCCTCCACGGGCTCCGGATCCGGAGTGGCGGGGCGCGGCCGGGCCGGCGGCTTCTTGTTCGGAGCGATCACCATCGTCATGTTGCGACCGTCCTGCTTGGGCGTCGCCTCGACCACACCCAGGTCGCTCACGTCCTCCGCGAGACGCTGCAGCAGCCGGAACCCCAGCTCGGGGCGGGACTGCTCGCGGCCGCGGAACATGATCGTGACCTTGACCTTGTTGCCGCCTTCGAGGAAGCGCCGGACGTGGCCGCGCTTGGTCTCGTAGTCGTGCTTGTCGATCTTCGGTCGGAGCTTCTGCTCCTTGATCGTGGTGAGCTGCTGGTTGCGGCGGGACTCCCGGGCCTTCTGCGCGCTCTCGTACTTGAACTTGCCGTAGTCCATGAGCTTGCAGACCGGCGGGCGGGCCTGGGCGGCGACCTCGACGAGGTCGAGCTCGGCCTCCTGCGCGAGCCGCAGGGCGTCCTCGATACGCACGATGCCGACCTGTTCCCCGTTCGGCCCGACCAGGCGGACCTCGGGAACGCGGATGCGGTCGTTGATGCGCGTCTCTGTGCTGATGGGGTCTCCTCGTGTCGACGTCGGTGGAGCGACGGAGCGGAGACCCGACGGAACAGCCGGTGAGACCGCATGCCTCACCAGCGGACCGAACCCGGAAACCAGTGGTCTCGCGGGTGGGAGCGGGGCTCCACTTGATCGCCCTGTCAGACGTGCAACGAGCGACAGGGTGGTCGCATTCCGCAGCGTACACCAGGGCACGGACCGGGCGGAGCGGGCGGGGCCGCGGCGCTCACGTGGGCGGGTTCGCCACCAGCCAGTCGCGCAGCACCCGCGCCGGGATCGAGACCGGGGCGGAGGCGGGCGAGCCGTAGTAGGGGTGGGCCGCGGCGTGCACGGTGAACGTGGCCCCGCGCGAGGCGAAGTAGGCGATCACCAGGCTGTCGATCATCGCGACGACGTGGGTGCAGGCGTGGTCGTCCGCGACGTCGAGGGCGGCCACGAGCATGCGCTCGAAGAGCCCGCTGTGGCCGCGTCCGGCGTGCACCGCCGCCGTCAGCACGTCCAGCAGCACCACCCGGTCGCCGTGGTCGGCCTCGAGGACGGACACCAGATCGACGTCGAACGGGGGCGCCGCCGCGTCCTGGGCGCTCAGTGACGCGAGCGGGCCGGGCAGGCCGAGCCGCAGCATCCCGGCCCAGTCGCCGTCGCGGGCCAGCACGAACCACATCTGCTCGTCGTGGCCGGCGTAGTAGGACCGCATCGCGTCCGCGGTCTCGCCGTACGAAGTGCGGAACACCTCGGCCTCGATCTGCTCGGCCTGCTCACGCGCCCCCGGGAACGGCGGGGCCGTCGCCGCGAACGCGATGCACGACGGTGACGCCATCCGCTGCCCCCGCAACTCGAACGTGTGTCACCCGATGTGATTACACGTTCGACGCAGCGTCGTCTACGGACAGCGCCAGAAGTCACGTACTGGCTGCGGCCTTCCTCCGTGCGGGTGCCCGGCGGGCCGGCTTCGGGGTGACGAGGGACTTCAGGAACTCGCCGGTGTAGCTCTCGGGATGGGCCGCCACCTGCTCGGGTGTGCCCTGCGCCACCACGGTGCCGCCGCCGGACCCGCCCTCGGGCCCCATGTCGATGATCCAGTCGGAGGTCTTGATGACGTCGAGGTTGTGCTCGATGACGATCACCGAGTTGCCCTTGTCGACCAAGCCGTTGATCACCAGGAGCAGCTTGCGGATGTCCTCGAAGTGCAGGCCCGTGGTGGGCTCGTCGAGGATGTAGACCGTGCGGCCGTTGGACCGTTTCTGCAGCTCCGAGGCCAGCTTGACGCGCTGGGCCTCGCCGCCCGACAGCGTGGGCGCCGGCTGCCCGAGGCGCACGTAACCCAGCCCGACGTCGACGAGCGTGCGGAGGTAGCGGCTGATCGAGTTGATCGGGGCGAAGAACTCGGCGCCCTCCTCGATGGGCATGTCGAGCACATCGGCGACGGTCTTGCCCTTGTAGTGCACCTCGAGGGTCTCGCGGTTGTACCGGGCGCCCTTGCACACCTCGCACGGCACGTAGACATCCGGCAGGAAGTTCATCTCGATCTTGATCGTGCCGTCGCCGGAGCACGCCTCGCAGCGTCCGCCCTTGACGTTGAACGAGAAGCGTCCCGGCTGGTAGCCGCGCACCTTGGCCTCGGTGGTGGCCGCGAACAGCTTGCGGACCTGGTCCCACACGCCGGTGTAGGTGGCCGGGTTGGACCGCGGGGTGCGGCCGATCGGCGACTGGTCGACCCGCACGAGCTTGTCGAGCTCCTCCAGGCCGGTGATGCGGGTGTGGCGGCCGGGCACCTGGCGGGCGCCGTTGAGCTTGTTGGCCAGCACGGTGGCAAGGATGTCGTTGACCAGCGTGGACTTGCCCGAGCCGGACACGCCCGTGACCGCGACGAGGCACCCCAGCGGGATGTCGACGTCGATGCCGCGCAGGTTGTGCTCGCGGGCCCCGACGACCGTGAGCTTCCGCTTCGGATCGACCTTGCGGCGCTTCTCCGGCACCGGGATCGACCGGCGGCCCGACAGGTACGCGCCGGTGAGCGACGTGTCGTGCGACTCCAGCCCCTCGACCGAGCCGCTGTGCACGATGTAGCCGCCGTGCTCCCCCGCGCCGGGCCCGATGTCGACGGCCCAGTCGGCAGCACGGATGGTGTCCTCGTCGTGCTCGACGACGATCAGCGTGTTGCCGAGATCCCGCAGCCGGATCAGCGTCTGGATGAGCTTGCGGTTGTCGCGCTGGTGGAGCCCGATCGACGGTTCGTCGAGCACGTAGAGCACGCCGACCAGGCCGGACCCGATCTGCGTCGCCAGCCGGATGCGCTGCGCCTCACCGCCCGACAGCGAGCCCGCGGCCCGCGACAGCGACAGGTAGTGCAGACCCACGTCGAGCAGGAACCCGAGCCGGGCCTGCACCTCCTTGAGGATCCGCCCGGCGATCATGGTCTGGCGCGCGTCGAGCACCATGCCGTCGAGGAACTCCGAGCACTCCGCCACCGACATCGCCGAGACCTCGGCGATGGAACGCTCGCCCTGATCGCGGTGGGCGAGCGTGACGGCCAGCACCTCCGGCTTGAGCCGGGCGCCCTTGCAGACCGGGCACGGCACGTCGCGCATGTAGCCCTCGTAGCGCTCGCGCTGCGAATCCGACTCGGTCTGGTCGAGGCGGCGATCGAGGAACGGGATGACGCCCTCGTAGTTGGCGTAGTAGCTGCGCTCGCGGCCGTAGCGGTTCTTGTAGCGGATGTGGACCTGATCGTCGCTCCCGTGCAGCACCGCCTTCTGCGCGGCCGCGTCGAGCTTGCGCCACGGCGTGCTCATCCGGAAGCCGACGGCGTTGGCCAGCCCTTCGAGCAGCCGCCCGAAGTACTCCGCCGAGTGCCCGCCCGCCCACGGCGCGATGGCGCCGTCGGCCAGGGACAGATCGGGATCGGGGACGACCAGCTCCGGATCGACCTCCTTCTTGATGCCCAGCCCGGAGCACTCGGGGCACGCGCCGTAGGGCGAGTTGAAGGAGAACGTGCGGGGTTCGAGGTCGTCGAGCGAGAGCGGGTGGCCGTTGGGGCAGGCCATGCGCTCGGAGAAGCGGCGCTCGCGGTGCGGGTCGTCATCGGGGAGGTCGACGAAATCGAGGACGACCAGCCCGTCGGCGAGCCGCAGGCCGGTCTCGACGGAGTCGGTGAGCCGTTGCTTCGCCGACGCCCTGACCGCCAACCGGTCGACCACCACGGAGATGTCGTGCTTCTCCTGCTTCTTGAGCGTGGGCGGATCGGTGAGCTGGTGCACCGTGCCGTCGACGAGGACGCGCGAGTAGCCCTGCTGCTGGAGCGAGGAGAACAGGTCGACGAACTCGCCCTTGCGGGTGCGCACCACGGGCGCCAACACCTGGAACCGGACGCCCTCCTCCATCGCGAGCACCTGGTCGACGATCTGCTGGGGCGTCTGCTTCTCGATGACGTGCCCGCAGACGGGGCAGTGCGGCACGCCCGCGCGGGCGTAGAGCAGGCGCAGGTAGTCGTACACCTCGGTGATGGTGCCGACCGTGGACCGGGGGTTGCGGTTGGTGGACTTCTGGTCGATCGACACCGCGGGCGAGAGCCCTTCGATGAAGTCGACATCGGGCTTGTCCATCTGGCCGAGGAACTGACGCGCGTACGCCGACAGCGACTCGACGTAGCGCCGCTGGCCCTCGGCGAAGATCGTGTCGAACGCGAGGCTGGACTTGCCCGACCCGGACAGGCCGGTGAACACGACGAGGCTGTCGCGCGGCATGTCGAGGTCGACGCCGCGCAGGTTGTGCTCGCGCGCGCCCCTGACGATCAGGCGTGAACGCCCGTCTGTACCGCGATCGACCACGGGGTGAGCCTCCTCGACTACCGGGAGCGGGACGGCCCGGCGGCGGCGCCGGGCCCGTCCATTCCATGCTAGGCGCGGGCACCGACGGAAGCGGCCCGCAGCCGGACGGCCCCGGCAGGCGGGCGCCCCGCGGAGCCGAGCGCGCCGGGGACGAGGATCGCACGGACGTTCGAAGGTCGCGCGCCGGGGTCGGCGCACCGCCCCTGCCGACTCCGACGTCGCAGCCCGTCAGGTGTCCTCGCAGCACACCGACGCGCTGCGACGACACCCGCCGGGCTGCGAGGTCGTCCGGCCTCCGGGGTCCGGAGCGACCCCGGTCCGTGGCAGGTGCGGCACGATCCCGCCGTGACTACTGTCGCCCACGTGGATGTCCTGGACACGTACACCGGTCACACCGATCCCGGCGGTGCCGCGACCCGCCGTGATCTCGCCGCCCTGAGCATCACGAAGCTGTCGGTCGGGCCGATGGACAACAACGCCTACCTGCTGGTCTGCACGGCCAGCAACGAGGCGCTGCTGATCGACGCGGCCAACGACGCCGAGCGGCTGGCCGATCTCGTCGGGGCGGCCGACTCCCGGCCCGAGCTGCGCCACCTGGTCACCACCCACCAGCACTGGGACCACTGGCAGGCGCTCGGCGCCGTGGCGGGCATGTTCCAGACCCGCCAGATCGCCCACCCCCTCGACGCCCCCGAGCTGCCGATCCCCATGGACGTGCTCGTGGAGCACGGCGACACCGTCGCGTTCGGCGAGGTCGAGCTGGGCGTCGTCCACCTGCGGGGCCACACCCCCGGCTCCATCGCGCTCGTCTACCGCGACGACGCGGGCACCCACATCTTCACGGGCGACTCGCTGTTCCCGGGGGGTCCTGGACGGACGACGAACCCCGAGGACTTCGCGTCACTGATCGGCGACCTGGACGAACGGGTGTTCGGTGAGCTGCCCGACGCGACGTGGGTGTACCCCGGCCATGGTGACGACACCACTCTCGGCACCGAGCGCCCGCACCTGGCCGAGTGGCGCGAGCGCGGCTGGTGAGCTGTCCGACGGACGGCGGGCGCGGGCCACGGGCGGGCACTGACGTCGACCCGGCTGTCGGCACGGCGCGCGGTGTCCGAGGCGCGCGCCGAGCGCCGGGTGCTCGGCAGGCACACCCACCGCTCGACCGTCCGGTTCTCCCCGCCCCTGGTGGTGACCCCCGAAGGCGTCGTCCCGCCGCCGGCGACCGGCCGTCATGATGCCCGGCGGCCGGTAGGAACGCCCGGCCGACCGTCGGCTCCCGAGTCGGGCCTCCGCGCGCGGCTTCCGAAGCCGGCGGTCGCAGCGCCCTCGGCGAGGCCCTGCTCCCGTGTGGCCACGCCGGTCCCGGCTGCGGCGTGAGACCGTGTCGGTGCGAAGTGGGGCCACTGAGCCGGACGGCCAGCATGTATCGACTCGAGATGCCGGTGGATGAGACGGGTACACAGGTCACCATGCACGACGACGACGGAGCGGCTCGAGACATGCCGCCCGAGAGCCTGCTCCAGGAGGTGCAGGACCTCGCCCGGGTGGGGAACTGGCGCTGGTTGTTGCGTGAGGACGTCTTCTTCTGGTCGGCCGGGATGTTCCCGCTGTACGGCCTGCCGCCCGGAAGCGCCGCGCCCACCCCTCGGGGCTTCGTGCAGATGCTGCACCCCGACGACCGAGCCGGTTACCTCGCACTGGTGAAGCACTCCATGCGCGTGGGCGGCACGTTCGAGCACGACCATCGCATCCTGACCCCTCAGGGTGAGGTGCGCCACATCGCCGGTGTGGGTCGCGTGCGCACGAACGCCGCCGGGCGCCCGGTGGACGTGATCGGCACCGCCCAGGACGTGACGGCCCGCAAGGAGCATGCGGAGTCGGTGGCGTACAGCGAGCGACTGCACCGCCTGATGGTCGACCGCAGCCCCGTCGCGATCGCACTGCTCGACGGGACCGGCCGGTGCGTGCGGGCCAACGACGCCATGCTGGAGCTGCTCGGCCGCGCCCGCGACGAGGTTGTCGGCCGGGTCGTCCCGCATCTCGACGTCTACGGCGGGAACGGGGTGGACGCGGAGCGGCTGCTGCGCCGCGGCGACGGCTCGGCGCGGTGGGTCGAGGTGCACACCACCGAGCTGCCCATCGCACCGGGCGAGGAGAACCGTCGCCTGGTGCACATGATCGACCACGGCCCCCGTACCGGTGTCGATGCACCGGCGGGACCCGACCTGGCGGGCTTGCTCACCGTGCGGGAGCGCGAGGTCCTCGTCCTGATCGTCAGCGCGATGACCAACCGCCGCATCGCCAGCACCCTCGGGATCAGCGAGCGGACCGCCGAGCACCACGTGTCGAGCCTGCTGCGCAAGCTGGGCGCCGCGAGCCGCACCGAGGCCGGGGTCATCGCCGTGCGCGGCGGTCTGGTGCCGCGCCCCCGCCGGGCAGTCTGACCAGGACGTCACGATCGGGAAGCCGGGCTACGCAAAGCGCTTCTCGTGTCAAGCACCTAGGCTGGGGTTTCGCCGCCGACCCCGAGTGGAGTGGGATGAGACGGGCACTCCGCATCGCAACCCGGGTGGTCGTGGTGATCGTGGCGGTGGCGGCGCTCGTCACCACCGGGGTCGGGTGGTCGCTGCAGCGCAATGTCACCGCGGGCATCGTCACGAGCGAGGCGGTCGCGGACGCACCGGCCGTGGCCGCCGGACAGGCCTTCACCGCGCTGCTGGTCGGGCTCGACGCGCGCACCGACGCGAACGGCAACGCGCTCCCCCAGGCCCTGCTCGACGCGCTGCACGTCGGCCCCGACGAGGGCGAGCTGCACACCGACACCATGATCCTGCTGCACGTGCCCGCCGATCCCGGGTCACCGGCCGTCGCGATCTCGATCCCGCGCGACTCCTACGTCCCGCTCGCCGATGGCAGCGGCACCCACAAGATCAATTCCGCGTACGGGCGCGCCTACGACCGGGCCGCGAAGTCGCTCACGGCGCAGGGTGTCACGGGCGCGGCCCTGGACCAGCAGGGCCGGGAAGCCGGGCGAGCCGCGCTCGTCGCGAGCGTCGAGGCCCTGACGGGCGTGCAGGTGGACCACTTCGCGGAGATCAACTTCGCCGGGTTCGTCGACCTGACCGAGGCCGTCGGCGGCGTGCCCGTCTGCCTCAGCGCGCCCGCCAGCGACTCCTACTCGGGCATCGACCTCCCCGCCGGGCCGCAGGTGGTGAACGGGCCGGCCGCCCTCGCGTTCGTGCGCCAGCGGCACGGCCTCGACGGCGGTGACCTGGACCGCATCGCGCGCCAGCAGGCGTTCGTCGCCGGCCTGGCCCAGCGCCTGCAGAGCACCGGGACCCTGACCGACCCGGGCAAGCTGGCCGGGCTCGTCGACGTCGCCACCCGGTACGTGGTGATCGACCGCGGCTGGGACCTCACGCAGGCGATCTCCCAGGTCGGCAGGCTCACCGGCGCCGATCTCACGTTCCGCACCATCCCCACCGGACGGCCCGACCTGCGCACCCCCTACGACGGGGTGGCGGTGCAGATCGACCCCGCCGCGGTGAAGGAGTTCGTCGGCGGGCTCGTGGCCGCCTCGGACGCGCCGGCGACCGCCGCTCCGACACCCACCCCCGCCCCGTCCACCACGACCAGCACCGCCCCGACCAGCGCGGCCCCGACCAGCGCGCCGCGTCCGGTGATCACCGCGGGCGGGGTGCCCTGCGTCGACTGACGGCAGGCAGACTGGGCGACCGTGACCGACAGCTTCCCCCGCCGCCAGGCCCGCACCCGGCGTTTCAGCCTCGGCGCCCCGCGTGGCGTCACGATCTCCCCCGACGGCGACCGCGTCGTCTTCCTGAGGTCGCAGGGCGGCACCGATCCCGTGACGTGCCTGTGGACGCTCGATCTCGCGTCCGGCGAGGAACGGCTGGTCGCCGACCCGCACGCGCTCGACGGCGGCGGCAACGGTGACGGCGGCGACCTCCCGCCCGAGGAGAAGGCCCGTCGCGAGCGCAGCCGGGAGCAGGCGGGCGGTGTGGTCGGCTACGCCACCGACCGGCCGGTGACGATGGCGGCGTTCGCGCTGTCGGGGCAGCTCTACGTCGCGGAGTTCGCCGCGGGTCTGACTCCACGCCTGGTCGAGACGCCGGGCGGGGTCATCGACCCGCGGCCCGATCCGCACGGGCGGCTGGTCGCGTTCGTCAGCGGCGGGGCGCTGCACGTGCACGACGTCGCCGCGCGGACCACCCGAGTGCTCGCGGAACCCGACGCGCCGCAGGTGACCTACGGCCTGGCGGACTTCGCCGCGGCCGAGGAGATGGGCCGGATGCGCGGGTACTGGTGGTCCCCCGACGGCGACGCGCTGCTCGTGGCGCGCGTGGACGAGTCCCCGGTGACACGCTGGCACATCGCCGATCCCGCCAACCCCGCGCGCGTCCCCACCGAGGTGGCGTACCCCGCGGCGGGCACCGCCAACGCCCGCGTCACCACCGAGATCATCCGGCTGGACGGCACCCGCACGCCCGTGCCGTGGGAGGACGAGTACCTCGCCGACGCCGCGTGGGGCGCGAACGGGCTGCTGATCGTCACCGAGCCGCGGGACCAGACGGCGCTGCGCGTGCTGGAGGTCGACGTCGCCACCGGAACCACCACGCTCGTGCACGAGCAGACCGACCCGGTGTGGGTCGACATCGTGCCCGGCGTACCCGCGCGCACGGCGTCGGGTGCGCTGATCACGGTCGCCGATCTCGACGACACCCGGCGGCTGGTGGTGGACGGGACGCCGGTGACACCGGCCGGGCTGCAGGTCCGCGACGTGTCCGATGTGGATGGCGACGTGGTGCTGTTCCGGGCGGGCGCCGAGCCGTCGACGGTCGGGTTGTGGACCTGGGGGCCCGACGGGCTCACCGCCCGGACACCGGACACCGGAGTCCACAGTGGACGACTGCGCGGCGGCACGCTCGTCGTCACGCGCCAGGACCTCGACTCGGACGGCGCCACCACGACCGTGCACCACGCCGGGGGCGAGCGGGAGATCACCTCGTTCGCCGAGCCGCCCGGGCTGGAGCCGCGGGTCACGCTGCTGCGGGCCGGATCGCGCGGCCTGCCCACGGCGCTGGTGCTGCCGAGCTGGCACGAACCCGGCACGTCGCTGCCCGTGCTCATGGACCCCTACGGCGGGCCGCACGGGCAACGCGTCGTCGCCGCCCGGGGGGCCCACCTGACCAGCCAGTGGTTCGCGGAACAGGGTTTCGCGGTGGTCGTCGTCGACGGCCGGGGCACCCCGGGGCTCGGCCCGGCGTTCGAACGGGCCGTCCACGGCGACCTGGCCGCCCCCGTCCTGGAAGACCAGGTCGAGGCGCTGCAGGCCCTGGCGGAGGATCATCCCGACCTCGACCTCACCCGCGTCGGGATCCGCGGCTGGTCGTTCGGCGGGTACCTCGCGGCGCTCGCGGTGCTCCGGCGGCCGGACGTGTTCCACGCCGCCGTCGCGGGGGCGCCGGTCACCGACTGGGCGCTCTACGACACCCACTACACCGAGCGCTACCTGGGCCTGCCCGGCTCGGACGCGTACCGGCGCTCGTCCCTGATCGAGGACGCCGCGGAGCTGACCCGTCCCCTGCTGCTGGTGCACGGCCTCGCCGACGACAACGTGGTGGCCGCGCACACGCTGCGGCTGTCGTCGGCGCTGCTCGCGGCGGGGCGGCCGCACAGCGTGCTGCCGCTCTCGGGAGTCACGCACATGACGCCGCAGGAGGTGGTGGCGGAGAACCTGCTGCTGGTGCAGGTCCAGTTCCTCAAGGAGCACCTGGGGTGAGGTCCAGGTGGACGGGCGGGTCGGCGACCGGCACCCGACCCTTCCGCCACTCCACGACGCCGATGCCGAGCGCCACCGTGACGGCCACCGCCGCCCCGCCGACCGCGACCGACACGGCGAGCCGGTAGCCGGCGCCGCTCGCCGCGAGCACCGCGTAGAAGGCGCCGGCGAGCGCGGCCGTCCCCACCGCGGAGCCGATCCGCTGCCCGGTCTGCAGCGCGCCACCCGCCGATCCCGCCATGCTCACCGGGACGCGGCGCAGCGTCATCGTCGTGTTCGGTGAGATCACCCAGCCGCCCCCCGACACCGGCCAGCAGCAGGGGTGCGGCCACCGCCCAGCCCGTGGAACCGGCGGGGGCGAGCCACAGCACCACCGCCGTGACGGTCACCCCGCCGACCACCAGGCCGAGTCCCGTGACGGTCAGAACACCAGCCAGATCCCGCTGAACCCAGAGCCACGTCAACCCGCCGGACTCGGTGAGCACGAGTGGCAGCATGACGGCCAGGAAGCCGGTGCCGAGCAGCGCGACGCCACCCAGGTCGACGTGCCCGCGTCGGCCGGCGCCGCCGCCCCTGGGAGCAGCCGGGCGGCCAGCACCAGTGCGGCCAGACCGATCGGGACGTTCACCAGGAAGATCCACCGCCAGCCGTCGGGCTCACCGGCGACCGCGAGGATCGACCCGCCCGCCACCGGGCCCACCGCCGTCGAGATCCCGACGGTCGAGCCAACGAGGCCGAACGCCCGACCACGATCGGCCCCGCGGAACAGCTGCTGGACGAGCGCCGAGTTCTGCGGAGCGACCGCGCCGGCCGCGAGCCCCTGCGCGAGGCGCGCCGCGATGAGCAGGCCCATCGTCGGCGCCGCGCCGGCGAGCGCGCTGAACAGCACGAACGCACCGAGCGCGAGGAGGAACATGCGCCGGCGGCCGATCGCGTCGCCGAGCCGCCCCGCCGGGACGAGCATGAGGCCGAACGCCAGCGCGTAGCCCGACACGATCCACTGCACGCCCGAGGCGCTCGTCCGAGCCCACGCTGGATCGACGGGAGCGCCACCGACAGATGCTGACGTCGAGCAGGCTCATGAACCCGGCCACCAGCGTCACCGAGAGCGCGCTCCAGCGCTTCGGATCGGGCTCGTACCCCGACGCGTCGGGAGCGGCGGTCGAGGCGGTCACCAACCCTGTCTACCGGCTCCCGGACGCTCTGGCAGGCTGAGCCCGTGACCAACCCGAAGCCGACCGTCGACCCCCATGACGGCCCCGCCCCCACCGACCTCGTCATCGAGGAGCTCACCACCGGCGACGGCGCCGAGGCGCGCGCCGGGCAGACCGTCGAGGTGCACTACGTCGGCGTCGCCCACTCCACCGGCGAGGAGTTCGACGCCTCCTACAACCGCGGCTCCACCTTCCGCTTCCCGCTCGGCGCCGGGCGCGTCATCGCGGGCTGGGACCAGGGCGTGGCCGGGATGAAGGTCGGCGGCCGGCGCAAGCTCGTGATCCCGCCGCATCTCGGCTACGGCGACCGCGGCGCCGGTGGCGCCATCAAGGGCGGCGAGACCCTGATCTTCGTGGTCGACCTGCTGGGCGTGTCCTGAACCTGCTGATCATCTCCGACACCCACCTGCCGGTGCGGGCGAAGGACCTGCCCGCACCGGTGTGGGACGCGGTGGACACCGCCGACGTCGTGATCCACGCGGGTGACTGGGTGTCGACCGACCTCCTCGACGCGCTGGAGGCCCGCGCCGGCCGGCTCGTCGGGGTGTGGGGCAACAACGACGGCCCCGCCCTCCGCGCCCGCCTCCCGGAGGTGGCGCGCGTCGAGCTGGACGGCGTCCGGTTCGCGGTCGTGCACGAGACGGGCGCGGCGCAGGGCCGGGAGCGGCGGTGCGCGGCTGCCCACCCGGACGTCGACGTGCTGGTGTTCGGCCACAGCCACATCCCCTGGGACACGACGGCGCCGGGCGGCCTGCGCCTGCTCAACCCCGGCTCCCCCACCGACCGCCGCCGCCAGCCCGTCCACACGTACATGACGGCGACGACGAGCCCCGGCACCCTGACAGCGGTCACCCTCCACCCCGCGAGTTGACGACCCCGGCACGGTGAGATCGCCGATCCGACACAGCCGGTGCGAGCCCGATCGGCGATCCCGACGTGCTCGGAAGGTCGACTCGCGGGGTGGGGGGGGTGGACCCACCACCCGCGAGTCGACGATCTCGCCACGGTGTATGTGCCGATCGGGTACGGCCGCGGCGCGTGCTCGATCGGCGATCTCGGCGTGTTCGATCGGTCGACTCGCGGTCAGGCGGGGACGGAGAGGCCCGTGGGGGTGCTGGTCCACGAACCGGGCTTCGCGCCGCCGCGCCTCGTGACCGTGCGGGCGAGGTCGACGCGGTCGATCTCCACGCCCTGGTCGCTGATCGCGCGGATGCTCATCGTGGCGGTGCCGCCCGGGTGGGACGGGGTGACCCGGATCGAGAGGAACGCGTAGTCGAGGTAGCGGGCCTGCGACCAGTCGATCGTCTCCGGCACCTTGACGCCGCCGGTGGTCGCGACGTAGCTGGTCACGACCGTGCCGGAATCCGGGTTGGGGCCGCCGCGGTAGCGGTCGGTCTCCCCGGTCTGCCAGGCGTAGCGCGGGCGGCCGCCGGAGCCGCAGCAGATGTAGGTGGTGCCGTCGGTCTCCGGGTGCACGGTGGAGCGGTCGGGCGCCTGCGCCCCGGACTTCCCGCCCCTGATCGGGTTCGTGCGCTCGTACTGGTGGTTGTGGCCCTGCACGACGAGGTCGACGGAGAACCTGTCGAACAGCGGCGCCAGCGCCGCGCGGACCCCGCCGTCGGAGGCGTGCGCGGTGCTCGTCGCGAACGCGCAGTGGTGGAAGAAGGCGACGATGAAGTCGATGTTCGGGTCGGCGCGGAACTCGCCGAGCTTCCGGGTCAGCCAGGCCAGCTGTCGGCCGCCGCTGTAGCCGGCGTTGGTCGGGATCTCCTGGGAGAGGTCGTTGGCGTCGACGCTGACGACGGCCACGTTGCCGTAGGTCACCGAGTACACCGACGGGCAGGCACTCGGCCCGTTCTTCGGCAGGTCCAGCCGCGCGGCGTGCCCCGCGTAGCCGTGCGACGCGCCACCGGGCGCGCTGTTGTCGTCGTACAGCGCCTCCATGTCGTGGTTGCCGGTGGCGAACATCCACGGCGCGGACGCCGAGCTCTTCTCGATCGACGCGAAGTACTGCGTCCAGACCGTCGGGTCGAAGTTGTCGAAGCCGCTGGGGGCGGCCGCGGGCGCCGCGTTCCTGACCGGCTGGCCGCTGCCGCTGGGGTCGGCGTAGCAGATGTCCCCGGCGAGCAGGTGGAACGCGGGTCGCTGCCGTGCGATCAACGCGACCAGGGAGTCGGGGGGCGTGGCGGTGCGGCGCGTGTCGTCGGGCTTGTAGTAGTTGTCGCTGAAGCCGGTCCGGCCGTCGGGGGTCGGGTCGGTGCTGACGCCCTGGTCGGCGAACGCGGTGAACGTGAACGGCTGCGGCGTGCGCCGGTCGGGCGCGGTGGTGAACACGGCGTCCGGGGTGGTGGAGCCGTCGGCGAGCCGGAAGCGGTAGTGGAAGGACCGGCCGGGACGCAGGTGGTCGGCCAGCGCGTGCACGAAGAACTGGTCGGCCGCGCGGATCGTGCCGTCGGCCTGCGGCACCATGCTGACCAGCTCGCGGACCTCGGCCTGGATCGTGTGCCCGTAGTGGGTGGTGTGGCCGATGTCGACGAGCACCTTGCCGACGGGCTTGGCGGTCAGCTCCCCGGCGATCGCCATCTGCGTCGTCGGGTCGGCCCCGAACGACAGGTGGCGCCCGACCACCGCGACCGGCCGGGCCGCCGCCTCGGCGTAGGCCGCCTTCGCCCACGGCGCGGAGGTCAGCCCCAGCGCCGCGAGGACGCTCGCCCCGCCCTTGAGCGCCGTGCGCCGGGAGACCCGGTGGCGGTCGAGGTGGGCGCGGATCCAGTCCTGCTGCTCGCCGATCGTCATCGCGCCTGCGAGGTGCGCGGGGACACCGACATCGGGGGTCTCACCGGGGGGATTCACCGTCATGGGTGCACCCTGCATCCCCGGGCCCTCGTCGGCACGCCCGCGATGGGGAATGCTGGGTGAACTTCTCGATCAGATGCGGACCACACATGCCCAAGGTGACGGAGAGCCGCGCGGGCGTCGAGCTGAGCAGCCTCGACGGCCCGCTCTTCGACGACGCCGGCGCCACCAAGCGCGACCTCGTCGACTACCTCGACGCCGTTCGCGACCACATCCTCCCGGTGCTGCGCAACCGCCCGCTGTCGGTGATGCGCGTGCGTCCGGGGCAGGCGCCGTTCATGCAGAAGAACCTGCCCCGCCACGCCCCGGACTGGATCGCCACCACCCAGGTCTGGGCCCACGCGTCGCACCGCGAGCTCACCTACCCGCTGTGCGACGACCGCCGCACGCTGCTGTGGTTCGCCAACCAGCGCGCCGTCGAGTACCACCCGACGCTGGTGGAGGTCGGCGGCGACCGGCCCTCCCACCTGATCATGGACCTGGACCCGCCCGAGGGCGGCACGTTCGACCACGTCGTCCGCGCGGCCAGGCTGGTGGAGCGGGCGCTGGCCGACTGCGGCCTGACCGGTGCGATCAAGACCAGCGGGGCCAAGGGGATGCACGTCTTCGTGCCGCTGGACGCCGCGGGCTTCGAGGACGCGGCGGCCGCCACCCGGGCGCTCGCCGCGCGGGCCGAGCGGCTGGACCCGGACGTCGCCACCACGGCGTTCATCCGCGAGGACCGCGAGGGCAAGGTGTTCCTCGACTCCACCCGCGCCGGGGGCGCCACCGTCGTCGCCGCGTACAGCCCGCGGATCCGCCCGGGCGTGCCGGTCTCGTTCCCGCTGGCCTGGGCCGAGCTGGAGGACGTGACCCCTGCCGACTTCACCGTGCACACCGCGGTCGAGCGGCTCGGCGACGGCGACCCGTGGGCGGAGCGCATGCCCGCGCCCCAGGAGCTGCCCGCCGACCTGGTCGAGGAGGGCCACACCATCCCCATCGCCCGGGTACAGGCGATGCACGAGGGCAAACGCCGCGCGCGGGCCCGCCGCACCTGACGACGAGTGGCACTCTCGTACGAACCTATGCAACGAAAGTGCCACTCGTCGGGAATGGGGGGGACGAGCTCTAGGGTGGGCCCATGGTCACCGAGATCGCTGATTTCACCGTCCTTCCCGAGTCACAGGAGAGGTTCGCCGGCGCGGTGCGGGAGGGGCTCACGCTCATCGCCGAGACGCCCGGCTTCCGCAACGCGCGGCTCACCCGCAGCACCGAGACGCCCACCCGGTTCGTGCTGCTCATCGAGTGGGACAGCGTCGAGGCGCACATGGTCGGCTTCCGGGAGTCGGAGAACTTCCCGCGGTGGCGCGCGCTCGTCGGGCCGCACTTCGACGGCGCGCCGCGCGTCGAGCACTTCGACGACGTCCTGTCCTGAGAAGGTCCTGAGGTCGGCCGCGCGCCACGCCCGCGACGTCGCATAACGTCGACCCGTGCACGCACTCCGGCCGCTGGCCCTGGCGCTCGCCCTGATCTTCACCGGGCTCGCCGCCACCCCCGCCGCCGCGGCCACGCCCGATGTCCGGGAGCAGCGCATCGACGTGCCGGGCGGGCCCGGCGTCGCCGGCCCCGTCTCGCTCGACACCTCGCTCTACCTGCCCGCCGTCACGCCCGCGCCCGCGGTGCTGGTGGCACACGGGTTCGGCGGGAGCAAGGCCTCGGTCGACACCGACGCGCGCGACCTCGCGACGCGCGGCTTCGTCGTGCTGACGTGGTCGGCGCGCGGTTTCGGCGCCAGCGGCGGGCAGATCGCGCTCGACTCCCCCGACTACGAGGTCGCCGACGCGAGCCGGCTCGTCGACTGGCTGGCGACCCGTCCCGAGGTGCAGCAGGACGCTCCGGGCGATCCGCGGGTCGGCGTCACGGGCGGGTCCTACGGCGGAGCGCTGGCGCTGCTGCTGGCCGGCTACGACAAGCGGATCGACGCCATCGCGCCCGTGATCACCTGGAACGACCTGAACCAGGCCCTGTTCCCGCAGACGGCCGCCGCCGCGGTCGCGCCGATGACGACGCCGGCCGCGGGGGCGTTCGGATCCGACGGGGTGTTCAAGCGGGGGTGGGCCGGGATCTTCTTCTCGGCCGGTGCGTCGCCGGGCGCAGGAGCGGCGGGATCGACGACCGGCGGCGCGACGCCGGCGGCCGGGGCGCCGGCGGCCGGGGCGACCGCACCCCTCCCGACCGGCGGCGACGCCACCTGCGGCCGCTTCACCGCGCAGGTCTGCGCCGCCTACACCGAGGCCGCCACCACCGGCCGCCTCTCCCCGGCCACGCGGGCGTTGCTCGCCCGCTCCTCCCCCGCCACCGTCACCACGAGGATCACCGCCCCCACCCTGCTCGTGCAGGGCGAGTCGGACACGCTGTTCGGTCTCGACCAGTCCGACGCCAACGCGCGCCAGATCGCCGCGAACGGCACGCCGGTGCAGGTCGCGTGGTACGCGGGCGGCCACGACGGCGGCGCCCCCGACCAGGGCGTCCGAGACGCGGTCGGCGCCTGGCTCGACCGCTGGCTCGCCGGCCGCGAGGACGCACCGGGCACCGGCTTCTCCTACGCCGTGCAGAGCGGGGTGCGGGCGGGCAGCACCACCGTCACGGGCCGGACGGTGCGGGCGCCCACCTACCCCGGCCTCCCCGGCGCCGCGCCGCTCCCCACCCAGCAGCTCGCGCTCGACGGGCCCGCGCAGACCGTCGTCAACCCGGCGGGGGGCAACCCGGCCTCGATCACGTCGCTGCCGGGCATCGGCTCGGCCCTGGGCGCCGTGGGCGGGCGGCTGTCGGCGGCCACGGCGGTGCCGGGGCAGTCGGCGCGGTTCGTCACCCCGGCCTTCGCCACCCCGACGACGCTGACCGGCGCGCCGCGCGTCACCGTCACCGTCGCGCGGGTGCCGGGCCAGCCCGGGCCGGCCGAGGCGGTGTTGTTCGCGTCGACGTCCGAGGTGGCCGCGGACGGCACCCGGACGCTGCTGGGCAGCGCGGTCGCCCCGTTCCGGGTGGCGGTGCCCGCCGACGGATCCCCCGTGACCGTCACGGTGACGCTGCCCGGTGTCGTGGCCCCGATCGAGGCCGGGCACACGCTCGCCGTCTCCGTCGCGACCACCGACCAGGCCTACGCGGGCGGCACCGACCCCGCGGTGTGGCGGATCGGGGTCACCGGCGGGCTGACCATCCCGACCGTCACCGGCGAGTCCGTGACCGCCAACACCGTGCCGCTGGTCCCGGCGATCGGGATCGGGGTGGTGCTGGCCCTGGCGCTCGCGGCCTGGATCGTGGCCCGCCTGCGCCGCCGCCACGACCCCCAGGCCCCGGACCCGGACGCCCTGCCGCTGCGGATCCGCGATCTCGCCAAGACCTACAAGGGCGGGTTCAGCGCGGTCAAGGGCGTCTCGTTCGACGTCGAGCAGGGGATGGTGCTCGGCCTGCTCGGCCCCAACGGCGCCGGCAAGACCACGGTGCTGCGCATGCTGATGGGCCTCATCCGCCCGACCGCGGGCACGATCACCGCGTTCGGGCAGCCGGTCGGCGCGGGCGCGGCCGTGCTGGCGAGGATCGGCGCGTTCGTCGAGGGTCCGGGCTTCCTGCCGCACCTCTCCGGCGCCGACAACCTGCGCCTCTACTGGGCCGCCACCGGCCGCCCGGCCGGCGAGGCCCACCTCGACGAGGCGCTGGAGATCGCCGGGCTCGGCGCGTCCATCGAGCGCCGCGTCGGCGCGTACAGCCAGGGCATGCGGCAGCGCCTCGCGATCGCGCAGGCCATGCTCGGCCTGCCCGACCTGCTGGTGCTCGACGAGCCCACCAACGGCCTGGACCCGCCCCAGATCCACGCCATGCGCGAGGTGCTGCACCGCTACGCGGCGGGCGGGCGCACCGTGCTGGTGTCGAGCCACCTGCTGGCCGAGGTGGAGCAGACGTGCACGCACGTGGTGGTCATGCACAAGGGGCTCGTGGTGGCCGACGGCACGGTCGACGACATCATCGCCGGCGGCGGGGCGGCGTCGTTCACCGTGGATGCGCCCGACCGTGCGGCCAGCGTGCTCGGCGGGCTCACCGGTGTCCACGCCGTCGAGGTCGACGGCGACTCCGTGCATGCCGAGCTCAACGGCACCCCGCGCGCGTCGGCGGTGCGGGCGCTCGTCTCGGCCGGGGTCGACGTGGCGTCGGCCGGGCCGCGGCGGCGCCTGGAAGACGCGTTCCTGCAGCTGGTCGGAGAGGACACCACACCG
>CAXTTN010000072.1:20154-24179 GCA_964247105.1 uncultured Pseudonocardia sp.
GGTCGGCGCGCTGGCCGCGGGCCCGCCCCCGACGGCCTACCGCCCGCGCCGCACCCTGCCGCTGCGCGTCGAGCTGGCCCGCCAGCTGCGGCGCCGCCGCACGCAGGTGACGTTCGGGCTGGTCGTGGTGCTGCCGGTGATCCTCTGGATCGCGTTCTCGCTGGCCGCGGCCAGCCCGCCGGGCAGCGCCGTGAACCTCGTGGACCTGGCCAAGGGCAGCGGCGGCAACTTCGCCGTGTTCGCGCTGTTCGCGGCGGCGTCGTTCCTGCTGGTCGTGGTGGTGGCGCTGTTCTTCGGCGACACCGTGGCGTCGGAGGCGTCGTGGTCGAGCCTGCGCTACCTGCTGGCCGCCCCGATCCCGCGGGCCCGGCTGATCCGGCAGAAGGCGATCGTGGCGGCCGCGCTGTCGGTGGCGGCGATCGTGCTGCTGCCGGTGGTGTCGCTGGTCGTCGGCAGCCTCGCGTACGGCACGGGCGACCTGGTCAGCGTCACCGGCGAGTCGCTGACGTTCTGGGCGGGCGCGGGCCGCGTGCTGCTCGGCGCGCTCTACATCGCGATCAACCTGAGCTGGGTCGCCGCGCTCGCGACCCTGCTGTCGGTGAGCACCGACGCGCCGCTCGGCGCGGTGGGCGGGGCCGTCATGGCGTCGATCGTCAGCCAGATCCTCGACCAGATCACCGCGCTCGAGGACCTGCGGGACTACCTGCCCACCCACTACGCGACGGCGTGGTTCAACCTGCTCGCCGGGCAGATCAACTGGGGTGACATGACGCGCGGCACGTTCGGCTCGCTGACCTGGGCCCTGGTGCTCGGTGCGCTGGCCGTCTGGCGCTTCGAGCGCAAGGACATCACCAGCTGACGGCGTCGTGGCCGCATCGCGCGGGCTCGATGCGGTCCTGACGACGTCGTCGGCGCATCGCGCGGGCTCGATGCGGTCCTGACGGCGTCGTGGCCGCATCGCGCGGGCTCGATGCGGTTGTGGGGCGGGTGTCAGGACAGGACGGCCCAGCCGTGCGGCGGGACCGTCACCTGCCGGCCGCTCAGGTGCGCCTCGCCGGCCAGCACCTCGGCCACGCCCGGAACCTCGTGGCCGAGGGCGGCGTCGTCCAGGTTGAGGGTGATCACCAGTCGCCCGCCGTCCGCGGCGCACTCCAGGACCAGGGCGGTGTTGGTCAGGTGCAGCGTCGCGGTGCGGGCGCGGTGCAGCCACGGATGGCGGCGGCGCAGGCCGATCAGCTCCTGGTGGAGGCGGTGGGTGTCCTCACCGAGCGGGGACAGCGCCGCCGGGCCTGCCTCCGGGAACTCGGGGCGGATCGCGTCGTCACCGCCGACCCGTTCCTCCTTGACGCCGCGGAAGGCCTGCTCGTCGCCGTAGTAGACGCTCGGGGTGCCGGCCACGGTGAACAGCACGACCAGCGCGTGCGGGAGGTGCCGCTCGTCGGCGAGGGTGCTCGCGATGCGGGTGACGTCGTGGTTGCCGACGAACGTCAGCGGCACGAACGAGTCCAGCATGCCGTCGTGCCGCTCCAGCGCGTGGGCCAGCTCGAAGAAGTTGCCGTCGTTGATCCCGCTCCAGGTGGCCTTCCACAGCTCGTACTGGGTGACCGCGTCCATGCCCGAGTCGCGCACGACGGCCGCGTAGTCGCCGTGGATGACCTCGCCGACCACGTACGCGTCCGGGAACCGCTCGCGCACCCGCGGCAGCACCCTCGTCCAGAACGCGGGCGGCACGGCGTAGGCCGCGTCGAGCCGCCAGCCGTCGGCGCCCGCGGCGAGCCAGTGGCACATGACGTCGATGACGTGATCGGCGACGGCGGGCTCGTCGTGGTTCAGCGCGAGCAGGCCGGGGTGGCCCTCGAAGGTGGCGGGCTCGCCGTCCTCGTCGAAGCGGAACCAGCTGCGCGGCGCCGCGTAACCGCGTCCGACGTGGTTGAACACGCCGTCGAGCAGGACCCGCAACCCGCGCCCGTGCGCCGCGTCGACCAGCGCGGCGAGATCGGCCCCGTCGCCGAGCCGCGGGTCGACGCGGAAGAAGTCGAGGGTGTCGTAGCCGTGCGTGGCGGACGCGAACACCGGCCCCAGCGCGATCCCGGACGCGCCGAGCTCCAGCGCGTAGTCGAGCCAGCCGGCGATCCGGCCCAGCCGGTGCGTCACGCCGACGCCGGCGCTCTCGGGCTCGGCTCCGACGAACCCGAGCGGGTAGACCTGCCACCAGATCGCGTGCTCCACCCATGCCGGTTCCATCCGCCTACGTTCTCACGGACGCCCGGCGTTCCGAGCAGGACGCCGCCGACGATCACCGCGGCCGCCACGAGCTCCACCGCGCTCGGCCGCTCCCCCAGCACCGCGGCCGACAGGGCGATGCCCACCACCGGGACGAGCAGCGAGTACGGGGCGACGACCCCCGCCGGGTGGCGGCGCATCAGCAGCGTCCAGATCCCGGAGCCGACGACCGTCGCGAGCACCACGAGGTAGAGCAGCGCGAGCAGCCCCGGAAGCCCGGCCGGGGTGACGGCGGCCCGCAGCGCGGCCAGGTCGGCGGCCGGGCCCTCGGTGGCCAGCGACAGCGCGAACAGCGGCAGCGGCGGCACCACCGACATCCACAACGTCAGGTGCATCGGGTTGGCCCCGGGCGCGTCGCGCAGGGCGAGCCGGCTGGAGAGGTTGCCGAACGCCCAGCCGAGCGCGCCGAGCAGGGTCAGCAGCACCGGCAGCAGCGCAGCGCTCTGCGCGCGGGCCACGGCGATCGCGACGAGCCCGGCGACCGCCAGCCCGATCCCGGCCCGCTGCCGGGGCGAGAGCCGCTCGCGCAGCAACGCGGCCCCGAGCAGCACGGTGAACGGCGCGGACGCCTGCAGCACCAGCGAGGCGAGCCCGGTCGGCATGCCGAGGTCCATCGCGACGAACAGGAACACGAACTGCACGGTGCCGAACCCGAGCCCGTACCCGAGCAACCAGCGCATCGGGACCTGCGGCCGGGGCACCAGCAGGATCGTGGGGACCGCGATCACCGCGAAGCGGAGCCCGGCGAGGAACAGCGGCGGGAAGTGCTGGAGGCCGACGTGGATCGCGAGGAAGTTCGCGCCCCACAGGACGGCGACGAGGACGGCGAGCAGGCGGTCGCGGGTGGTCACGGCTCCACGCTGCGCCGCGCCGATCGAGAAGACCAGCGATGTGATGTGAAGGGTCTCTGTAGTGTTGCTTCATGGATGTGCAGCGGCTCCGCGTGCTCCGGGAGCTCGCCGACCGCGGCAGCGTCGCGGCCGTCGCCGCCGCGCTGTCCTTCACGCCGTCGGCGATCTCGCAGCAGCTCAGGACGCTCGCCGAGGAGGTCGGCCTGCCGCTGACCGAACCCGCCGGACGCGGTCTGCGGCTCACCGACGCGGGGCTCGCCCTGGCCGCAGAGGCCGAGGGGGTGCTCGCCGCGCTGGCCCGGGCCGACGCGGCCGTCGAACGCCTGCGCACCACGCCGCGCGGCCTCGTGCGGATGGCGATCTTCCCGTCCGGGGCGCGCATGCTGCTCCCCGGCCTGCTGGCCCGCTTCGACGCCGTGCCGGAGGTCGACCTGCAGTGCCGCGACGTCGACATGACCCCGGCCGACGTCCCCGGCCTCGCCGCGGAGTTCGACGTCGTCGTCACCCACCGCGACGAGCACGCGCCACCGCCGCCCACCGAGCGCTGGCAGGTGGTGCCGCTGCTGCGCGAACCGCTCGACGTCGTCCTCCCGCCCGGGCACCGCCTCGCCCGGCGCCGGAAGGTGCGGCTCGACGAGCTGGCGGGCGAGTCGTGGATCAGCGTGGAGGTCGGCTGGCCCGTCGACGACGTGCTCCGTTCCCTGGCTCTGCACACGAACACGCGTCCACGGATCGTCCAGCGCATCAACGACTTCTCCGTCACCGAGGAGCTGGTGGCCGCGGGCCGCGGCATCGCCCTGCTGCCGCGGTTCTCCACCGACGACCGCGGCGGGCGCCGGCTCGTCCGCAGGCCGCTGGCCGGGGTGCGGGCGGCCCGGCTGGTGGAGGCGG
>CAXTTN010000073.1:0-24121 GCA_964247105.1 uncultured Pseudonocardia sp.
GCTCGATGGCGCGATGGCGCAAGCGCTGGGCCACGCCGTCGATTACGCACGGCTCAGCATCGCGGTCGACCTGCCCAGCCACGTCGCGACCGACACCGGGGAGGTATTCAATGAGGATCAGGTCCGGCCGGTCGGCCCGGGCCAGCTCGAGCGCGACGTCCCCGTCGCTCGCGGTGGCGACCGTGTACCGGCGGCCCAGGAGCTGGACGAGGAACCGGCGGAGGTCCTGGTTGTCCTCGGCCACCAGCACCCTGGCGGGGGGCCCGGCCGCGGACGCGGCGACCGGCATCGGCTCGGCCGCGTGCTCGCCCGCGGGCTCCGGGCTCCACTGCAGGGCCTCGTCGCGGTAGAGCTCGACGGTCGCCGACGCGCCCGCGCTGACCGGCGCCGCGCCGGTGAGTGCCGAGGGCGGCAGCGTGACGCGGAACGCGGAGCCCTCGCCGAGGGCGCTCGTCACGCCGACGGTGCCGCCGTGCAGCGCCGTCAGCTCGGCCACCAGGGCCAGGCCGATGCCCGTGCCCTCGTGGCTGCGGCCGGTGACGCCGCGGACGCGGTGGAACCGCTCGAACAGGCGCGGCTGCTCGTGGGCCGCGACACCGACGCCGGTGTCGCGGACGGTCAGCTCCACCCCGCCGTCCGCGCTCGGAGCCAGCGTCACGCGCACCGAGCCGGCCAGGGTGAACTTGAGCGCGTTGGACAGCAGGTTGAGGACGATCTTCTCCCACATGTCCACGTCCACGGCCACCGCGGAGGGCAGGGGAGGGCAGTCGATGCCGTGGACGAGCCCGGCCCGTTCGATCGCCGGGGCGAACGACTCGGCGATGCCGCGGGTGAGCTCGGCGAGGTCGACCGCGACGCGGTCGGGCACCAGCCGGCCCGCCTCCAGCCGGACGAACTCGAGCAGGGTGTCGACGAGCCTGCGCAGCCGCCCGCTGTTGCGGGCGATCACCTCCATCCGCGTGCGCTGGGCGGGCGGGAGCGGCGACGCGGCATCGGCGAGGGCGTCCTCGGCCGGGCCCGCGATGAGCGTCAGGGGGGTGCGCAGCTCGTGGCTGACCCCGGCGAAGAACTCGGTCTTGGCGCGGTCCAGCTCGGCGAGCTCCTCGGCGCGCCGCTGCTGGGCCTGGTAGGCCTGGGCCGTGGCGATCGACGTCCCGACCTGCCCGGCGACCAGCTCGACGAACCGCCGGTAGTCGTCGTCGAACGCGCGGAACGGGCTGATGCCCGCGAACAGGACGCCGACCGGCTTCCCGTCGTTCCCGGCGAGCGGGACCGCGATCGCCGCGTCCGGGCGGCTGCCGTGCATCGGCGCCGGCATCGGCAGGAGGTGGTCCCCGTACACGACCCGCAGCCCCCCGAGGACCTGGGGCGAGGTCATGCCGCGCCACAGCGCGACGTCGGGGTGGGTGTCACGGCTGATCGTCTCGGGCACGACGGCGGGGTCGTCCACCGTGCCGTAGGAGCCGGTGCACCGCGCCGTCGCGCCGTCGCCGTCCAGCAGGTAGATCGACGCGAACGGGACGTCGATGCGGTGGTGCCGCAGGACCTCGATCGCCCGCGTGCACGCCTCCGAGACCGTGGGATCGGCGGCGGCGGAGGAGCGGCCGAGCTCGCTGAGGACCCGTAGCCTGCGCTCGCCCAGCACCCGCTGCGTGTCCTCGCTGACCACGCACAGGAACCCGGCGATGGCGCCGTCGTCGTCGCGCAGCGGGGAGTAGGAGAAGGTGTGGTAGGTCTCCTCCACGTAGCCGGCCCGCTCGAGGAAGAGCAGCAGCGCCTCGTCCCACGTGGCCTGTCCGGTGCGCACCACCGAGGAGATCCGGGGGCCGATGTCGTCCCAGATCTCCGCCCACACCTCGGCGGCCGGGCGGCCCAGCGCCCACGGGTGCTTGGCCTGCAGCGTGTCACGCTGGTAGGCCTCGTTGTAGAAGAACGCGAACTGCGGCCCCCACCCCACCCACATCGGGAACCGGGACGCCAGCATCATCCGGACCACCTGGCGCAGCACCGGAGGCCATCCCCCGGGCGGGCCGACCGGAGTCGCCGACCAGTCCCACGCGGCCATCACCCCGCCCAGGCGGCCACCCCCGGTCAACACGCCGGCCGGCTCGCCTTCCGGCCCGGGCCCCGGCGCGATGGACGTCACGGGGCGAACTCTAGACAGGAGGCGCCGCCGTCGCGCCCCGGTCACCTCGGCGGCGTCGAGGCCGTCAGAGGTCGGGGACGACCTGGACGATCAGGCAGAAGGGGTGGCCCGCCGGGTCGGCGTAGACGAGGAACGACTCGTCCTCGTGCACGACCACCTCGGTGGAGATGCGCCGCGCGCCGAGTGCGGCGGCCCGCGCGTCGGCGGCGTCCAGGTCCTCGACGAGCACGTCGATGTGGGCCTGCTGTGGCCGCGCCCGGTCGGGCCAGGTGGGTGGGACGTGGTCGTCCACGCGCTGGAACGACAGCCGTCTCGCCCGGTCGGCGGGGTCGGCGACGGTGACCCAGTCCGGCCCGCTGTGGTGGCGCGCGTATCCCAGCAGCGCCTCCCAGAACCGGCCTTCCTCCTCGGCGTCCGCGCACTCGAACGCGACGCTGAGCAACCGGCCCACCGGCGCCGACATCGCGGATCCCTACTTGCCGACGATCTTCTTGGCGGCGTCCTTGACCTTCTCGCCGGCCTGCTTCACCGACGAGGACGCCTGGTCGGCGCGGCCCTCGGTCTCGAGCTGCTCGTCACCGGTGGCCCGGCCGACGCCCTCCTTGGCCTTCCCCCCGAACTCCTCGGCCTTGTTGTCGATCTTGTCGTCGAGTCCCATGGCAGTGCCTCCGTCCGTCGGCGTGCGCGCGTGTCGCGTCGCCCACGGGTGGGTTGCCCAGGGCCGCCGTGCTCAAACCTCAGTCGGTCAGCTCGGGCTCGCGCTCGAGACCGGGCTCGTCCGGCCCGGTGTCCGCGGGCTCGCTGGTGTGGACGTCCTCCGGGTCGACGTGCTCGTCGGCCTCGCTGTGCAGCGACCGGATCCCCGAGTTGAGGACGGCCAGCAGGGGCACGGCGAGCAGCGCACCGGCGATGCCGCCCACCAGCAGCCCGGTGCCGATGGCGAGCACCACGGCGAGCGGGTGCAGCTTGACCGCGCGGCCGAGCAGCAGCGGCTGCAGGATGTGGCTCTCCAGCTGCATGATGGCGATGATGATCGCGAGCACGATCAGGGCCGTGACCGGGCCCGAGGCGACGAGCGCGACCAGCACCGCGACGCCGCCGGTCACGACGGCCCCGATGATCGGGATGAACGCGCCGAGGAAGACGAGCGCCGCCAGGGGGAACGCGAGCGGCACGTCGAGGATCCCGAGGCCGATGCCGATCGCGACGGCGTCGACGACGGCCACGACGGCGGTGGCGCGCACGTAGCTGACCAGCGCGGCGACGCCGCGGCGGCCCGCCACGTCGACGCGGGTGCGCACGGGCGAGGGCACCACGCCGAGCAGGAACTTCCAGATGCCCAGGCCGCCCTGCAGGAAGAAGATCAGGGTGAAGACCACCAGCAGGATCTCGGTGAGGACCTCCCCGATCGTGGCGGCGGTGGTCAGTGCGCCGAGCGTGATCGAGGCCTGGTTGGCGCTGACGGTGTCGAGGACCTGCTTCTGGAGCCCGGACAGCTGCTGGTCGCTCAGCTGCAGCGGGCCGTTCGTCAGCCAGTCGACGATCTGCTGGACGCTGGCGGTGAGCTGCTGGGAGAGGTCGGGCACGCCGTTGACGAACGTGACGACGACGAACGTGAGCACCCCGCCGAGCACGGCGATCCCGCCGATCACCACCAGCGCGGTGGCGATCCCGCGCGGCACGTGGCGCTCCACCATCCAGTGCACGGCCGGGCTCAGCAGCGCCGCGAGCAGCAGGGCGATCGCCACCGGCACGACGATCGCGGCGAGGTAGCCCACGACCTGACCGATGACGTAGAGCGCGCCGACGACGACCAGCAGGCGCCAGCCGAGGGCGCCGCTGATCCGCAGGACCCTCGGCACGACGGCGGTGACGTCGTCGGCGCGCCGGGGCGTGGGCTGTTCGGCGGGCGGTCGGTGCACCGCCGGCTGGGTCGGGATGGCGGGTCGGGGCCGATCGTGGGTGGTGGACATGGGTTCCTCGTCGTCGTCCCGGTGGGCGAGCGCCAACGTGCGCGATCGGTGCCACCGGGTACCCGGAAGCGCCCGTCCCAACCCTTTCCGGTCACCCATCGTGACCTGGGAGAAACAGCGGTCACACGATCCGTCGAGATCCCCCTCCGACGCTGACGGGCGCGCTCGGCCCGGCAGTAGTGTCCCGGTTCCTGGGGATCCGGTCCATGGGGATCCCGGGCCCCGTGCCCGGAAGGAATCCTCCTGTCGTGACACCCACCGCTCCGACCACCGACACGACGCTGTCGCCCCGGCGACGGGCCGCCTTCGTCCTGGGCTACGTGCTGCACAAGACCGTCCTGCTGCCGCGCGACGTCCGGTCCCCGCGGCTGCGCATGCTGGTCTACGAGATCGTCTACTCGGCCTGCCGCCTGCTCGGCCGCTCCCCGCGCCGGCTGCGGTTCCTCGGCATCAGCCGCGTCGACTCGGTCTTCGGCACGTTCCACGTCCGGCCGGGCACGATCGACGCGGCCTGCGCGTCGCCCGCGTTCGAGCGCCCGGACGTGGACGTGCTGCTCGGCGAGCTCGACCGGGCCGCGCGCGGGCGGCGCGACGTGGTGTTCGTCGACGTCGGGGCGGACATCGGCACGTACTCGGTGACGGTCGGCAACCACCTCCGCCGGACGCGGGCGGCCCGGATCATCGCGTTCGAGCCGTCCTCGTCCTCGGCGGAGGTGTTGCGGCGCAACGTCGCTGCCAACGGCCTCACCGCGGTCGTCGACGTGCGCCAGCGCGCCCTCGGCGACGGGTCGTCGGACACCGCAACGCTCACCTTCGACCTCGACGAGCCCGGCTGCAGCGGGCTCGACACCACCGCGCTGCAGGTACGGGCCGGGCACGTCGTGCAGGAGCAGGTCGGCGTCTCGACACTGGACGCCGAGCTCGCCGACCTGCCCGAGCTGGACCTGCTCGTGATGAAGCTCGACGTCGAGGGGCTGGAGCGGGCCGTCCTGGACGGTGGCCGGGCGTCCGTCGAGCGGGCGGCGGAGACGCTGCTGCTGGTCGAGGACTTCGTCGACCTGCGCATCGTCGACCACCTCCGCGCCGACGGCTGGACCCTCGTCACCAAGGTGACCCCGTACAACAGCTTCTGGCGTCGGGCCCGGGCTACGGCAGGCCGACCGTGATCGTCTCCGGCACCAGCGTCGCCACCGAGACGTGCGGCCAGCTCAGCCCGTTGAAGGTGAGGAACACCGTCTGGGTGTACTGGAGCTGCGTGTAGGTGACGTCGACCTCGGTGTCCTCGGTCGCGGTCCCGCTGATCGTGAACGCCGCGGCGGGGCCGCCGCCGCTGGCGTCACCGTCGATCACCGTGCCGTCCGGCGTGTAGGCCGGCACCGTGATCCGCTCCTGGACGGTCTCGACCCAGAAGGTGGCGGTCATCCGGACCGCGTCGGCGTTGGGCGCCGACGCGGTGGGGTCGCCCTCCAGGAAGGCGATGTTGTCGGTGCCGCCGCCGAACAGCGGAGCGCCGGGGTGGGTGTCGATCGTGATGACCGTGGTGTGGGTGATGTTCTGGTGGTCGGTGCGGTTCTTCAGGACGAGGTTCGGGTCGTCCAGGATGTCCTGGGTGATCGTGCCGGCGGCGACGAAGCCGGTCAGGTCCTGCGGCAACCGGAACGTGGCCTGGTCCTTCACCTCCTGGCTGGGGAACCGGAACGGCTGCCCCGAGCTGAGGAACGTCGGCGTGATGTCCGCCTTCTGGAACTGCGGGCCGCCGGGCACCTCGAACGACGTCCCCTGGGCCGTGATGGTCGTGCCGTGCGGGATCGACGCCATGCGGACCAGCGTGGGCCCCTCCGCGGGCGCGGTCGTCGCGGGCACGCTCAACCAGACACCCGGCTCGAAGTGGATGTCGACCTTCTCGGTCGCGTCCTGGATCTTCTGGGTGTACGGGACGCCGTTGAGGAACATGTCGCCCTGGACCATGCCTCGGTTGGGGACCTTCCCGAGCGACTTGTCGAAGAACAGGGTCTCCGTGGTGAGGTTCAGCTCGAGGATGTTGTCGTTCGGGCCGCTGGCCGGCGCGGGCAGCGGCGTCGGCGAGAGCGCGAAGTTCTGGGGCCGGAAGATCGTGTTGAACCCGGTGCCCCGGAACGTCCCGCTGAACGCCGCGATCGCGCCGAGGGGCGGATCGGGCTCCACGGCTTCCACGCCGCGGCCCGCACCCGGAACCGACGGGACCTCGCCCCATCGGAAGGTGCGCACCCGGTCGCTGTCGGACTCGGTCGGAACAGAACTCGTCATGGCTCGTCCACTTCCCCTTCGTGGCCGGTGGTGTTGTGCCTTCAGGGAGAAGGAGTCCGGTGGGGGCGCCCAGATACAGCCGGACTCAGGGCACCGGTGCCGGGATCGGGCCGGAGGCGAACGCGGCGTCGATCTCGTCCTCGGTCCTCGCGAGCCAGACCGTGCGCAGGGTGGCCAACCGGGCCGCCGGGAGCGGCGTGTTGTGCCGGTTCTGGCGGGGCCGCGCCTCGGACTGCACCGCCCAGGCCAGCGCGACGTGCGCGCCGATGGAGCGCCAGCGGTCCGCGTCGATGCCCAGCACGACCATCGCGCGGATGATGGCCCACCACCGCCGGTAGCCGATCGGCGGCAGCGCCCCGGTGTCCATCATGTGGACCTCGTTGCCGGGGCGCCGCTCGTCGAACAGGTCGCCCTGCCCGAAGTGCTCGAACGCGACGCGCCGGCGCGCGTCGTCGCCCGTGAAGTGCGCGTCGAACACGGCGAGCTGCAGCCGCGAGAGGGTGGTCAGAGCGGGGCGCAGCGGGGCGACGTCGTCGCGGAACGCCGTGGCCACCGTCCCCTCGCCGACCCGCTGGACGAACTGGTCGGCGAGGGTGTCCATGGTGCCCAGGGCGCTCATGGCCCGGACCGCCTCGAGGGTGGGCGCGTCGGCGAAGCTGTTGTCGAAGTCGAACCAGAAGTCCATCGCCGCCTTCGCCGCCTTCGCCGCCTCGGCGTCGGTGTCGCCCCCGCCGCCCGGCGCCGCGCCGCCGGCGGGTTCGGGCGGGGCGGCGACCGCGTCGAGCGCGCTGACGGTGCTGCGCGTGAGCGCGTCGAGGCGCTGGGGCAGCCCGGCCGGCAGGGTGGGCGCCAGTGCGGCCGTGACCGCGGCGGCCTCCTGGGCGAGGTGCCGCAGCACGCCCACGGTGCCCGCGATGTCGTGGCCGGGTGCGTAACCCATGCTGAGCGGGTCGAACGGGGTCCCGACGCCCCGGGCGGCCAGCAGGGTGCCCAGCGGGCGCAGCGCGGAGGTCATGTGCCGCACGGCCTGGAACCCGACGGTCCCGTCGCCGGTGCGCAGGTCGAGGTCGAGCAGCCCCAGGACCAGCCAGTAGTGCAGGTCCGTGAGCCACGCCAGCGTCCGGTCGGGCTCGGGGATGGCGCGCGGGTGGCCGTGGAACGCGCTGAGGTCGGTGCCGATGTCGTTCGCCGGGTAGGCCTCGTCGGACGGGTCGAGCGACCAGACGTCGGTGCCCGTCCCGAACGCCTCCCCGGTGAACAGCTTCCTGAAGAACTCGTAGTGCGGGCCCTCGCCCTGCTGCCGGATGTCCTCCAGCGTTCCCGGCCACGTCGACAGGTCGGGCAGGCCCGGCAGGTCCAGCGCGATGACCTCGTTCAGCACGTCGATGATCGACCCGTACAGGCTCCCGATGTGGTTGAGCCGCGCCCCGTCGCCCAGCTCGGCGAGCACGGCGGCGATGAACTCCTGGGCGGCGGCGTCGGCGTTGGCCGGGTCGTCGGGGTCGAGGTCGCTCACCGTCGACTCCGCGTACACGTACTTGGCGCACGAGCGGCGGGAGAGCGGCTCCAGGGTCAGCGCGAACGGGTAGATGTCGGGTTCGTACGGGAAGTCCTGGCGGACCAGGTTCGGCGCGGCGTGCAGCAGCCCCAGCAGCTCGTTGACCCGCGCCAGGTGGTGCATCTCCTGGATCGCGACGCCCACGATGCTGATGGCGTCGTCGCCGCCGGTGCCGATCACGGTGGCGTAGCGGTCCTTCACC
Organism: uncultured Pseudonocardia sp.; assembly: GCA_964247105.1. Lineage (GTDB taxonomy): Bacteria > Actinomycetota > Actinomycetes > Mycobacteriales > Pseudonocardiaceae > Pseudonocardia. The sequence goes on from CAXTTN010000073.1 coordinate 8,166, forward strand.
GAGAACGCCGCGTAGAGGTACTGCACGAGCAGCGCGTGCTCGATCTCCGACGCCTCGTGGAGCAGCCGGACCAGCTCCAGGTAGGGGTCGGCGAAGTCGCGGGCGATGTGCTGGGTGGCGGGTGTCCCGTCCGCCTCGGCGGCGGCGGCGGTGGTGAGACGGAGCATGACGCGGTCCTTCCCCTCGGTGGTGCGGGGGATGACGGTCGAGCCCGGCGTCCTGATACAGCCGTCAGTGCCGGTGGTCGGCGTCCCGGTGGTCGTGGCCCGGTTCGCGCTGCGCCAGCCGCTCGGCCCGCTCGGCGACCTCGCCCGCCGACACCGTGCCCGCGGCGGCGAGCACGTCCTCCAGCGCGCCCAGCCAGTGCTGGTAGTACCGGTAGCCCTCGCGGTCGGGGTGGCCGGCCTCCCACGCCCCGATCCGCGCGATCAGCGCCGCCTGGAACGCCGGCCACGCGAACGCGCCGGCGTCGTGCAGGCTGACGGCCATCCCGAACGCCCGGCTCTCCCACGGCTCGGCGAACACCAGCTCGCCGTTGTCGCGCGGGGGAGCGGCGGGACCGTCCGGATCCAGGGGCGTGCTCACCGTGCGGTCACCCGCGCCACGCCGACCAGCGCGTCCCGCGTGACCAGCGCGGCGAGCTGCTCCTCGGTGAGGTCCTCCGTGCCGGCCGGCCGCGCGGGCAGCACGAGCCAGCGCACCTCGCTGCTGGAGTCGCGCACCACGACCTCGACGTCGTCGGGCAGGTCCAGGCCCATCTCCCGGAGCACCGCGCGCGGCTCCCGCACCACGCGGGCGCGGTAGGCCGGGTCCTTGTACCAGGACGGCGGCAGTCCCAGCACCGGCCACGGGTAGCAGGAGCACAGCGTGCAGACCGTCACGTTGTGCCTGGTGGCGGTGTTCTCGACGACGACGATGTGCTCGCCCTGCGGCCCGGAGAAACCCAGTTCCCTGATCGCGGCCGTGCCGTCGGCGAGGAGCCGCTCGCGGTACGCCGGGTCGGTCCAGGCCCTCGCGACGACCGCGGCCCCGTTCAGCGGGCCCACCTGCGTCTCGTAGGTGGCGATGAACGTGTCCATGACGGCGGGGTCGACGAGGCCGCGCTCGGTGAGGATCTGCTCCAGCGCCTCGGTGCGCAGCGCGGCGGGGATGCGGTTCACGGGACGGGCTCCAGATAGCTGTCGAAGAGCTCGACGGTGAGGGCGAACGCTTCCGCGCCGGGGCCCCAGAGCTCGTGGGAGTCGAACCGCACGGTGTAGACGTGCTGGGGGTGCTCGCCCCGGAAGACCGCATGGGTGTCGGGGAGCACGTGCGCGGGCTGCACCGCCTCGACCACCCCGACGTGCCCGCTGACGTAGCGCGGGAGCTTCGTCGGGCCGTCCGGCACGCCGAGCGCGCGGACGGTGTCACCCGGGGCGAAGCGCGGCGGCTCGGCCACCTCGCGCAGCGACCCGGGGGCGGTGGCGGCGTAGTCGGGCCTGGCGGGCTCCGGCACGGGCGGCTCGGGGGCGCTCTCGCCGCGCAGGGTGCGGGCCCGCGCGTCGACGGCACCGGGGGCGATGACCGCGCTCTCGACGAGCATCAGCTCGACCGCGTTCAGCCAGCGGCCGTAGTACCCGTCGTCGAAGTAGGCGGTGCGGTCCAGGCGTGCCAGCGCGTAACGGAACGCGTCGAGGTTGCGGCCGGAGACGCGGCCCATGCCGAGCAGGGTCAGCGCGAACGCGCGGCCCTCCCACGGCTGCGCGAAGACGGGCTCGTCGCGATCCGGCGGGCGGACGGCGCCCCAGCCGCGGGTACCCCCGATGTCGGCGACCCCGTCCACGCCACCATCGTAGATCGCCGGTCCACCCGGACCCTCAGCTGATCCGCCAGGCGAAGGCGTAGGGCTGCGCGAAGCGGGTGATCCGGTGCGCGCGGACGATGATCTCGGCCGGTCCGGCCGGCATGGTCGGCCACCACACCTGCTCGACGTTGTTCACGCGGTCGAAGCCGTCGCCGGTGCCCATGTTGCCGTGCCGCTCCGTGCCGTCGGCCGCCCGGACGATCAGGTCCAGGTCGTTCTGCAGCGCGGCCCCGGCCGGGTCGGTCCACACGAGCGTGACCTTCAGCGTGGCGCCGACCGCGGCGGGCGCTACCTCGCCCGGCCGGCTGCTCGGGATCTCCACGGTGACGGTGTCCTCGCCGCCCTCGTCCAGCGGGCCGCCCTCGGTGAAGCCGCCGTCCGTGGTCTCCCCGGGGATGATCACCGAGCCGGTCAGGTCGACGCGGCCGAAGCCCTCGTCGTCGTTCGGCACGGCGCCGGTCTCGGTCGGCGTGTACTGGCCCGCCATGTCGACGGCTCCGTTGATCAGCAGCGCCTTGACCAGCGCCGCGCTCGGGGTGGCCGTGCCGCCCGCGACCAGCGTCTCGCGCAGGACCGCGGCGCACCCGGCCACCAGCGGGGTGGCCATGCTGGTGCCGCTGTCGAAGAAGAACAGCGGGTCGGTCGAGACCCCGAAGGTGACCGACGGCGCCGCGACGTCGCGCGAGAGCGTGGACAGGATGGAGGTGCCGGGCGCGACGACGTCGGGCTTGATCCGCCGCTCCCTGGTCGGCCCGCGGCTGCTGAAGGCGACCATCCCGTCGCCGTCGTCGGCCTGGAGATCGGACCTGATCGGGTCGGCCGGGAAATCGGCGGGCCAGTACTCGCCGTAGGTGTGGTCGAACTCGTCGCGCACCGACTCGCTCGCGCCGACGGTGATGCAGTTCTTGGCCGCCGACTGCGACCCGATCGACCGCGGGTCGACCCGGCCGTCCCCGTCGGCGTCGGTGCCGTCGTTGCCGGCGGCGAAGCAGATCACCAGGTCCTGGTGGTTCCACACCGTGTCGTCGATCTCCTGCGCGCTGGCGTCGTAGGGCAGGCCCGGTGTCGTGGTGCCCCAGGAGTTGGTGTGGACGCGCGCGCCGTCGTCGGTGTACGGCGGCTCGAACAGGTCGTGCAGGTCGCTCGGGATGCCGCCGAGCCCGCCGGAGGTGTCCAGCGTGGACTGCAGGACGAGCGTCGCCTCCGGCGCGGTGCCCTCGATCGCCCCGCCCATGGCCGTCGAGTGGCCGGCCCCCAGCACCGAGCCGGCCACGTGCGTGCCGTGCCCGTTCGGGTCGTTGGTACGGGCGGGCGAGGTGCGGCCGAGCGCGTACAGCCGGGCGACGCGCCCGGTGAAGGCGGGGTGGACGTTCGTGGCCGACCCCTTGTCGAACCCGGTGTCCGCGACGGCCACGACCTGCCCGGCGCCCCGGTACGCGGTGCCGTTGACCAGCACGTCGGCGTTGAGGATCTTGCGGGCCACGTTGTTGAACAGCTGGCGCTCGGGGACGACCTCCAGGTGGTGCACCTCGTCGGCGGCGGCCAGGCGGTCGACGTCGCCCTCGGCGACGGTGAGGCGCACCTTGTGCCGCCCCGACTCCAGCTCGGCCGGGTCCACGCCGGCCGCCGCGGCCACGCGGGCGCGCAGGTCGGCGTTCTGCGGGTCGACGTCGTCGTGGAACACCACGTCGACCTGCCGGAGCTTGCGGGAGGGCTGGCGCGCGGCGGACGTCGGCAGGATCTCGGTGGTCGCCGCCGGGCGCAGCGGCGGCGGGATCTTGAACCCCTGCAGGTACACGTTCGCCCAGGTCACGTACGGGAGCGCCTGGATCGCCCGCAGGTCGGCGGGCCGGTAGCCGCACAGGTAGGTCTGCTCCGGGACGTACTCCAGGATCTCGACGCCCAGCCCGGCCAGCTCCTGCTTCTGGGCGGTGGTCAGCGCGTCGCGGGTCTGGATCAGGATGTAGTTGGAACCGGCCGCCGAGTCGGACTCGATGCCCGCCTCCTGCAGCCCGACGTGCTGCGCCTGCGGATCCAGGGACACCCCGTTGATCGTGATCAGAGCCATGTCGCATTCTCCCGCTCGGGCGCCCACGGCGGGCGCGCACCTGGGTCAGAGTGCTGGGCCGCGCCGGCTGATACCGCGTCGAGCCCGCGCGATGTGCCCAGCACCGCCTCATGACCGCGTCGAGCCCGCGCGATGTGCCCAGCACCGCCTCGTGACGGCGTGGATCGCTGCCGTCGGCAGGGGGAACACCGGGTCCCAGCCGCCCACGTCGGCCCGGATCAGGCCGAGACGTCGCAGCGGTGAACACCGGAGGGTGGGCAACCGGTTCAACAGGCCGCGCACGGGGCACATCCTGGCCCGGCCGTGCCGTCAGGTCACGCCTTCCGGCCGACGCCCCCGGCCTCGGCGACGTCGCGCGGTGAGCCGATCGTGCTGACCTCGGGTCGCCACTGCGTGATCGGCACCACGCCCGGCGGGACCAGCTCGAGCCCCTCGTAGAAGCCGGCGACCTGCTCGAAGCTGCGCACGTTGTACGGCTCGCCGCCGCTGTCGCGGTAGCGCTCGAGCGCCGCGACGTAGGCCGGGCTGGTGTCGATGCCGTCGCACTCCACGAGGTAGCTGCCGGCCGGCAGCCGGTCCATCAGCCGCCGCACGACCGCGCGGGCCTCGTCGTAGTCCGCGATGTGGCCGAGCACCCCGATCATCAGCAGCGCGACGGGACGGCTCAGGTCCAGCGTCACCGCGGCCTCGGCGAGGATCGTGTCCGGGTCGTGCAGGTCGGCGTCGATGTACTGGGTGACTCCCTCCGGCGAGCTGGTCAGCAGCACGCGGGCGTGGGCGAGCACGAGCGGGTCGTTGTCGACGTAGACGATCCGCGACTCGGGGGCCGTGGCCTGGGCGACCTCGTGGGTGTTGTTGGCGGTCGGCAGGCCGGTGCCGATGTCGAGGAACTGCCGGATCCCGACCTCGCCTGCGAGGTAGGTGACCGTCCGGGACAGGAAGGCCCGGCAGGCGCGCGCCTTGTCGCGCTGCTCGGGGTAGTACTGGAGGAACTCCTCGCCCGCGTCGCGGTCGGCCTGGTAGTTGTCCTTGCCGCCCAGCCAGTAGTTCCAGATGCGCGCCGAGTGCGGGATGGTGGTGTCGAGGCCGCGGGGAGCCCGGCCCGCCCCGTCCGTACCGTCAGTCACGCCCGAACCCTAGAGGGAGGCCGCGCGCGATGCTCAGCGACCCGGCTCCGCGCCCGCGCCGCTGCTACGACCCGACGACCCCGCCGCACCGTGACGATCAGGGCGTCCACGTGTACGACCGCCCGACGATCAGCGCGCTGCTGCGCGACCCGCACCGCGTCACCTCGGACGTGACGGAGATGCTGACACCGGCGCAACGTGATCGACTGCATCCGGTCAGCTGCTTCGTGTGGGCCACCGACCGCACGACGATGAGCGGTTGCCCCGGCCGGCACGCCGCGCTGCGGGCCGCGATGGCGCCCTGGTTCGCCGAGGCCGCGGCCGCCGAGCGGGGGAGCGCGGCGCGCGCCGCGGCCGGGGCGGCCGCCGCGCGGGTGGCCGGGCGGCCGTTCGACGTGTTCGGCGACTACGCGATGCCGCTGGTCGTGGCCCACCTGGCGGGCTGGCTGGGCGTCGAGCCGCCGGACGTCACCTACGTGGTGGACGACCAGCTGGCGGCCGGCGACCTGTTCGCCACCTGGCCGCCGCTGGCCACACCCGAGATGGACGAGCGCTTCCGCGCGCTGATGGCCCGGCCCGGCCTCGGTGGCCTCGCGGGCGCGGCGCGGGACCTGGTGGCCTCGGGGGCGATCACGGAGCGGGAGTCGTGGGGGATCGTGTACGCGATCTCGGTCAGCGCGGTCGCCACGGCCACGGCGATCACCCTGGCCGTCGGGCTCGGGGTGGAGCACGGGCTGTGGCCGCGCCTGGCCGACACCGGCACCGCCCGGCTCGCGGTCGAGGAGGCCGTCCGGCTGGGCACCCCGTTCCCGCAGGCCAGCCGGTTCGCCCGGGTGCCGTTCGCCGTCGGCGACGTGCAGGTGCGGCCGGGGGAGCAGGTGCTGATGTGGCTGACCGCGGCCAACCGGGACTTCCCCGACCCGGCGCGGTTCGACCCGTGGCGCGACACCGGCGGCCACGTCGGCTGGGGGGCGGGCTACCACCGGTGCGGCGGCGTCCACCACGCCCGGATGCTCGCCGCGGCGGCCGTCACGACGCTCGCGGAGCGGTGCCCGCGGCTCGCCGTCCCCGCCCGGTGGGCGCGTTTCGTCGGCATCGACGACGGGTTCACAGCGGCACCCGTCGAGCCGATAGGCTTTTCCGTGATCGCTACTCAAGGTGAAGTTGAACGAGTGTTGTAGCCCGAACGGGCTATGTCGGGAGGACACTGCATGGCGCGCACCGGGTTCGAGCGCAACGGCGCCGACCGCATCCCCGAGGCCGAACGGACGTCCACACCCGGCACGTTCTTCGTCGTGTTCGTCGGCGGTTCCGTCGGCCTGGGCGCCGTGGTCTTCGGCTGGCTCGGGATCACCTTCGGGCTGGGCGTGTGGGACACGATCACCGCGATCGCCGTCGGCACCCTCGTCGGGCAGGTGCTGCTGCTCCCGCTGATCCTCATCGGGTCGCGCACCGCCACGAACAACGCCACGTCGTCCGGCGCGGCGTTCGGGGTCCGCGGGCGGCTGATCGGGAGCGCGATCGGGCTGGGCACCACGCTGGTCTCGGTCGCGCTCACGGTCTGGACCAGCGGTTCGGCCGGGGTCGCCGTCGCGAGCAGGCTCTTCGGCCTGCCGGATTCGCTCGCCACCGAGGCGCTGGCCTACGCGCTGGTCGCGGCCGTCTCGGCGGCCGTCGCGATCTGGGGCTTCCCGTGGCTGGTGCGGGCCAGCACCATCCTCGCCGTCGTCGGCGGGCTGCTCATGGTGCTCATGCCGTTCGCGTTCGGCGGCGCGATCAAGTGGGACTACGCGGGCGGGCAGTACCTGCTCGGCACGTACTGGCCGACGTGGCTGTCGGTCGCGACGACGGTCGGCGTCGCCGGGGCGCTCGTGGTGTGCACGATCCTCGGGGACTGGACCCGCTACATCCGGTCGGACCGCTACCCGACGCGGGCGCTCGCGCCGATCGCGTCCGCGGGCGTCTTCGTGGGCTTCGTGGTGCCCGCGGCGGTCGGCGCGATCGTCGCCACCGCGTTCACCGACCCGCTCGCGCCGTTCACGGTCAGCCTCGCCGCCGAGTCGCCGCTCTGGTACGCGGTGCTGCTGCTCCCGTTCGCGGTGTTCGGCGGGGTCGGGCTCGTCACCCAGTCGCTCTACAGCGCGGGCCTCGACCTCGACGCGATCGTGCTGCGGATCACCCGGTCCCGGGCCACCGTGATCATCGCGGTGATCGGCGTCGTCCTCGTGTACGTCGGGCTGCTCGCGCCGACCATCCAGGGCTCGATCGCCGCCGCGCTGCTCGTCCTCGCGGAGCTCAGCGCGCCGTGGGCGGTCGTCGTCGGGATCGGGTACCTGCGAGTGAAGGGCCACTACGACGCCGACGACCTGCAGGTGTTCAACCGCGGCCGCACCGGTGGCCGGTACTGGTACAGCGGGGGCTGGAACCCCGCCGCCGTCGTCGCGTGGGTGGCGGGCTCGATCGCCGGCCTGCTGACGATCCAGACGCAGCTGTTCAGCGGCCCGCTCTCGGGCATCGCCGGGGGGGTGGACGTCAGCCTGCTGGTGGCGTCCCTGGTGGCGGCGGTCATCTACTTCCCGCTGGCGGCGCGCCAGCCGGCCTGACCTCGCAGCCCGCCGGGTGTCCTCGCAGCAGGCCGACGCGCTGCGAGGGCACCACAGGTGCTGCGACGTCGGTCCCGGGTCGGTCTAGGGTGCGGCGGTGTGAAGCTGCACGAGCAGGACGTCCACATCGGCGGGATCCGCTCGGTCGTGATCACCCCGGTGGGCCGGAGCCCGCGTACCGCCGTGGTGCTCTACACCGACATCTTCCAGCTCACCGAGTCGACGCTTCGCACGGCGCGCCGGCTCGCGTCGTCGGGGTTCGTGGTGTGCGTGCCCGAGATCTACCCGCACGGTGAGCTGGCCGGGGTCGCGCTGGAGTTCGACGACGTGGGCAAGGCGGCCGGGCTCGCGGGCGCGGCCGCGACGTCGACGGCGCAGTTCGACGCCGACCGCGTCGCGGTGCTCGACCATCTCCAGCGGCTGCCCGGCGTCGACCGGCTGTGCGCGGTGGGGTTCTGCATCGGCGGGCACCTCGCGTTCCGCGCCGCGTTCGACCCGCGCATCGAGGCGACGGTGTGCTTCTACCCGACGGGCCTGCAGGACGGATCGCTCGGCGCGGACGCCGACGCCGGGTCGCTCGCCCGGGCCGTCGACATCACCGGCGGCCTGATGATCGTCTTCGGTTCCTAGGACCCGCACGTGCCGCCGGACGCGCGGCTGCAGGTGATCGCGGCCCTCTACGCGGCCGGGCTGACCGACGTCGCGCTGCACGTCTACGCGAACGGCGAGCACGCGTTCATGCGCGACGTCGGCGCCCGTCACGACCCCGAGCTGACCGACCTCGCGCTGGCCGAGGCGGTCGCGTTCCTGGCACGGTAGGCAGTCCTCGCAGCCCGTCGGTTGTCCTCGCAGCGCGTCGACGTGCTGCGAGGACGCCACGGGGGCTGCGACGTCGTGGTCCCCGCGCCTGGGATCTGTGAGGATCTGCCCCATGGCGCGCAATGTCTACGTCACCGCGATGGAGCCGGGCAGCGGCAAGTCGGCGGTGGTGCTCGGGCTCACCGAGATGCTGTCGCGCCACGCCGAGCGGCTGGCGTTCTACCGCCCCCTGATCGCCTCCGCCGACACGCCGGACCCCGCCGTCGAGCTGGCCCGCCACCGCTACCGCCTCGCCCAGAGCTACGAGCGCTCCTTCGCGCTGACCAGGGCCGATCTCCGCCGGCTCGACGGGCCCGGCGGCTACGACACCCTCCTCAAGCGGATCCTCGACGGTTACGCCGCCCTCAACGCCGTCGCCGACGTGGTGGTCGTCGAGGGCAGCGACTACACCGAGGCCACGCTCGCGGTCGAGCTGGATCTCAACATCGACGCCGCCAACCACCTCGGCTGCCCCGTGCTGCTCGTCGTCGGCGGGCGGCGGCGCTCGGCGGCGCAGGTGCTCGACGCGATGCACCAGGGCCTGGCCACCCTGCGCGAGCGCGGCTGCGTGCTGCTCGGCGCCGTGTGCAACCGCGTGCCGGTCGATCTCCTCGACGCCGTGCACGCCGGTGCCGCGGCGGCCGCGGGCGACGTGCCGGTCGCGGTGCTGCCCGAGGTGCCGCTGCTGGCCGCGCCCACCATCGACGAGGTCGCGGCCCGGCTCGGCGCCGAACGCCTGGCCGGCGTCACCGGGACGCCGCGGGAGGTGCTGCGGGTCGTCGTCGGGGCGATGGGGCTGACCCACTTCCTCGACCGCATGGCCGAGGGCGATCTCGTGATCACCCCGGGCGACCGCGCCGACATCATCGCGGGGGCGCTCGCCGCGCACCTCTCGGGCACCTACCCGGCGGTGGCCGGCCTGGTGCTCACCGGCGGCTTCGTCGACGACGCCGTGCGCAGGCTCGTCGCGGGCCTGCGCGACGCGGGGGTGCCCGTGCTCGCCGTCGGCTCCGACACCTACCAGACCGCCACGGCGGTGAGCGGGGTGCGCGGCGCGATCGGGCCGACCAGCGGGCGGAAGATCGCGACGGCGATCCGCACGTTCGCCGAGCACGTCGACCAGGAGCAGCTGCGCGAGCGGCTGGCCGTCACCGTCCCGACCCGCACCACCCCGCTCATGTTCGAGCAGGCCCTGCTGGAACGGGCGCGGGCGGACCGGCGCCACATCGTGCTGCCCGAGGGCGACGACGACCGGGTGCTGGCCGCGGCCGAGCAGCTGCTGCTGCGCGGGGTCGCCGACATCACCCTGCTCGGCCGCGACGACGACGTGCGGGCCCGCGCCGCCGCGCTGGGCCTGCACCTCGACGGCGCCCGCGTCGTCGACCCCGTCACCTCGCCGCGACGCGAACACTTCGCGGAGGTGTACGCGGAGCTGCGCAGACACAAGGGGATCGCGCTGGTGCAGGCACTCGACGTCATGGCCGACCCGTCCTACTTCGGCACCATGATGATCCACCAAGGGCTGGCCGACGGGATGGTGTCGGGCGCGGCGCACACCACCGCGCACACCATCCGGCCCGCGTTCGAGTTCATCCGCACGGCGCCGGGGGTGTCGCTGGTGTCGAGCGCCTTCCTCATGTGCCTCGCCGACCGCGTGCTCGTCTACGCCGACTGCGCCGTCGTGCCCAACCCCGACGCCGGCCAGCTCGCCGACATCGCCGTCTCCGCCGCCGCCACCGCCGAGCTGTTCGGGATCGAGCCGCGCGTGGCGATGCTGTCGTACTCGACGGGGCAGTCCGGCTCGGGCAGCGACGTCGACCTCGTGCGGCGGGCCACGGCGTACGTGCGGGAGCGCGCGCCGCGGCTGCTCGTCGAGGGGCCGATCCAGTACGACGCGGCCGTCGACGCGGGCGTCGCCCACACCAAGCTGCCCGACAGCCCGGTGGCCGGGCGCGCCACGGTGTTCGTCTTCCCCGATCTCAACACCGGCAACAACACCTACAAGGCGGTGCAACGCAGCGCCGGGGCCGTCGCGATCGGGCCGATCCTGCAGGGCCTGGCGAAACCGGTCAACGACCTGTCGCGCGGGGCGACCGTGCCCGACATCGTCAACACCGTGGCGATCACGGCGATCCAGGCGCAGTCGTCGTGAGCCCCGTTCTCGTCATCAACACCGGTTCGTCGTCGATCAAGTACCGGCTGCTGGACGTCGCGCGCGAGCGGGAGCTCGCCTCCGGGCTGGTCGACCGGATCGGCGTCGCGGGTGCGCGGCTCGTGCACCGCGTCCCGGGCGCGCCGGACGACGTCGTCGAGGAGCCGATCGCCGACCACGAGGCGGGCCTGAAGCTCGTCCTCGACGCGTTCGCGCGCGACGGCGCGCTGCCCACCGACCTCGCCGCGATCGGGCACCGCGTGGTGCACGGCGGCGAGCGCTTCACCGACCCCACGCTCGTCGACGACGACGTGCTGGCCGCGATCCGCGCCCTGGCCCCGCTGGCCCCGTTGCACAACCCGGCCAACGCCCTCGGCATCGAGGTCGCGCGGCGGCTCTACCCGGACATCCCGCAGGTCGCGGTGTTCGACACCGCCTTCCACCGCACCCTGCCGCCGCGCGCCTACCGCTACGCGCTGCCCCGCGAGCTGGCCGACCGCCACGGCATCCGCCGCTTCGGCTTCCACGGCACCTCGCACGCCTACGTCTCGCGCCGCGCCGCCTGCCACCTCGGACGCCCGGTCGAGGAGCTGGCGCTGATCACGCTGCACCTGGGCAACGGGGCGAGCGCCGCGGCGGTGGCGGGCGGGCGCAGCATCGACACGTCGATGGACCTGACCCCGTTGCAGGGGCTGGTGATGGGCACGCGCAGCGGCGACATCGACCCGGCGGTGGTGTTCCACCTGCACCGCGAGGCCGGGATGGACCTCGCCGCGATCGAGGAGCTGCTCACCCGCCGCAGCGGCCTGCTCGGGCTCGCGGGGACGTCGGACCTGCGGGACGTCCAGGCTCGCGCCGAGGCGGGTGACGCCGACGCCGCGGAGGCGCTGGACGTGTTCTGCTACCGGATCCGGGGCTACGTCGGCGCCTACGCCGCGGCGCTGGGCCGGGTGGACGCGATCGTGTTCACGGCAGGGATCGGGGAGAACGCGCCGGGCGTGCGGGCGCGGGTCTGCGCGGGGCTGGAGGGGTTCGGCGTGCTCGTCGACGCCGGGGCGAACGCCGCCGCGGGCGGGGGAGCGCGCACCGTGTCGCGGCCGGAGAGCCGGGTGGCGGTGCTGGTGGTACCGACCGACGAGGAGCTGGAGATCGCCGGGCAGGCCCTTCAGCTCGTTCGCGGCGAGCCGTCGCGGTTGCGCAGCGTGTAGCCGACCCCGCGGTCCCACGCGAGGTGGCTCGCCCACGAGAGCGCGAGGACGCCGAGCGGTGCCGAGCCCAGGGCGAGCGCCGCCGCGCCCAGCAGCACCGGGCCCGCCCAGTGGTGCACCGCGTTGTAGAGCGGGACGACCCGGCGCGGCATGAGGCCGGGCCGTTCGGGCGGCGGCGCGCCGATCGCGGCGAGGAAGCTCAGGTCCGGGCCGATCACCCCGGCCGCGACCAGCCACCAGGGAGCGCCGACGCTCACCGCCGGCGCGATCGACGTGCCGAGCAGCGCGAACGCGGCGACGAGGTACGGGGCGTGCAGCCGGTGTCCGGCGAGGACGCGGGTGTCAGACATGGCGGGCTCCTTCGATGACGAGGGCGACGAGCTGCCGGGCGGTGTCGTCGCTGGGGGGGTTGCCGCAGATCGCGGACATGTGCAGGGGGTTGACCATGGCCTGCCAGAGCAGGACGGGATCGGCGTCGCCGCGCAGCGCGCCGGCCTTCTGACCGGCCGCGATGACGTCGGCGGCGACGGCGTACCGGGAGTTCAGGAAGGCGTCGGCGACCTGGACGAGCTGCGGGTCGTCCGCCGCCGCGGCGACCGCGGCGCGGATCGCCTGGGTGCCGGCGGGTGTGCGCATCGCGCGGGCGACCTGGACGGCCAGCGTGGTCAGGTCAGCGACCGGGTCGCCCGTGTCGGGCACCGGGACCTCGGCGTCGGCCAGCCGCTGCACGGCGGCCGCCACGAGCACGGCCTTGGTCTCCCAGCGCCGGTAGACCGTCGTCTTGTGCACGCCCGCCGCGCGGGCCACGTCGTCGACGCTGAAGCCGTACCCGTGCTGCGCGAGCGCGGCGAGGGTGGCGTCCAGGACGGCGTCGAGCACGGCCTGACCGCGCCGCTGCGGCTCAGTCATCGAGCACTCGCTTGGCCAGCGCGTCGTTCATCGCGACGAACGCCTCGGGCGTGGGGCCGGTGAGCATCGAGCGGAACAGCGGGACGAGCGCCCCGGACAGCCGCTCGGACTGCACGAACCGGGACCGGCCCGCGCCGAGCGCCTCGACGCGGAAGCGGTGCCGCCCGTCGAACACGCCGGGGAGGCCGACGTGGCCGAGCCAGGCGAACGTGCGGCCGGCATCCACGTCGGTGAGCGTCGGGCGCATGGCCTGGAGCTTCCGCCCGGGCAGCTGCAGGCCGACGGCGATGCGCCCGCCCGCGACGAGCGGCCCGTCGAGCGAGCGGACGAAGGGGTTCCACTCGGGGTAGCGGGCGGTGTCGGCGAGCACCGCCCACACGCGGTCCGGCGGGGCGTCGATGTCGGTGGTGGCGGTGACGTCCACCGCGAACGCGGTGCTCGTCACGTCGATCTCGGTCATCATGATCTCCTGTCATCGCAACTTCTGTTGCGTAGACGAGCATGTCGCAACGCAACAAGAGTTGCAATACGTGTTTCGCTGAACGGAACGTCGACGTTCCGCTCCCGGCCGACGGCCGCCACCCTCGACGCCATGGGCACAGTCACCGCCGCCATCGTCGGACCGGGGAACATCGGCACCGACCTGCTGGCGAAGTTGCAACGCAGCAGCACGATCGAGGTCGCGTACATGGTCGGCGTCGTCGAGTCCGACGGCCTCGCGCGTGCCCGGGACAGGGGCATCGCGGCGTCGGCCGAGGGTGTCGACTGGCTGCTCCGCCAGGACCCGCTGCCGCAGATCGTCTTCGAGGCCACGTCGGCCAAGGCGCACGTCGCCAACGCGCCGCGCTACGCCGAGGCCGGCATCCAGGCCGTCGACCTGACCCCGGCGCACCTCGGGCCGATGGTCTGCCCGCCGGTGAACCTGCGCGAGCACATCGCGGCACCGAACGTCAGCATGATCACCTGCGGCGGCCAGGCCACCATCCCGATGGTGCACGCGGTCTCGCGGATCACGCCGGTGCCCTACGCGGAGATCGTCGCGTCGGTGGCGTCGCGGGGCGCGGGCCCGGGCACGCGCGCCAACATCGACGAGTTCACCCACACGACGTCCAGCGCGGTCGCCGAGGTCGGCGGCGCGGCGCGGGGCAAGGCGATCATCATCCTGAACCCGGTCGAGCCGCCGATGATCATGCGGGACACGGTCTTCTGCATGATCGGCCCCGACGCCGACCGCGACGCGATCACCGCGTCGATCCACGAGATGGCCGCGCAGGTGCAGGAGTACGTGCCCGGCTACACGTTGCGCTCCGAGCCGCAGTTCGACGAGCCGCGGGCGAACTGGTCCGGCAACGGCCGGGTCGCGGTGTTCCTGGAGGTCAAGGGCAACGGCGACTACCTGCCCGAGTACGCGGGCAACCTCGACATCATGACCGCCGCGGCCGCCCGGGTGGGCGAGCTGATGGCGCAGGCCACGCTGGGAGCCCACGCATGAGCGACATGCCCGCCATCCGCCACGACGTCCGGATCACCGACACCACCCTGCGCGACGGCAGCCACGCGATGGCCCACCAGTTCACCGAGGCCCAGGTGCGCGCCACCGTCCACGCGCTCGACGGCGCCGGCGTCGAGGTCATCGAGGTGACCCACGGCGACGGCCTCGGCGGCTCCTCGTTCAACTACGGCTTCTCCGCCGAGGACGAGATCAAGCTCATCGCGGCCGCGGTGGATGAGGCTGCCGAGGCCTCCATAGCGGTGCTGCTGGTGCCCGGCATCGGCACCCGCGACGACCTCCAGCGCGCCTTCGACGCCGGCGCCCGCGTCGCGCGCGTGGCCACCCACTGCACCGAGGCCGACGTCTCCATCCAGCACTTCGGGCTGGCCCGCGACCTGGGCATGGAGACCGTCGGGTTCCTCATGATGGCGCACCGGACCACGCCCGAGGACCTGGCGCGGCAGGCCCGGATCATGGTCGACGCGGGCGCGCAGTGCGTCTACTGCGTCGACTCCGCGGGCGCGCTGGTGCTCGACACCGCGCAGGTCCGCGTGGAGGCGCTGGTCCGCGAGATCGGGCACCACGCGCAGGTGGGCTTCCACGGGCACCAGAACCTGTCGATGGGCGTCGCGAACTCGGTGCTCGCCTACAACAACGGCGCCAAGCAGATCGACGGCGCGCTCTGCGCGCTCGGCGCCGGGGCGGGCAACGCCCCCACCGAGGTGCTGGCCGCGACGTTCGACAAGCTGGAGATCGCCACCGGCGTCGACGTGCCGGGGGTCCTCGCCGCGGCCGAGGACGTCGTCAAGCCGTTCCTGCCGCGCTGGCCGTCGATGGACCGCAACGCGATCGTGCAGGGCTACGCGGGCGTCTACTCCAGCTTCCTGCTGCACGCGGAGCGCGCGGCCGAGCGCTACGGCATCCCGGCCTACGACATCCTCGCCCGCGTCGGCGAGCTGGGCTACGTCGGCGGCCAGGAAGACATGATCATCGACGTGGCGATCGAGCTGGCAGGAGCCAAGCAGTGACCTTCTTCGGGCACGTCATCGACGGTGAGGAGCGCGAGTCCCTGGACGGCGCGCGGTTCGACTCGGTCGACCCCTACACGCAGGAGCCCTGGGCGCAGGTAGCGCTCGGCGGCGCCGCGGAGGCCGACCTGGCCGTCACGGCCGCGCGGAAGGCGTTCGACGAGGGGCCGTGGCCGCGGATGGGCTTCGCCGAGCGCGGGGCGCTGATCCACCGGTTCGCCTCGTTGATCGACGAGCACATCGACGACCTCGCCATGGCCGACACCCGCGACATGGGCAAGCCGATCAGCGACGCGCGCGGCAAGGACGTGCCCCGCGCGGCCCAGAACTTCCGGTTCTTCGCCGACCACGCCCGGCTCGCGATGGCCGAGGCGCTGCCGATGGACACCGGCCACCACGCCTACACGCGCTACGAGCCCGCGGGTGTCGTCGCGGCCGTCGCGCCGTGGAACTTCCCGCTGATGCTGGAGAGCTGGAAGGTCGCGCCCGCGCTGGCCTGGGGCAACACGGTCGTGCTCAAGCCGGCCGAGGACACCCCCGCGTCCGCGACGATCATGGCGCGGCTGGCGCTGGAGGCCGGCATCCCGCCGGGCGTGCTCAACGTGCTGCACGGCTACGGCCCGGACTCGGCCGGATCCGCGCTCACCGAGGACCCGCGGGTGGACCGG
>CAXTTN010000074.1:0-10310 GCA_964247105.1 uncultured Pseudonocardia sp.
CGGGCCGGAGCGGCCGTGGCCCTCCCACTCCCCGTCGTTCGTCTCCAGCCGCGTGATGAGCGGCCAGCACTCGTCGGCGCTCCAGCCGGTGCAGCCCGACGCGGCCCACTCGTCGAGGTCCTCGCGCGGCGTCCAGAACGCGATGCAGGAGTTGTGCGACGAGCACCCGCCGAGCACCTTCGCCCGCGCGTGGCGCAGGAACGAGTTGCCGCGCTCCTGCGGCTCGACGGGGTAGTCCCAGTCGTAACCGGAGTCGAGCAGCGCCATCCAGTCCTCGAGCCGCAGGATCGCCGGGTCCTCCACATCGGACGGGCCGGCCTCCAGCAGGCAGACGGTGACGGCCGGGTCCTCCGACAGCCGCGCGGCGAGCGCGCAGCCCGCCGAGCCCCCGCCGACGACGACGTAGTCGAACGTGCCTGCGGCCGTCACGGTGCCTGCTCCAGGTTCTCCCTCACGTGCTCGGGCAGCGTCCCGAGGTGGTGGCGGCCGCGCAGCTGGAACCACGCCAGCCCGATCACCACGACGGCGCCGATGAAGATGAACGCGATGTACTGCAGCGGCCCCTCGCCGTAGACGTCCGCGCGCGGCCAGGCCAGGTTGATCGCCATCGCCGCGCCCCACAGCACCGCGAGGACGTTCACCGCGACGCCCAGCCTCCCCAGCGAGAAGTAGCCCTTCGGCGCGTCGGCGGTGGGCCAGTTCCCCTTGAACCGCTGGATCAGCATCGGCACCGTCACCAGCAGGTACGCCACGTAGATCATGATGACCGCGACGCTGGTGACCGCCGTGAAGATCTCCGGGGTGCCGATGTTGACCACCAGGATCAGCACCGAGACCACGCCGATCACGACCGCCGGCACCACCGGCGTCTTGCGCTTGGGGTCGATCCTCGCCAGCGTCGCGCCCGCGGGCAGCGCGTTGTCGCGCGCCATCGCGAACATCAGCCGGATGCCGGCGGTGTGCACGGCGAGCGCGCACACCGTGATCGCGACGACGATGCAGACCAGGAACACCTTGCCCAGCGGGCCGCCCAGCACCTGCAGCACGACGAGCTGCAGCCCGCCCGAGCTCTTGCCCAGCGCGGGGTCGGTCAGGTCCGGGATGGCCAGGATCCCGAACAGCAGGATGGCGCCGCCGATGACGAACGACGCGATCACCGCGCGCAGGATCGCGGTCGGCCCGGTGCGGCGGGGGTCGACGGTCTCCTCGCCGAGCGAGCTGGCCGTGTCGAACCCGTACATCACGTACGCCGACGCGATCGCCGCGATCAGGAACGCCCCGAAGTAGCCGCCCGGGCCGCCGGTGTACCCGGTCGTGTCGACGATGACGCTCGGCGGGTTCACGATGTTGAACGCCAGGATGACCGCCAGCAGCACGGCGGCGATCAGCTCGATGAACACGCCGGTGCTGTTGATCCGCGCCATCAGCTTGACGCCGAACGCGTTGACGATCGTGGTGAACACCACCAGGATCGCGCCCCAGATCACGGCGCTGACCGCGAAGTCGGTGGCCCCGGTGCCGTCGCCGACGAGCTGGAACCCGCTCCAGATCTGCGGCAGCGTCACCTCGTAGGCGAGCACCACCGCGGCCAGCGTCACCACCGACGCGGTGAACATCATCCAGCCCGCGAGCCAGGAGACCGTCGGCCCGGCGAGGCGCTTGGACCAGTTGTAGACCGATCCGGCCACCGGGTAGCGGCCCGCCAGCTCGGCGAAGCACAGCGCCACCATCAGCTGCCCGACGAACACCATGGGCCACGACCACCAGTAGGTGGGCCCGCCGAACGCGAAGCCGAAGTAGAACAGCTGGAACGTGCCCGTCAGGATCGAGATGTAGCTGACGCCCGCGGCGAAGCTGGCGAACTTCCCGATGCTGCGCTCCAACGACTGGGAGTAGCCGAACTCGGCCATCCCGTCGTCGGTGCTGCGATCCTCAGTAGTACTCATGGCGCTTCCTCTCCTGAGAACCACCGCGACGGTGCGGGGTCGGTGTTGTGCCAGATGTGCTTGTGCTCCTGGTACTCGGCGAGCCCGGTGGGGCCGAGCTCGCGCCCGTTGCCCGACCGCTTCATCCCGCCCCATTCCGCCGCGGGGACGTAGGGGTGGTAGTCGTTGATCCACACCGTGCCGTGCCGCAGCGCGGACGCGACGCGGTGCGCCTTCGCCATGTCCGGCGACCACACGGCACCGGCCAGGCCGTACTCGGTGTCGTTGCCGAGCTCGATGGCCTCCTCCTCGGTGCGGAAGGTCTCCACGGTGAGGATCGGGCCGAACGTCTCCTCGCGGATCACGCGCATGTCGCGGCGGACGCCGGTGAAGATCGTGGGGAGGTAGAAGTAGCCCTTCTGCAGGTCCGGCCCCTCCGGCCGGGCCCCGCCCGTGACGAGCGTGGCGCCCTCGGCCTGCGCGGAGGCCACGAAGTCCTCGATCCTGGCGCGGTGGGCGGCGGACACCAGCGGCCCGACCTCGCTGTTCTCGTCGAGCCCGTTGCCCAGCCGGATCAGCCGCGCGCGCCGGGCGATCTCGGCGACGAGCTCGTCGTGCATCGACTCCTCGACGATCAGCCGCGAGCCCGCCGAGCACACCTGCCCCGAGTGCAGGAACACCGCGGTCATGGCCCAGTCGGCGGCGAGGTCGATGTCGGTGTCGGCGAAGACGATGTTGGGGTTCTTGCCGCCCAGCTCCACGGCCACGCGCTTCACGGTCGCCGCGCCGGCCCGGATGATCGCCTGGCCGGTGGCGAGGCCGCCGGTGAAGCTGACCATGTCCACGCCGTCGTGCTCGGTGAGCGGGGCGCCCACCGACCGGCCGTCGCCGAGCACGATGTTGACCACGCCCGGCGGCACACCCGCCTCCTCGCAGAGCCGCACGAGCAGGACGCTGGTCAGCGGCGTGACCTCGCTGGGCTTGATCACCATCGTGTTCCCGGCGGCCAGCGCGGGCGCGACCTTCCAGGACAGCTGCAGCAGCGGGTAGTTCCACGGGGTGATCAGCGCGCAGACACCCACCGGCTCGTGCACGACGCGGGACAGCACGCTCGCCATCCCGGTGTCGACGACGCGGCCGGGGTCCTTGTCGGCCTGGTCGGCGTAGTAGCGGAAGACCGCGGTGACGTCGTCGACGTCGATGCGGCTCTCCTTGAGCGTCTTGCCGGTGTCGAGGGTCTCGGTGTGGGCGATCGACTCCTTGTCGCGCACCAGCAGGTCCGCGATCCGGCGCAGCAGCGCTCCCCGCTCCGGCGCGGGGGTCTCGCGCCAGATGCCCGTGTCGAACGCGGCCCGGGCGGCGGCGACGGCGCGGTCGACGTCGTCGCGGCCGGCCTGGTCCACCCGCTCGACAACGCTCGCGTCGAACGGGTTGAGCACGTCGGCGGTGCCGCCGGAGCCGGCGGTCCACGTTCCGTCGATGAAGAGGCTGGCCACGCCGATGATCGTGCTCGGAATTGTCCGCGCGTCAAGCATTGCGTTCGGATTGATGCATATAGTTTCGCCATGAGCAACACAGCCCCTCCTCGGGATGGCGGAGTCCAGTCCGTCGATCGGGCCATCAGCGTGCTGGAGATCCTGGCCCGGCGCGGCGAGGCGGGCGTGAGCGAAGTGGCGTCCGAGATCGACGTCCACAAGTCCACGGCGTTCCGGCTGCTCGGCGCGCTGGAGGGACGCGGGCTCGTGGAGCAGGCGGCCGACCGCGGCAAGTACCGCCTCGGCTTCGGGCTGATCCCGCTGGCCGGCGCCGTGTCCGACCGGCTCGACGTCACCCGGCAGGGCCGCGTGGTGCTGCACCGCCTCGCCGCCGAGATGGGCGAGACGATCAACCTGGCCGTGCTGCAGGAGCACTACGCCGTGAACGTCGACCAGGCCCGCGGCCCGTCCACGGTCGCGACGCACAACTGGATCGGCCGGCTGACGCCGCTGCACTGCACGTCGAGCGGGAAGGTGCTGCTCGCGCACGTGCCGGTGGAGCACCGCGCCGCGCTGCTCGCGGCGTCGGGGATGGAGCGGTTCACCGCACACACCGTGACCTCGCCCGCCGAGCTGGACGCCGAGCTCTCGCAGGCCGTGACAGCGGGGTACGCCACGGCCGTCGAGGAGTACGAGACCGGCCTCAACGCCCTCGCCGCCCCCGTGCTGGACCGCGCGGGCGAGGTGATCGCCGCGCTGAGCGTCAGCGGCCCGGCCTACCGCCTCGACGAGCCGCGGATCGTGGAGCTGATCGAGCCGATCAAGGCCGGGGCGGCGGAGATCAGCCGGAGGATGGGCTGGTTCGGCCCGTGAGAACGCACTGAGCGCTGTTCGATCACGGCCCGACAGCTCTCAGTGCGTTCTCACGACGGGGCAGTTGCCCCGAACCGCCACGGGGTGTGGCGGTGTCCCGCGATGCTCGGTGCATGTCCGCCGATCCGGTCCCGGGGTGGCCGACCGCGTTCCGCGGGTCCGACGCCGTGCGCGCCGGGCTCGTGACCAAGGCGCAGCTGCGCGGACCCCGCTACCTGCGGCTGTTCCCCGACGTCTACGTGCGGACGAGCGCCGAGCCGCCCGATCTGACGCTCCGCTCGCTGGCGGCCTACGAGTACGGCCGGCGCCGCGGCGTCCTCTCGGGCTACTCGGCGGCGGAGCTGCTCGACGCCTCCTGCGGGCCGCGGGACGCGCCCGCGGAGCTGACCGTTCCCGGTGGGCGTGTGCATCCGCACACGGGATTCGCACTCCATCGTGATGCGCTGCTGCGGCGCGAGGTGTGCACCCGGCGCGGCGTTCCCGTCACCACCTTCCGGCGCACCGCGTACGACCTGGCGCGGTGGTGCGCGGAGCTCGTCGAGGCCGTGGCGGCGGTGGACCGGTTGAGCAACAGGGGCGGCTTCACACCCGACGAGGTGCTCCGGATCGCGGAGCGCTACCCGCGGGCGCGCGGCCGCAGGCGGCTCCCGCGCGTCGTCGATCTCGCTGATCGCCGCGCGGGCTCGCCGATGGAGACCCGGCTCCGCCTGGTGCTGGTGCTCCGCGGGCTCCCGAGGCCCGAGGTGCAGTGGGCCGTCCAGGACGAGCGCCGCCGCCGTGCGGTGTGGCTCGACCTGGCCTATCCGCAGCACAAGATCGGCATCGAGTTCGAGGGCGAGGAGCACCTGAAGCCCGAGCGGGTGCTGCGCGACATATCGCGCGGAACGGACCTGCTGGACGACGGCTGGCGCCTGTACCGGTTCACGAAGCACGAGGTCTATAGGGAACCCGACGAGATCGCAGCGAAGATCGACCGGGCCCTGTCCGTGAGAACGCCGTGAGAGCTGTTCGATCATGATCAGACAGCGCTGAGTGCGTTCTCACGCGCGCCGGTCGGCCACCCACGCGTGGAACTGGGCGATGTGGTGCTCGCTGGGCACCAGCACCCCTCCGTCGCGATAGGCGCGGCTCGCCATGCCGGGCTGGGTGCGCTCGCACGCGTCGAAGTCCTGCGTGTTGACGCGGTGGAACAGCTCAACGCCCGCGTCGATGTCCTCGACGCCGGGCGCGAAGAGCCAGTCGCACTCCACCACCGTGCGGTCGGGGGCGAGCGGGGTCATGCGGTGGACGATCACGTGGTCGGGCACCAGGTTCACGAACACCTGCGGCTTGATCGTGATCGCGTAGTAGCGGCGGTCCTGCTCGTCGGTGACGCCCGGGAGCCGCGCGGCGCCGGCCCGCCCGTCCACGGTGAATCCCTGCGCGCCGGGGGCGAACTCGGCGCCGTGGCCCACCCAGTACTGCGCCGCGTAGCCGTCGGCGAACTCCGGGAGCACCTCGGTGAGCTCCGGGTGGATCGTGGCGCAGTGGTAGCACTCCATGAAGTTCTCGACGATGAGCTTCCAGTTGGCGGCCACGTCGTAGGTGATGCGCCGGCCCAGCGCCAGGTTCTCGATCCCGTAGTGCTCGACGGACGCGACGTCGCCGAGGCGCGTCACCACCTCGCCGATCACGTCGGCCTCGAACGAGGGCGGGTCGTCGGCGAGGCAGACCCAGACGTAGCCGAGCCATTCTCGCAGGTGGACGGCTAGCAGCCCGTACTCGGCGCGGTCGACGTCGGGCATCGAGGTCAGGTTCGGGGCGGCCACGAGCCTGCCGGTGAGGTCGTAGGTCCAGGCGTGGTAGGAGCACTGCAGGTTGCGGCGCACCTGCCCGGCGGGCTCGGTGCAGATCCGCGCGCCGCGGTGGCGGCAGACGTTGAGGAAGCCGCGCACCGCCCCGTCCCGGCCGCGGACGAGCACCACGCTCTCGCGCCCGACGGTCACGGTGCGGAACGCGCCCGGCGCGGCCAGGTCGGCGGCGAGCGCCCCGCACGTCCAGGTGCGCTCGAAGATCCGCTCCTGCTCGGCGGCGAACACGGCCGGATCGGTGTAGGCCGAGCCCGGCGGCGTCCGGACCAGGCTCGACGGCGAGGCGGTCACGCCCGGATCCGCTTCATCTCGGGGTCGAACAGGGGCTCGGCCGCCACGACCGCGGCGAGCTTCTCGCCGAAGTACTCCACCTGCACGGGCGTGCCCGGTTCGGCGACCGCGGCGGGGAGCCAGGCGTAGGCGATGCTCGCGTCGATCGTGTAGCCGTAGGCCGCGCTCGTGACGTAGCCGACGCAGGTGCCCGCGTGGAACACCGGCTCCTCGCCCATCACGACCTCGTCCTCCAGCAGCAGCGGCACCAGCCGCCGGGCGGGCGTGACGTCGCGCGGGGGCTTCACGGCCCAGCCCAGCCCGGCCTCCCACGGGTCGTGCTCGGTGGTCATGTCCGTGCCGGAGCTGCGGTAGCCCTTCTCCAGCCGCAGCGAGGTGAACGCGCTGCGCCCCGCCGCGATCACGCCGTGGCGCTGCCCGGCCTCCCACAGCACGTCCCAGAGCCGGAGGCCCAGCTCGGCGCCCGCGTACAGCTCCCAGCCCAGCTCGCCCACATAGGACAGTCGCATGGCGGTCACGGGCACGCCGCCGACGTGGATCCGCCGGGCGCGGAAGTAGCCGAAGCCGGCGTGCGAGACGTCGTCACGCGTCACCGAGGCCAGCACGTCGCGCGCCCGCGGCCCCCACAGCCCGATGCAGCAGGTGGCGCCGGTGATGTCGGCGATGTGGGTGTCCGGCCCCGCCTCGCGGCGCAGCCGGTCCAGGTCCAGGTTGCCGTTCGCGCCGACCTGGAAGCGCTGCTCGGCCAGGCGCGCGACGGTCAGGTCGCTGCGCACGCCGCCGCGCGCGTCGAGCAGCAGGGTGTACGTGACCGCGCCCGGCTTGCGGGAGACGTCGTTGGTGGTGACGCGCTGCAGCAGCTCCAGCGCGCCGGGCCCGCTGACCTCCAGGCGCTTGAGCGGCGTCATGTCGTACATCGCGACGCGGTCGCGGGTCACCAGCGCCTCGGCGCCCGCGATCGGCGACCAGAACCGCGACGCCCACTCCCCGCGGCCGGGGATCCGCCCGACCTCCTCCAGCCCGGCGTTGGCCTCGAACCAGTGCGGCCGCTCCCAGCCCGACGCCTCCAGGAACACCGCACCCAGCTCCACCTGGCGCGCGTGGAACGGGCTCACCCGCAGCGGGCGCTCGGTGACGGGCGGGTCGAGGGGGTGCAGGATGTCGTAGACCTCGACGAAGTTCTGCGCGCTCCGTGACTCCACGAAGGATGGCGAGAGCTGCACGTCCTCGAAGCGGTTGAGGTCGCACTCGTGCACGTCGACGCCGGGCTCGCCGTCGACGAGCCACTCCGCGAGCGCCTTCCCGACCCCGGCCGAGTGCGTGACCCAGACCGCCTCGGCCACCCAGAACCCGCGCAGCGCCGGGTGCTCGCCGAGCAGCGGCATGCCGTCGGGGGTGAAGGAGAAGATGCCGTTGAAGCCGGTGTCGACACCCGCCCCGGCCAGCGCCGGCAGCAGTGCGGTGGCGTCGGCCCAGGACGGGGCGAAGTCGTCGGGGGTGAAGGGCAGCATGCTGGGCATCGGGTGGGCGGGAGACGACACGGTCGGGAGGTCGTCCAGGTCCACCGGCATCGGCCGGTGGGCGTAGGAGCCGATGCCGACGCGGTCGCCGTGCCCGCGGAAGTACAGGTCGCGGTCCTGGTGGCGCAGGATCACCGCGTCCTCGACGGGACGCCCGACGGATCCGCTGCGCACGTACTGGTGGGCCATCGGCAGCAACGGGATGGTCAGGCCGACGAGCGCCCCGGTGCGCGGGCCCCAGAAGCCGGTGGCCGAGACGACGAGATCGCACGGGATGTCGCCGTGGTCGGTGCGCACGCCGGTGACGCGCCCACGCTCGGACAGGACCTCCAGCACGCGGTGCTCCCCCAGCACGCGGGCGCCGCGGTCGGTGGCGCGCGCGAGCTGCGCGGCGACGGCCCTCGGCGCGGCGGCGAGGCCGTCGGTGGGGGTGTGGAGGCCGGCCAGCACGTGTTCGGCGGGCAGCAGGGGGTGCAGCGCCGCGCACTCGTCGGCGTCGACCAGCCGGGACGGGATGCCCCAGCTCGTCGCGAAGCCGTGGCGGCGCTTCAGCTCCTGCACGCGCTCCGGGGTGGTGGCGATCTCCAGGCCCCCGACCTGGTCGAACACGTCGAGCCCGACGAGCTTCTCGACGGTGTAGCGGGCGAAGCCGGCCATCGTCTTCGACGGATTGGTCTGGAACACGAGGCCCGGCGCGTGCGACGAGGACCCGCCCGGCAGCGGGAGTGCGCCGCGGTCGAGGACGGTGACGTCGGTCCAGCCGCGGGCGGTCAGCTCGTCGGCGACGGCGGCCCCGACGACACCCGCCCCGATGACGACGACTCGTGGCGTCATACCGGGCGCTCCTCGACCTTCGACGCGGCCGGGAACCGGAGCCGTGGCCGGTTCATGACACAGCAGCCGCAGCGTCGAGGGCGTCGGCGAGCACGACGTAGACGGCGTCCCCCTCGAGGACGACGGTGTGGGTGCGGACGGGCTTGCGGGCCAGCAGCCCGTCCGGCTCACCGGTGCGCAGGTCGAAGACCGCCGCGTGCAGCGGGCACTCCACCTCGCAGCCCTCCAGCCACCCGTCGGCCAGCGACGCGTCCTGGTGGGTGCACGTGTCGTCGATGGCGTACATCTCGCCGTCGTCGGTGTGGAAGACCGAGACCGGCGGGCTCAGCGGGAGGCGGCGGGCGCTGCCGCGGGGCAGGTCGGCGAGGGCGCAGACGTGGATCATTCAAGGGCTCCGGAGCGCAGTGCGGAACGGCGTGCACGACACGCAACAGCGTCGCCGCCGGGGAAGGACGCTGTCAAGTGCAGCACAGGCCCGTAACCTGGGGCGAGGTCGAGACCACGGCCTGGGCGCCCGTCCGGGTTCGCGCGACGTGATCGCCACCGGCCGCACACCATCGCCCTGCGCGGGGCCACACCGCACGGTGGCCGCCGATCATGACCGGCTGCTCCGCGCACGATGACCACCTGCCGCACGGCACGGCACCGGTTCCGTGCGTCCCGGAGATCACGGGCCGGGCCCGGTTCAGCGGCGCGCGTCCTCGGGCACGGCCAGCGGCCGGGCCGCGCCGGCCGCCAGCAGCCCGAGCACCAGCGCCGCGAGCACCACGAAGAGCGCGCGCAGGATGCCCGCGTGCTCGGCGAGCAGCCCGATCAGCGGCGGGCCCGCCAGGAACGCGGTGTACCCGATCGAGCTGACCACCGAGACGCGGCCGGCGGCACGGGCCGGGTCGTCGGCGGCCGCGCTCATGCCCACCGGGAAGCCCAGCGACGCGCCGATCCCCCACAGCAGCGCGCCGGCCAGCGCGACGGGCGTGGACCCGCCGAGCAGCACGAGCAGCAGCCCGGCCACCCCGAGCCCGGCCATCGCCCGCAGGATCGCGACGCGTCCGAACCGCTCCAGCGCCGCCCCGCCGAACATGCGCCCGACGGTCATCGCGACCACGAAGAACCCGAAGCCGACGGCGCCGAGGGTCTCGCTGGTGCGGTAGCCGTCGACGAACGCGACGGCGAGCCAGTCGTTGGCGGAGCCCTCGGTGAAGGCGAACCCGAGCACCATCAGCCCGATGAGCAGCGTGCGCGGCTCCCGCCACGCCCGCAGCGCGCTCCCACCGGAGGACTGCTTCTCCACCGACACCTCGCCGGGCGGCAGGAAGCGGCGTGTGGCCGTGCGCACCACGACCGGGAGCAGCAGCGCCACCACCGTGACCTGCACGAGCAGCGGCACCCCGGTGGCCGCGGTGAGGGCTCCGACCCCGGCGCCCGTGACCGTCCCGATGCTGAACGCGGCGTGCAGCCGGGGCATGAGCGACCGGCCCAGGCGGCGCTCGACCTCGATTTTTTCGACACGATCGTGGCGCGGATCAACGGCATCATCACCCG
>CAXTTN010000074.1:10320-23988 GCA_964247105.1 uncultured Pseudonocardia sp.
GCCAGGCGCAGCCGGTGGTGCGCACCGGCTCCCTCGACCTCGGCGCCCTCGACGTTCATGGCCACGTCCCAGACGCCGCTGCCCAGGCCCCAGAAGAAGAACCCGAGCGCCACCGGCACCACGGCGCCGGCGAACAGTCCCGCCGCGACCAGCAGCAGCCCCAGCGTCACCGACAGCGCGCCGGCCAGCACCGTGCGGCCGGGGCCCCAGCGCTGCACGACCGGCCCGGACGCGGGCAGGCCCGCGATCGACCCGCCGGACAGGCAGAGCAGGAGCAGGCCGAGCTGCGCGGCGGACAGGCCCAGCGCGTCGCGCACGGCGGGGGTGCGCGCGGCGACAGAGGCGAAGGCGATCCCGTTGGCGGCGAAGACGACCACGACGGCCGTGCGGGCACGGGTGGTCTCGAGAACGGGTGACAACGGGATCTCCTTGCTGCGATCGAATCGATTCGACGATACGTGACGCCCCGGTCCCCCACAACCGGATACCGTCTCCCCGTGTCCGGACGCCCGACGCTCGCCACCGTCGCCGCGCGCGCCGGCGTTTCGCCGTCCACCGCGTCGCTGGCGTTCTCCGGCAGCCCCCGCGTCACGGCCGCCACCCGCGAGCGGGTGCTGACCGCCGCCGCCGCGCTGGGCTACGCCGGGCCCGACCCGATGGCCGCGTCCCTGCGCCGCGGGCGCAGCGGTGTGATCGGGGCCTTCGTCGGCGAGCGGCTGCTCTACGCGTTCCGCGATCCCGTCGCCATCCAGCTGCTCGACGGCATCGCCGAGGTGCTCGGCGCCCACGACGTCGGGCTGCTGTTGCTCGCCGGCGACACCGGCCGCCCGTCCACCGAGCAGATCGCCCGGATCCCGCTCGACGCCGCGATCTTCGCCACCTGCGGCCTGGAGGACGACCCGGCCCTGGAGACGCTGCGGGCGCGCGGGGTGCCGGTGGTGGTGGTCGAGGGCCCGGTGGTCGACGGCGTCACCCTCGTCGACATCGACGACCGCCGCGGCACCGCCGACGTCGCCCGCCACCTGCACGACCTCGGCCACCGCCGCGTCGAGACCGTCGCCATGCCGCTGCGCCTCGACGGCACGCGCGGCCGGGTGGACGCCGCCCGCCGCGCCCGCGCCCACTACCGCGACGTGCGACACCGCATGGAGGGCGTCGAGGACGTGTTCGGGCCGGTCCCGGTCTACGAGACGGCCAGCAACGCCGTGGCCGAGGGTGCCGCGGCCGGCCGGCTCCTGCTCGACGCGCCCGCCCACCGCCGCCCCACCGCGCTCGTCGCGCAGAGCGACGTGCTGGCCGCCGGCGTCCTGCAGGCCGCCGCGGAGCTCGGCCTCGACGTGCCCGCAGACGTCTCCGTGGCCGGCTTCGACGGCGCCGACCTGCACTGGCTCGGCGCCGTCCGGCTCACCACCGTCGTCCAGCCGACGGAGGAGAAGGGCCGTGCCGCGGCCACGGCGGCGATGGCGCTGGCGGCGGGCGAGAAGCCGGCCGATGTGATGCTCCCCGTCCACCTCCGCGTCGGCACCACAACGGGGGCACCCCCGCCCTGAGTTGCAGCATGGTGGCCCTGCTCCAACGGAGTGGGAGTGAAGCCACCATGCTGCAACTCGGCGGCCGCACGGAACCGGTCAGCTGTGACTGTCCCGCGGTAGGGTGCACCCGTGAGCACACCCCGGCCGCTGGGCCGGCGCGAGGAGCGCACGGCCACCAGCCGGGCCCGCATCCTCGACGCCGCGGTCGCCTGCCTGGTCGAGTCCGGTTACGCGGGCGCCACCACGCTGCGGATCCAGGCCCGGGCCGGGGTCTCGCGCGGGCGGCTGCTGCACCACTTCCCGTCCCGCGACCAGCTGCTGGTCGCCGCGTCCCGACACCTGGCCACCGAGCGGCTGCGCGCCACCGGGATGCGGGTCGCCGAGCTCGACGACGAGCTCACCCCCGGCGAACGGCTCGACCGTGCCATCGAGCTGATGTGGGAGACCTTCTCCGAGCCGCACTTCTGGGCCGCTGTCGAGCTGTGGACGGCCGCGCGCACCAACGCGGAGCTGCGGGTGGCGCTGCTGCCCGAGGAGCGCGAGGTCGGCGTCGCCGTACGGACCGGGATGGACCGCTTCTACGGCCCGGAGCTCATCACCCATGCGGACTACCCGCACGTCCGGGACCTGCTGTTCACCAGCATGCGCGGGGTCGGTCTCACCTACGCGCTCGACCACCGCGACCCCCGCACCGACCCGCACCTCCCGCTCTGGAAGGACGTCGCGCGCACGCTGCTGCGATGATGGTGGCATGTCGAACGGGATCGATCCGAACGTCGCCCCCAGTGGAACCGGTTGCGTCGACTGCGACGCGGCCGGGGGTTGGTGGGTGCACCTGAGGCGCTGCGCGCAGTGCGGCCACGTCGGGTGTTGCGACTCCTCACCGTCGCAGCACGCGACCGCCCACTTCACCGCCACCGGGCATCCGGTGGTGCAGAGCTTCGAGCCGGGCGAGGGCTGGTTCTGGGACTACGCCCGCTCCGTCGCGCTCACGGGCCCCGAGCTGGCCGCCCCGCACCACCGCCCGCTCGACCAGCCCGTCCCCGGCCCGTCCGGCCGCGTCCCCGCCGACTGGCAGCGCCACATCCACTGAGCCACATCCACTGAGCCACATCCACTGAGCCACATCCACTGACACCCACCACAACGAGCCCGCGCGATGGGCTCGACCGGGCCCGGTCCACAGCAACGAGCCCGCGCGATGCGATTCGGAGGATGCGATGTCCGTCGTCGACAACGCGATCTACGTCGACGGGCGTCGGGCGGTCGTACCGGACTCGCTGGACAACACGTTCGAGGAGCTCCGCGCCTGCCCGGACGGCGGCCACAGCTTCTGCTGGATCGGCATGCTGCGCCCGGACGAGGCGGAGATCAAGGCCGTCGCCGCCGAGTTCGACCTGCACGGGCTCGCCGTCGAGGACACGATCAACGCCCACCAGCGGCCCAAGCTGGAGCGCTACGGCGACGTGCTGTTCGTCGTGCTCCGGCCCGCACGCTACGTCGACCCCGTCGAGGTGGTGGAGATCGGCGAGGTCCACCTCTTCCTCGGCCCGGACTTCGTCATCACCGTGCGCCACGCCGAGGAGCCGGACCTCAAGGCCGTGCGTCACCGGCTCGAGGACGATCCCGACCTGCTCCGCCGCGGTCCCTACGCCGTGCTCTACGCGGTGCTCGACAAGATCGTCGACGACTACGGCCCCGTCCTCGAGGGCCTGCAGAACGACATCGACGAGATCGAGGTGCAGGTCTTCGAGGGCGATCCCGGGGCGTCCAGGCGGATCTACACGCTGACCCGCGAGGTGATCGAGTTCCAGCGCGCGGTGGAGCCGCTGAAGGAGCTGTTCGTCGAGCTGCGGGACCGGCTGAAGGAGCGGGCGAGCGAGGCCGACCTGGAGCTGCGCCGCTCGCTGCGCGACGTGGCCGACCACGCCACCCGCGTCCTGGAGCGCACCGACGGGTTCCGCCAGCTGCTCACCAACATCCTGCAGGTGAACGCCGCGCTCGTCGGGCAGCGCCAGAACGAGCAGGGCTACGAGCAGAACGAGCAGGTCAAGCGCATCTCGTCGTGGGCGGCGATCTTCTTCGCCCCGTCGTTCGTGGCGTCGGTGTACGGGATGAACTTCGACGACATGCCCGAGCTGCACTGGACGCTGGGCTACCCGTTCGCCGTGCTCCTGATGCTGCTGCTCGGCCTGGCGCTCTACGTGGCGTTCAAGCGCAAGGGCTGGCTGTAGCGCCTACGCCCGCGGCAGCACCAGCCCGCGGGCGCGGCGGGCGTCCGGCGGCGGCACCTGGGGTTGCCGCGGCTGCAGCCGGAAGCGCAGACGGCACACCACGACGTCGGTGTGCCGCCCGGCGTAGCGGGCCACGACGGCGCCGCGGCGGTTGAACAGCACCTGCTCCCACCAGTGGTCCGGCGCCACCTCGCCGATGAGCAGCAGCACCCGTTCGCTGCCCGACGCGGCGAGCCCGCGCAGGTAGCGGGCGATCGCCGGGCCGAGCACGCGGCTGGGGTGGTCGTTCTCGTCGACGCCGGCGAGCATCACGAGCGAGACGTCGGGCCGCCACTCCTGCCAGCGCCGCTGCAGCTGCGCCGCGGCGCGCCGGTCGTCGGGCTCGTCGCCGAGCAGCACGTGCACGGCCACGACCCGGTCGCCCATCGACAGCGCGGCCGACAGGCTCTCCTCGGTCAGCCTGCTGATCCCCACCACCGGCACCACGACGACCGACGCGGCGACCCGCGGGCGCTGCGGGCAGGCGTCGATCTCCAGGACCTTCCCGATCCGCGCGTAGGCGTGCCGGACCGTGCCGAACAGCCCGACGAGCAGGGGGATGACCAGCAGGATCAGCCACGCGCCCGCCGAGAACTTCTCGGCGGCCAGCACGATCGCGGCCGCCCCGGTCAGGGCGACACCCAACAGGTTCAGCGCGGCGCGCTTGCGCCAGTGGTCGCCGCGCTCGCCCCACCAGTGCCGCAGCATCCCGGCCTGGCACAGCGCGAACCCGACGAACACACCGATCGCGAACAGCGGCACCAGCACCGAGACCTCGCCGCCCGACACCAGCAGCAGCACGGCCGACAGCACCGACAGCACGACGATCGACGCCCGGTAGACCTGACGGTCGCCGCGCAGGCCGAACACGTGCGGCAGCGCGCCGTCGGCGGCCAGGCGCGCCGCGAGCACGGGCAGGCCGCCGAAGGACGTGTTCGCGGCCAGCGCGAGCAGCAGCACCGTCGCGAGCTGGACGACGACGTAGCCCCAGCCCGTGCCGATGGAGCCCTCGGCCAGCAGCGACAGCAGCGTCCGGCCCTCGACCGGCCCGGCGTGGAACCGCTCGATCAGCACGGCCAGTCCGATGAGCAGCGCACCCAGGACGATGCCGAGCCCGGCCTCGGCGCGCCGGGCGCGCACCCGCCGCGGCGAGCGGAACGAAGGAGTGGCGTTCGCGATCGCCTCGACGCCGGTCAGCGCCGAGCACCCGTTCGCGAACGCCGCGAGGATCAGCAGGATCCCGACGGCCTGCGGCGTGATCACGGCGTCGGTGGCGGGGAGCGGGTGGAGCGGCGCCCCGCGCACGAGTCCGACGACGATGAGCACCACCAGCGAGGCGACGAACACCAGCGCCGGCACCGCGAACAACTTCCCGCCCGCGACGACCCCGCGCAGGTTCACCGCGGCGACCGCGACGAGCACGGCCAGGCAGAGCTCGACCGTCCAGGGCAGGAGCGCAGGGAACGCCGAGGTCAACGCCGCGACCCCGGCCGCGACCGAGACGGCGACGTTGAGCACGTAGTCCACCACCAGCGACGCGGCGGCGACGAGGCCCGCGCGCGGCCCGAGGTTGTCCCTGGCGACGGTGTAGGCGCCGCCGCCGTCGGGGTAGGCCGCGATCACCTGCCGGTAGCAGACGACGAGCACGCCGAGCAGCCCGACGATCACGAGCGTGACCGGCAGCGTGAACCCGATCCCGGCCGAGCCGGCCACGGCCAGCGCCAGCACGATCGACTCGGGCCCGTAGGCGCAGGACGCCAGCGCGTCCAGGCCCAGGGCGGCGAGGCCGGTGGATGCGGTCAGCCGATGTCGGTCCTCGGCGGCGATGACGTGCGTCATGGAGGCGATGATCCGGCTCCGGGGACCGTTGGGACCGTCGTCCCAACGCGTTCTTGACGCGGTGACGTGCGGCACCGCAGCGCGGCGATCCTCAGGGGTGTGGGTGGCGGGGGCGGGGCTGGCAGCGGGGGCAGCTGAAGCTGCTGCGGTTCATGAACGCGTCGCGGCGGATCGGGGTGCCGCAGCGGCGGCAGGGGCGGTCGGCCTGGCCGTAGGCGTCCAGGGAGCGGTCGAAGTAGCCCGAGGCCCCGTTGACGTTGACGTACAGCGCGTCGAACGACGTGCCCCCCGCCGCGAGCGCCGCGTCCATCACCTCGGCGGCGGCGGCGAGCACCTCCCGGCCCTGCTTGCGCGTGATCATCTCGGTGGGCCGGGCCCAGTGCAGCCGCGCGCGCCACAGCGCCTCGTCGGCGTAGATGTTGCCGATGCCCGAGACCACCGTCTGGTCGAGCAGCGCCCGCTTGAGCCCGGTGCGGCGGCGGCGGATGCCGGCGACGGCGGCGTCGAGGTCGAAGGCGGGGTCCATCGGATCGCGGGCGATGTGCGCGACGGGCGCGGGCAGCAATCCGGCCGACGTGCTTTTTCCCGCGGAGGCCACATCGACACTGCCGCCCGCTGCGGGCACCAGCGGGTGCACCGACAGCCCGCCGAACGTCCGCTGGTCGACGAACCGCAGCTCGGGGCCGTCGTCGGCGAAGCGGACGCGGATCCGCAGGTGCTTCTCGTCCGGCCGATGAGAATCCGCCACGAGCATCTGGCCGCTCATGCCCAGGTGGGCGAGCAGGGCCTCGTCGCCGTCGAGGTCGAGCCAGAGGTACTTCCCGCGGCGCCGCGCACCGGTGATCGTGCGGCCGGCCAGGCGGGCCGCGAAGTCGTCGCCGCCCTCGGCGTGGCGGCGGACCGAGCGGGGATGGGCGACCTCGACGGCCGCGATCGTGCGGCCGAGGACGTGATCGGCCAGGCCGCGGCGGACGACCTCGACCTCGGGCAGCTCGGGCACGGGATCAGGAAGCGGCGGCCGTGTTGCCGGTTGCGGCCTCGGCCGTCAGGGTGCGCCACGCGAGCTCGGCCGCCTTCTGCTCGGCCTCCTTCTTCGTGCGCCCCTCGCCGGTGCCCAGCTCACGGCCGCTGATCACGGCGGTGGCGGTGAACACCTTCAGGTGGTCGGGGCCGTCCTCGGCGATGCGGTACTCGGGCACGCCGAGATCCGACGACGCGGTGAGCTCCTGGAGGCTCGTCTTCCAGTCCAGCCCGGCGCCGAGCAGGGGCGCGCCCTGCAGCAGGCCGTCGAACAGCCGGTGCACCAGGCCGCGGGCGGTCTCCAGGCCGTGCTCCAGGAACACGGCGCCGATCAGGGCCTCCATGGCGTCGGCCAGGATGCTGGCCTTGCTGCGGCCGCCCGTCATCTCCTCGCCCCGGCCGAGGTAGAGGAAGACTCCCAGCCCGTCGGGCCCGCCGAGGGTGGCGGCGACACCGGCGAGCGCGTGCATGTTGACGACGCTCGCGCGGAGCTTCGCCAGCTGGCCCTCCGGGAGATCCGGGTGATCGCGGTAGAGCCGCTCGGTGACGATGATGCCGAGCACCGAATCACCGAGGAACTCCAGGCGCTCGTTCGTCGGCAGACCACCGTTCTCGTACGCGTACGAGCGGTGCGTCAGCGCGAGCGTCAGCAGCTCCTCCTCGACCTCGACGCCGAGTGAGGAGACGAGGGGACCACGGTCCACCATGCTCGGCCGACGATCAGGCCGGGCTGATGACCTGGCGGCCGTCGTAGGTGCCGCACGTGGGGCAGGCCATGTGCGGGGGCTTGGTGGCCCGGCAGGCGCGGTTCGAGCAGGCGACGAGCGTGGGGGCAGTGGCCTTCCACTGCGACCGACGTGAGCGCGTGTTCGAGCGCGACATCCGGCGCTTCGGGACAGCCACGGTAGATCTCCTAGCGATTCGGACTGGGGGTGGTCAGTCTGCAGCGAGCCGCTCACGCAGAGCGGCCCAGCGAGCATCTACTATCTCATGCCCGTGGTCGGGCGCGAGGTCGGCCCACTTCTCGCCGCATTCCGCGCACAGGCCGCGGCAGTCCGGGCGGCACAGCGGCGAGAGCGGGAGCTCCAGCACCAGCGCGTCGCGGACGGTCTGCTCGACGTCCACGTACTCGTCGACCACCCGCGGGAGCTCGTCGGCCTCGGTGGTTTCGTCGGTGAGGCTGTCCGGGTAGGCGAACAGCTCGGCGATCTCGACCTCGATGTCGTCGGTCAGCGGATCGAGGCAGCGGGCGCACTCCCCGTCCAGCTCGGCGTGGGCCGAGCCGGAGACGTAGACGCCCTCGGTGACCGACTCCAGCCGGACGCGCAGCTCCACGGGCGACCCCGCGGGGACGCCGATCGTCTCCAGCCCGAGCCGGTCGGGCTCGGCGGGCGCGGGGATGGTGCGGGTGTAGGACTTGTCGGCGCCGGGTCGGCGGCCGAGCTCCCGGGTGCCGAAGACCCAGGGGCTCGCCGGATCGGGGTGTCCCGGAAGGGGGTGGTGCGTGCTCACGGGGTCCAGGGTAGGCGCCCCGGTGTCACGGGCCGAAACGGTCGGCCAGGTGGGCCGCGAGCTCGTAGGCCGCGTCGAGCGTGGCCGGGCGCAGCCGGGCCAGGTCGACGCGGCTCCCGGTGGCCAGGTGCGGGTCGGGCGGGATCTCCACCACCGCCCGGCAGCGGGCCTGGAAGTGCCGGCGGATGCGGACGATGTCGACGTCCTCGCTGGTGCGGTCGCACGACAGCACGGCCACCGAGTCGGCCGCGAGCGCGCCGTGGCCGTGGGCGAGCAGCCAGTCGAGCGTCTTGCTGGCCCGGCTCGCCCCGTCGACGGTCGGCGCCCCGACGATGATCACGCTGTCGGCCAGGTTGAGGGTGCCCTCCATCGCCGAGTGCACCAGCCCGGTGCCGGAGTCGGTGATGACGATGTCGAAGAAGCGGTCCAGCAGGCGGCAGATGCGCTCGTACTCCTGGCGGCTGAACGACTCGCCCGCCGCGGGGTCCTGCTCGGACGCGAGCACCTGCAGGCGGCCGGCGAGGCTCGTGTAGCGCGACATGTCGGTCCAGGTGTGGATGCGGTCGAGGTCGCGCAGCAGCTCGCGGACCGTCACCGTGGACTCGCCGGTGAGCCGGTCGGCCAGCGTGCCGGCGTCCGGGTTGGCGTCCATGACCATCACGCGGTCGCCCCGGTGCTCGGCCATGACCAGGCCCACCAGGGTGGCGACCGTCGTCTTGCCGACGCCGCCCTTGATCGACGTGACGGCGACGTGGTGCGCCTGCAGCAGCGGGCGGCGGATGCGGTGCAGCACCGCGCGGCGGCGCCGCTCCTCGGGGCTGAGCCCGGGGTTTACCGCACCCCCCGACGCCCTCAGCACGGCACGGCGCCAGCCGGCGCCGGGCTCGTCGGGGCGGGCGCGCAGGATGGACTCGGTGCTGAGCCCCGTGGACTGGTTGGGCCCCGGCTCGATCGCCCGGTCGGCGGGGACCGTCGGGGCCCCGGACGGTTCGAGTCGATGCCCGTACCGCGCCCACCACGTGTCGGGGTCGGGTTCGACCGGCCGTCGTACCGCCATGTCCCGGAACACGGCCGGATCGGCCGAACGGTTCAGTCGATCAGGTCCATGCCCGTGCCCGTACGCCCGTTGACGGCGCCGGCGGGCGCGCCGCGCCACAGCTGGCTGCGCCCGCGGGTGACGGTCGTCAGCGCCTTGGTCAGCGTGTCCTCGAACTCGGCGAGCTTCGCGTCGACGTAGGCGTCGCACTCGCGGCGCAGCCGTTCGGCCTCGGTGGTGGCGGCGTCGACGATGCGCGCGGACTCGTGCCGGGCGGCGTACACCACCTCGGTCTGCGACACGAGACGGGCCTGCTCGGCCTGCCCGTCGGCGACGTGGCGCTCGTGCACCGAGCGTCCGGCCTGCGTGAGCCGTTCCGCCTCGGCGCGGGCGCGGTCGACGAGATCGGTGGCCTGGGCGCGGGCGTCGGCGAGTGCCCGCTCCGCCTCGTGCCGGGCCTGCGCCACGGTCTGCTCGGCCTCGGCGCGCGCGTCGACCACCAGCCGCTGCGCCTCCTCGCGCGCCCCGAGCAGCGCCTCCTCGGCGTCGGCCTGGGCGGAGGCGCGCGTCTGGGCGGCCTCCTGCGTGGCGTCGTCGACCAGCTCGTCGCGGCGGTCGAGCACGTCCTGGGCGTCGTCCAGCTCGCCGGGGAGCGCCTCCCGCACGTCGTCGAGCAGGTCGAGCACGTCCCCGCGGGGGACCACGCAGTTCGAGGTCATGGGGAGGCCGCGTGCCTCCTCGACGACGGTGACCAGCGCGTCGAGCGATTCGAAGACCCGGTACACGCGACAGATCCTCTCACCGCGTGACGCCCGATCGGCGTATTGCGGGATGTCGCGCGTGTCCTACGCGCGCTCGGCGATGCGCTCGAGCAGCCGGTGATGCACCGACTCGGGCACCAGGTGGGCCACGTCGCCGCCGTACGTGGCGACCTCCTTGACCAGCGAGCTGGCCACGAAGCTCCACTCCGGACTGGTGGACATGAAGAGCGTGTCCACGCCGGAGAGCTGCTTGTTCATCTGCGCCATCTGCAGCTCGTAGTCGAAGTCGGTGACCGCCCGCAGGCCCTTGACGATCGCGCGCACGTCGTTGACCCGGCAGTAGTCCACGAGCAGGCCGTGGAAGGAGTCGACCGTGACGTTCGGGTAGGGCGCGACCACCTCGGTGAGCATCGCGATGCGCTCCTCGACCGAGAACAGGCTCTTCTTGTTCTTGTTCACGAGCACCCCGACGACGACCTCGTCGAACAGCCCCGACGCCCGCTCGACGATGTCGAGGTGGCCGTTCGTCGGGGGGTCGAAGGAGCCGGGGCACACGGCACGTCTCACGAGGCCGGACCCTACCCGGCGCCGGTGTGCAGCACCGTGTCTCCGTAACGACGCTCACGGACGCTCCACAGTGTCCTCGGCCACGGGAAGGCCGCACCGGACCGGCGCTCGACGACGACCGTCACGTGCGGCGCGAACCACTCGTTCCCCGCCGCCGCGGTGAGCCAGCCCGCGATCTCGGCGTCGGGGACGTCGTAGGGCGGGTCGATCAGCACCACGTCGTAGGGCCGGTCGGCGGGCCCGTTCACGACCGCGGCGGCCGGCGCGGCCCGCACCACGCCGCCGAGCCCGAGAGCAGCCACGTTGCGGCGCAGCACCGCCGCGGCGCGGCGGTCGGACTCGACGAAGAGCGCGTGCTCGGCCCCCCGCGACAGCGCTTCGAGCCCCAGCGCGCCCGACCCCGCACAGAGATCGAGGACGGCGGAGCCGGCGAGCCCCGGATCGTGGTCCAGCGCGGCGAACAGCGCCTCCCGCACCCGATCGGAGGTGGGCCGGGTCCCCCGAGGAGGAACGAGGATCCGCCGCCCCCCGGCAGTACCGGCGATGATCCGGGTCACGTCCCCACCCTCCCCGAACGAGCGGCACTCTCGTTCGAACCTATCGAACGAAAGTGCCACTCGTTCGTTCGGGAGTTGCGCTACTCCAGCACCAGGAGGAGGTCGCCGCCCTCCACCTGCTGGACCGTGCCGATCGCCGCCCGGCCGACCGTGCCCCCCTGCTGGGCGGTGATGCTCGCCTCCATCTTCATGGCCTCGATCGTGGCCACGGTCTGCCCGGCGTCGACCGCGTCACCCTCCCCCACCTGCAGCGTCACGACGCCCGCGAACGGGGCGGCGACGTGCCTGGGGTTGGCGCGGTCGGCCCGCTCCGCCGCCTTGACGTCGGTGGTCACCGAGGTGTCGCGCACCGACACCGGCCGCATCTGCCCGTTGAGCGTGGCCAGGACGTTGCGGTAGCCGCGCTCGTCGGGGTCGGAGATGGCCTCCAGCTCGATCAGCAGCGTGACGCCCTGTTCGAGGGTGACGGTGTGCTCCAGGTCGGGTTCCAGTCCGTAGAGGAAGTCCTTCGTGGACAGCACCGAGGTGTCGCCATAGGACTCCTGGTGTGCCTCGTACTCGCGCGTCGGCGTGGGGAACAGCAGCCGGTTGAGCGTCACGCGGCGGTCCTCCCGCAGGCCGCGGCGGTCGTCGACGGTCAGCTCGACGGCCGCCTTCTCCGGCGGGCGACCCTCCAGCGCCCGGGTGCGGAACGGCTCCGGCCAGCCACCGGGCGGGTCGCCCAGCTCGCCGCGCAGGAAGCCGACCACCGAGTCGGGCACGTCGAACCTCCCCGGCTCGGCCTCGAAGTCCTTCGCCTCCACCCCGGCCCCGACCAGGTGCAGGGCCAGGTCACCCACCACCTTCGACGACGGCGTCACCTTCACCAGCCGCCCGAGCATCCGGTCGGCCGCGGCGTAGAGGTCCTCGATCAGCTCGAAGCGGTCGCCGAGGCCGAGCGCGATCGCCTGCTGCCGGAGGTTGGAGAGCTGCCCACCGGGGATCTCGTGGTGGTAGACGCGCCCGGTCGGCGACGCCAGCCCCGACTCGAACGGCGCGTACACCTTCCGCACGGCCTCCCAGTACGGCTCCAGGTCTCCCACCGCGGCGAGCGAGAGGCCGGTGGCGCGCTCGGTGTGGTCGGTGGCCGCGACGAGCGCCGACAGCGACGGCTGCGAGGTCGTGCCGGCCATCGACGCCACCGCCGCGTCCACCGCGTCCACTCCCGCGTCGATCGCCGCGACCAGCGTGGCGAGCTGGCCGCCCGCGGTGTCGTGGGTGTGCAGGTGGACGGGCAGGTCGAAGCGCTCGCGCAGGGCCCGGACGAGGGAGCGAGCCGCCGGCGGGCGCAACAGCCCGGCCATGTCCTTGATCGCCAGGATGTGCGCGCCCGCGTCGACGATCTGCTCGGCGAGCCGCAGGTAGTAGTCGAGCGTGTACAGCGACTCGGCGGGGTCGGAGAGGTCGCCGGTGTAGCAGAGCGCCACCTCGGCGACGGCCGTGCCGGTGGCGCGCACCGCGTCGATCGCGGGGCGCATCTGGGAGACGTCGTTGAGGGCGTCGAAGATCCGGAAGATGTCCATCCCGGTGGCCGCGGCCTCCTCGACGAACGCGTCGGTGACCTCCAGCGGGTACGGCGTGTAGCCGACGGTGTTGCGGCCGCGCAGCAGCATCTGGGTGCAGATGTTCGGCACGACCTCGCTGATCGCGGCGAGCCGGTCCCACGGGTCCTCGTTGAGGAACCGCAGCGCGACGTCGTAGGTGGCGCCGCCCCAGCACTCCAGGCTCAGCAACTGCGGCGCGGTGCGGGCCACGTACGGGGCGACGGCGAGCAGGTCGCGGCTGCGCACGCGCGTGGCCAGCAGCGACTGGTGCGCGTCGCGGAAGGTGGTGTCGGTGACGGCGACGGCGGTCTGCGCACGTAACTGTGCGGCGAAACCTTCCGGACCCAGCGAATGCAGCAGCTGCCGCGACCCGTCGGGGGCCGGGGCGTCGAGGTCGCAGACCGGCAGCTTCTCGGCCGGTTCCACCACCTGCGGGCGCGGCCCGTTGGGCTGGTTGACGGTGGTCTCGGCCAGGTAGTTGAGGACCCGGGTGCCGCGGTCGGCGGGCTGGCGGGCGCGCAGCAGCTCGGGTCGTTCCTCGATGAAGCTGGTGGTGACGCGGCCCTCCTGGAAGTCCGGGTCGGCGAGCACCGCGGCCAGGAACGGCAGGTTCGTGGACACGCCCCGGATCCGGAACTCCGCGATGGCCCGGCGCGCGCGGCGCACGGCGTTGGGGAAGTCGTGGCCGTAGCAGGTGAGCTTCACCAGCATCGAGTCGAAGTGGGCGCTGACCTCGGCACCGGTGTGTGTGGTGCCGCCGTCGAGCCGGACACCGGGGCCTCCGGGCGAGCGGTAGTTGCTGATCGTGCCGGTGTCGGGGCGGAACCCGTTCGACGGGTCCTCGGTGGTCACGCGGCACTGCAGCGCCGCGCCCGTGCACGTCACCTGGTCCTGGGTCAGGTTGAGCTCCGGCAGCGTGCTGCCCGCCGCGATGCGCAGCTGCGCGATCACCAGGTCGCGGTCGGTGACCTGCTCGGTGACGGTGTGC
>CAXTTN010000075.1:0-23626 GCA_964247105.1 uncultured Pseudonocardia sp.
GTCATGACCACCACCGCCACCACCCGCACCCGCACCCGCACCCGCACCCGCACCCGCACCCGCAGCATCGTGATCGCCTCCGCCGCCCTCCTGGCCGGGGCCGGCATCACCGCGGGCGTCGTGCTGGGCCTCGGCGCGACTGTCGCCACCCCGCCGGCCGTGCCCGCGCCGAGCGCCCAGGCCGTCATCCCGTCCGGCGGCTCCTCGCGCCACGTCACCCCCGTGGCGCCCTCGGCCGCGATCGAGACCCTGCAGCGCGAGCTCGGCCAGCTCAACTACTACGAGGGCCCGATCACCGGCACGATGACGAGCCAGACCACGCAGGCCATCACCTACCTGCAGCGCGACGCGCACCTGCCCCTGACCGGCACGATGAACGCCGCCACCCGGGCCGCGCTGGCGAACTTCCTGGCCCACGGCAACAACCAGATGGGTTCGTGATCGCTACTCGACCAGGCCCTGCCGCATCGCCACGGCGACGGCAGCGGCCCGGTCGGACACGCCGAGCTTCTCGTACAGCCGCTGCGTGTGGGTCTTCACCGTGCTGACGCCGATGAACAGCTCGGCGGCCACCTGCGGCACCGACAGCCCGCGCGCGAAGGCCTGGAGGACCTGGCGCTCCCGTTCGGAGAGCGCCGGGCCCGTCGCCGTCGCGCGCATCCGGATCTCCCCCGCCAGCCCCGCGGCCAGCTCGGCGGGCACGACGGTCCGGCCGTGCGCCACGTCGACCACCGCCTCGACGATCTCCGCGCGCCGCGCGTCCTTCGACAGGTAGCCGGCCGCGCCCTCCTGCAGCGCCTGGAACACCACCGCGCTCTCGGTGTGCGCCGAGAGCAACAGCACCCGGGTCGCGAGCCCGTCCCGGACGGCCGCGCGCACCACGCCCAGGCCGTCGATGTCGGGCATCTCGTAGTCGACGAGGGCCACGTCGGGCTCGTCGCGCCGGATCACCTCCAGCGCCTCGCGGCCGTCGCCGACCGCCGCCACCACCTCGATCCGGCCGCTCTGGGTGAGCCCGCGGGCCACGCCGTCGCGGAAGAACGGGTGGTCGTCGGCCACCACCACCCGCACCAGCGGATCCCCGGCTCGTCCAGCGCTCACGCGGGAGAGCATAGGTGCCACCATGGGCGGATGACGGCGGTCACCGAGGTGGCGTTCGAGCACGCCCGCCGCGGGGTGCGGCTGCAGGTCGCGCTGCGCTGGGTGCTGCTCGCGTTCGTCACGCTGACGCTGGTCGCCGTGCCGCCCGCGCGCGGCGGTGTCGCCTGCGCGGTGATCGTCGCGAGCTACGCGCTGTGGACGGTCACGGTCGCGGTGTGGACCCGGCGCCCGAGCGCGACGCCGCTGGCCTGGCTCGCCCTCTTCGTCGACGTGCTGGTGCTGGGCGCGCTGACCCTGATCACCGGCGTGGCCACCCCGGACAGCTGGACGTCCGACGTCGTCACGGTCGGGTTCCTGCTGGTCCCGGTCCTGGCGGCCACCCAGCTCCGGCCGCTGGTCTGCACGGCCGTCGTCGTGCCGACCGTCGCCGTCTACCTGGTCGCGGCCGTCGCGACGCGCGAGGCCAACGGCGAGCCGTGGGCGTCGGTGGCGCTGCGCACCGCCGTCGCGGCGGGCGTCGCGCTGGGCTGTATCGGCCTGTCGCGGATCCAGCGCTCGCGCGTGCGGACGATCGGGCGCCTCGCCCAGGCCCGCACCGACCTGCTCGGCGAGCTCACCGGCATCGAGCAGCGCGAGCGCCAGGCGCTCTCGGAGCTCCTGCACGACGGCGCGCTGCAGTACGTCCTGGCCGCCCGCCAGGATCTCGAGGACGCCCGCGACACCGGCGACCCCGAGGCGTTCGCGCGGCTGGAGCAGGCGCTGGACGAGACGTCCCGCCTGCTGCGCTCCACCGTCGCCGAGCTGCACCCGGCCGTGCTCGCGCGCGCCGGCCTGCCCGCGGCCCTGCGCGACCTGGCCACCACCGCGGCGGCACGCGGCGGATTCGCCGTCGAGGTCGACTCCGGCGGCTGGCCCGACGGCCTGCGCACCACCGCCGACGCCCTGCTCCACCGCACCGCGCGCGAGCTGCTCGCGAACGTGGCGGAGCACGCGAAGGCCGGCACCGCGGCCGTCACGCTGTCGGTCGCCGGCGACACGGCCCGGCTCGTCGTCGCCGACGACGGCATCGGCCTCCCCGAGCGCCCGGCCGAGGAGGCGCTGGGCCGCGGCCACATCGGGCTCGCCTCGCACGCGGTGCGGATCGAGGCGGCGGGCGGGCGGCTGCGCGCCTCGCCGGGCGACCCCGGCACCGTGATGGTGGTGGAGCTGCCGTGTCAGCCGATCGGTGGACCCCCGGATCGTCCGGTGTAGGGGCCGGCCGGCCGACGGTGCCGGCGCTCGGGGGCGGGCATCGTAGGAGCCATCGGGGAGACACCCCACAGGCACCGGAGAGAAGAGACCGCCATGAGCACCCTCACCAGCTACGACACCCCCACCGTCCGCCTCACCCGCGGTGCGGCACCCGTGCTCGACGCCACCCGGCTGTGGGCGGGCGGGCTCGCCTCCGCGCTGGTCGCCGCGCTCGTCGGCCTCGTCGGCACGCTGGTGGTGCGGGTGCTGGCCGTCAACGTCCCGGACGCCCCGCACGCCACCGCGTTCGCCACGCAGCCCACCGTGATCCTCTGCCTCGTCGCCGCGGGTGCGGCGCTCGCGGCCACCGGCCTGGCGCACGTCCTCATGGTCTCGACCCCGCGGCCGCTGGCCTACCTCGGCTGGATCGTCGGGCTCGCCACCGCGGCCGCCGCCGTGC
Organism: uncultured Pseudonocardia sp.; assembly: GCA_964247105.1. GTDB lineage: Bacteria > Actinomycetota > Actinomycetes > Mycobacteriales > Pseudonocardiaceae > Pseudonocardia. The sequence goes on from CAXTTN010000075.1 coordinate 2,792, forward strand.
TCCCGCTGGCCACCGGCGCCCCGCTCGCCGTCGCGGCCGCCTCGGGCGTGATCAACCTGGTGATCGGGCTGGCCATCGGCAGCCTCGTCGCCGGCGCCGCCGCGGGCGCCGTGCGTACCCGCTGATCCGACGAACACGAGGGACCTGGGTCCGGTACCACCGGACCCAGGTCCCTTGCTCGCGTGCCGGGCCGAGCCCTCGGCCGACCGTGATCAGCCGCTCTTGATGTTGGCCTGGTTGTTGTCGTACATCTGGTTGCTGCCCTCCGACGCCGTGGCCGCACCCTTCAGCATCACGCCGACGCGGCTGCCGAAGATCGTGTTGCCGCTCAGCTCGAACGGGCTGTCGCTGTCGACGTAGACCCCGTAGCGGCCGTTCTGGCCGATGATGTTGTTGCTGACCGTGGTGCTGGTGGCGTCGGTGAACAGCCGGATGCCGTCCTGCTGGTTGCCGCGGATGTCGTTCTGCTCCAGGACGTTCGCGTTGGCGCCCTGGCCGATGCCCATCCCGGACTCGAGGTTGTTGTACATCCGGTTGTTGCGGATCGTGTTCGACGAGGCCTCGTTGATGTTGAGACCCTGCGCCTGGTTGCCGAACGAGTCGTTGTTCTCCACGGTGTTCGAGTTGGAGTCGAGGTAGAGCACGATGCCGTGGTGGCCGTTGTTGTAGACGGTGTTGTCGCTGATCACGGAGTCGGTGCACTTCTCGGCGAGGATGATCCCGTGCTTGCCGTTGTCGTGCACGACGTTGCGCTGGATCTTGAGGTTCTTCGAGCTCGTGTGCGGGTCGATGCCGTACACGGCGTTGTGGAAGAACTCGTTGTCGGTGATCTCCAGCCCGGTCACCTGGTAGGAGTACATCCCGAAGTACATGTCGGACACCACGCTGTGGGTGATCCGGCCGGTGGTGCGCCCGAGGCGCCAGGCGAGCCCGTAGGACTCACCGGAGCCGAACCCGAGGAAGTGCAGCTCGGCGTAGTCGAGGTTCATGGTGGCGTCGTCGCGGGCCAGGATGAAGCTGCGCCCGTCGGCGTAGTTGTCGTCGATCTTCTTCGCCACCGTGTCCCACGACGTGATGCAGGTGCCCGTGACGTCGAGACCGCCGCCGAGCGCCTTGATCGAGACGAACGCCGAACCCTTGTTGCTGGTCATCTTGAGCCACCGCACGTCCGGGGCCGCGATGTCGAGCGAGGCGCCCGGCCGGATCTCCACCGACGCGCCGAGCAGCCACTCGCCGGGGGTGAGCTCGCGCAACGCGGCCGGGGCGCCGACGGCCTTGCTCAGCTCCGGCAGTGTCACGTGCTCGCCGCCGGTCAGCAGGATCTTGTTCGCGCCCTTGTCGAAGGTGGCGACGGCCGCGGTCGACGCCGGGGCGGCGCCGGCCGCCGGGGGCTTGCTCGTGCACGGCGCGGCCGGGTCGACGGCGGCGGTGGCCTTGACCGCCTTGGGCACGAGCGCCGGTGGCGCGGACGGCGCGCACGCCCCCAGCAGCAGGCCCGCGGCCAGGACCGTCAGGACGCGCGTGAGCACGACGGGCCTCATCCGGCACCGGCCGGGACGGCCTGCGGTGGCATCCGCCGCCGGTTGCCGTCCACGCCGCGCTGGCGCAGGACGTGCAGCACCTCCAGCAGCAGCGCGAACAGCACGAGCGGCAGGCCGATCGCGGCGAGCAGGTTGAGCGGCGGCAGGCTCAGCTCGTTCACGCCCTCCTGGGTGAGCGTTCCGCGCACCGCCTCCAGCGCGCGGACCTTCGAGTTGGCCAGCACGAGGTTCGCACCCGGGTCGACGCTGATCCCGATCGCGATCGTCGAGACGTCCACCTGCTCCGCGCGGACCGGTCCCGGCGACGACGAGCGGATGCCGACGTTCGACTCGCTCACGGCCGTGCCGGTGATGGTGGTGGCGGCCGCGACGTCGATCCCGGTGGACCCACCCGTGATCTGCCCGCCGGTGATCACGGCGTCCGCGCTGCCGGTGCGGATGGCGTCGTTGCGGACGCCGGACGCGGTCAGGTCCCGGATCGCGATGTGCGTGGCGCCGGGGCTCGCCACGATCCCGTCGTCGCCCCCCGACACCGTCATCGCGGTCGTGGTGATCGCGTCGGCGCCGCGCTCGATCCGCAGCGCCGAGCGGGAGTCGCTGACCTGGACGCCGTTCAGCTCGACCTGCTTGCCGCCGAGGTCGATGCCGACCACGGAAGCCGAGGCGATCGTGCTGTCCTTCAGCGTCATCCCCTTCGTGGTCTTGTCGAGGACCACGCCGCGCCGCCCGCCCGTGACCGCGATCTTGCCGATCGTGGCGCGGGCGCTTCCGACGTGCGCGTACACGCCGATCGGCTGGTTGGTGGCGGTGAGGTCGGTGACCGAGGCGTCGGTGGTGCTGTTGAGCCGCAGGCCGCCCGCGCCGTCGTTCGCCGTGGCGATCGCGCTGATCTGGGGCTTGGCCTGGCCGACGACGGCGAGGCCGTACCCGGTGTTGCCCTCGGTGGTGATGTTCGTGATCGGGCGGTCCGACGACGGGCCGCTGACCAGCACCCCGTTGGCCTTGTTGCCGGTCGCTTTGATCGCGGTCATCGTGGTGCCGGTGTCGCCCTGGAGCACGAGGCCGTCGCCGGCCGAGTCGCTGATGGTCAGGCCGTCGAGGCGCACGTTGCGGGCGCCGGAGAGCTTGACCCCGGCGCTGTTGCGCTGCACGGAGGTGCGCACGAGCGAGCCGGTGCTCCCGGTCGCGAACACGACGCCCGGTTGGCTGTTCGGGTCGGCGAGCGGTGTGCCGAGATCGCCCAGCGTCGCGTCGGTGGCGTCGAACCTGCCGTCCTGCGACACGACGATGAAGGGACGCCCGGGGCCCGGCGGCATGGCCGCGCCGGTGTTGACGTCGGCGGAGCCCACGGTGATGTCGTGCAGGGTGAGGTGGCCGCCGCCGGTGTAGATCGACGCGGCGCTCGCCGCGGTGTCGCCGCCGGTGAGCTTGAGGGTGCGGATCGCCCCGCCGAAATCGGCCGCCGTGCCGGGGCTGAGCACGAGCGTCGCGGACAGGCGTGCGGTGTCGCCCGAGATCGAGGCCCAGGAGTCGGGGAGGTACCCGGCGAGGGCCTCCAACGTCAGCTGGCCCTCGGTGCGGGGCACCTGGTTCTGGAGCTGGCCGTTGAGCACGGTGTCGACCGTGCGGTCGCGCACGATGATCAGCCGGTTGGCCTGCTCGTGCTTGGTCCACGACGACCGCGCGCGATCGGCGGCGGCGGCCCGCTGGGCCGCCTCCCTCGCCTGGCGCTCCTGGAGTTTGGCGAGCTGCTCAGGGGTCAGCGTGGGCGCGACCGGCACGACGGCGGTCGCCGGGGGCGCGGTGGGGGCCGCCGCCACCGTGGACGGCGGCGTGGTGGCGGCCGGGGGGGCCGTGGTGGGCGCGGGGGCCTTCGTCGTGGGCGCCGGAGCGGCGGTGGTGGCGGCCGGGGGCTGGACCGACCCCTGCTGCGCCTGCCCCTGCCCCTGTTGTCCCTGTCCCTGCTGCCCTGGTCCCTGCTGGCCCTGTCCCGGCGGGACGACCGAGCCCTGGGCCGAGGCCACGGACGCCCCACCGAGCACCGTCGTGGCGACCGCCCCGACGAGCAGCAGGCTGCGGGCCCAGCGGCCCGCGCTCACCGTCGTCCCACCCATACCGGGATCGCCTCCGTCTTGGCCTCGTCGGGATGCTGGCTCCGGCTGCGCTGCGCCGGAGGGACCGGGACCGGGCCGGGCCGCGACGGCCTGCCCTGTGGCGCGCCCTGTGGCACGCCCTGTGGCGGGCCACCGGCGCGGGGCGCGGGACCGGTCGGCTGGTCGGCGACGCGCGCCGCGGGTACCCGGACGGGAGCCGGGCCCGGCCGGGCCGTGCCGGCGGGCCACGACGGCGCCACCGGCTGGGTGGCCTCGCCGGCCGGTACGCCGTCGCCCGCGCCCTCGGTGCGGACGACCACGCCGTTCTCCACGGCCACCTGGCGGGTGAGCCAGCGCTGCTTGCGGATCGTGAGCAGGGCGTTGAGCTTGATCAGCGCCATGATCCACGACACGCCGACGTACGGGAGGATGAAGAGGAACGACGACGGCCGGCGTCGGATGTGCGGGAGCAGCTTGGCCGAGCGGCTCAGCTGCCACCACGCCAACAGGATCCCGACGAACAGCCAGTTCTGCCGGACGATCGACAGCACCAGGAACGTCGGTCCGAGCATCAGCGTGAAGCCACTGACCGCCTTGTCGACCATCGTGAACGCGAGGAACGGGTGCCGCCACACCCACTTGTGCGACAGGGCGCGCAGGTCCGAACGCCAGGTGTTGCGCGCCCATCGCAGGCGCTGCTTGAAGAAGATCTTCCACGTGTTCGGGAACGTCGACCACACCTCGGCACTGCGCTGCATGTAGGTGAGGTGGCCGTGCTCCATGATCAGCGTGGTGAGCCGCTTGTCGTCACCCGACAGGCACGGGACGCCCCAGAACGTCTCGTGCATGAACTCTTCCTCGATCTCCATCAGGAGCGCACGGCGGTAGATCGCCGTGCGTCCCGACAGGCACGAGACCGCCTTGCCCAGATAGCTCTGGCTGGCGTTCTCGTCGAAGTAGCGGTGGTCGAGGAACATGTCGGTGATGCGGGCGAGGAAGCCCTTGCCCCGATACACGCTCTGCCGCGTGCCGACCCCCCCGATGCGGGGGTCGGCGAACGGCTTGAAGACCTCGATCGCGACGTCGTCGGCCCAGACGGTGTCGGAGTCGACGAGAGCCACCAGCTCCGTCGACGCCGCGTTCCATCCGCGCCGCAACGCGTCCCGCTTACCCGGCACGTCCGTGGGGATCACGGTGACCGGGTACTTCTTGGCCACGTCCTGACAGAGCTGATCGGACACGTCGATGACGAGAATGACCTCCTCGACGCCGTTCCGCAGCCACGACTCGATGGCCGCGGCGAACACCTCCGGGTCCTCCTGGTACACCGGGACGACGATGCTCATCGTCAGCCGGTGCGGGGTGACGATCGGCCGGTAGAGGACCGCGGGGATCCTCCGCACCAGCCAGAACGACCACCGGATGAGGCCCAGCACGCCCAGGGGCGTGCTCAGGACGTAGTAGTAGACCGGCAGGGTCATGCGACGTCGGCACCCGACACAGTGCGCTCGGAGACCGACTCGACCTCACGGCTGACCACGGCCTCGAGCCGCTCGTTGGTCTGCACCACGGCGCGCAGCAACGGCATGTCGACGCCGATGCCCGCCGAGAAGCCGAGGAAGCCCTGGGTGTCCTTGGGCAGGCACACGCCGCCGTACGGCGCCCCACCGCGGATCCCGTACTGGGTGTTGATCGAGCCCTCGGCCGACGAGGCCACGGTGGACGCGATCGGGTCGAGATCGATGCCGATCTCCTGCGCGACCAGCCACATCTCGTTCCAGAAGCTGATCTTCGTGGCGTTGTAGATGTTGTGCGCACACTTGATGAACTCCGCCTGCGCGGGGTCGGTGAACGTGCGCAGCTCGCCGCCGAACGGCGTCAGCAGCGCCGTCAACCGGTCCACGGTGGCGGGCTCGCGGCTCGCGACGACCGTCATCCACGGGTTCCGGAAGTCCTGCTCGGCGGAGACCGCGCGCAGGAACTCCGGGTTGGAGGCCAGCTCGAAGCCCTCGCCCACCGTCTTGCCGGAGTGACGCTCCAGGAGCCCCTTGACCAGGCCCTCGGTGGTGCCCGGCGGCACCGTCGAGCGCACGACGACGGTGTGCACGGCGGTGGCCGACGCCAGCGCGCGGCCGACGGCCGCGGTGCCCGCGGTGAAGGCGTCGAGGTCGTAGGCGTAGCCCTCGTTCGGCGTCGGCAGGGTGAGGAACACGAACGCCGCAGGCTCCTGCGACAGGTCCAGCGTGGTGTGCACGTCCAGGCCGCGCTCCTCGAGCTCACGGACCCGCTTGGGGGACGTGTCGATGAATGTGACGTCGTGACCGACGGCCCGGAAGCCCTCGCCCGTCGCCGCACCGACCACTCCCGAGCCGACGATGAAGATCCTCGACGGCTGGTTGCCTTGCTGTGCCACCTGCACACTCCTGACGAGTAGGAATTCGATTCGGCCGCCGCAGAGAGCGTGGCGACGTTGCCGACCGGTGGTGAAGGCCGCGCTCTGCGGGCCGCGCAATCGTTTCGGTGGGGAGCTCCGACTCGACCGCACGCAACGGTTGGGTGTTGCGCAGTCCAGACGATAGGGACCGCGCCCTTGATCGCGCCGTGATTCTGAGGAGATCTGAACGGCCCGAGCGCCCACAGGTCGCACAGACGCGCCGGACTGCTGCGGAACGGACAAAAGCCCGTGGATCACTAGGCCGTTCGGCGTAATCAAACTCTCAGGTTTCCGGCATGTCACTGGTCCATCAGGGCAGTCCGCTCAACCGGATGAGCGACCGAATGAGACGTTTTGACCACACTACGTGATCGTGGGGCGGTCTGTCAGGCCGAATGCGTCACGGTCACCGAGTAGAGGACCACCTGTGCGACAGCATCCGACTGCTCCCCCTTGCTGGGGTTCGACTGCAGGTAGCTGCCGGTTTTGAAGTACCAGCCCGAGCCGGCCTGGGTGATCTCCGCCTTGCGCTCGTCGTTGTAGAACACGTCGATCCGGCCGGACGCGGCGACGATTCTCAGGTTGAAGGGCGTCCCGAGGACGTAGGAGGGGTCGACGGTGACGTCCTCGTTACCGTCGTCGTACTGGGCGATCAATCGCGTGCCCTCCAGCCGGATCTCGACGACGTCGCTGCTCGTGTCGTGGATCTGGGCCGTCACCACCTCGGGCTTGGCCGGGGGGACCGCGAGCACGGCCTGGCGCACCTCGAGGATGTGGGTGCCGCTCGTGTTCGACCAGGACGCCTTCTGCGAACCGTTCATCTCCCGCAGTTCCGAACGCGGATAGCTGGTGTTCTTCGTCGTCACGCCGCCGGCGTTGGCGGTGAAGACCACGCCGTCCCCCGCGTCGTCGAGGCCGAACCAGGAGTCGGCGTAGGTGGCCAGAGCCGGCTGCTCTACAGTGTCGGGGCTGCCCTTCACCCCCGACGGCAGCGTCAGGTACCAGTTGCGGAGGTCCAGCAGCTCGCCCGGGAACCTCCCGGGACCCGCCACCGCGGCCGTGTCGCTCACCGAGCTCGGGCCCCGGGTCGCCGAGCCCGGCAGGTAGGGCGACGAACCGTCCGGTGGCACTCCACCGGCCGAGACGAGCAGCGGCACCCCTGCGAGGATCAAGGCAGCGACCGCACGGGATGTTCGACGCATGGGGTTCCCCGTCTCGGTGGCGATATCGCTCGGTGGCGGTATCGATGAGGAGTACGTAACCACGCGCAGGTGCCGCAGCGTCGCTTTCGCCAGATCATGACCCCATCGGGGGTCATCTCGGCCCCGGCCCCGGGAGGGCACCACGTGATCAACGACGACGAGCGCATCGCCCTGTTCCTCGACTACGAGAACCTCGCGATCGGCGCCCGCGACGGCCTCGGCGTGATGCCGTTCGACTTCGGCCCGGTGGCCGACGCGCTGGCCGAACGGGGCCGTGTAGTGGCCCGACGTGCGTATGCCGACTGGTCAGCGTTCGACGAGGACCGCAGGCTGCTCGCCCGCGCGCAGGTCGAGCTGATCGAGATCCCGCAGCGCATCGGCGGCTCGCGCAAGAACGCGGCCGACATCAAGATGGCCGTCGACGCCATCGAGATGGCCTTCGAGCGGACCTTCATCACGACGTTCGCGATCGGAACCGGTGACTCCGACTTCACCCCGCTGGTGCACAAGCTGCGCGAGCTCGACAAGCGCGTCATCGGCATCGGTGTGCAGTCGTCCACGTCGGCGCTGCTGCCGCCCGCGTGCGACGAGTTCCTGTTCTACGACCGGCTGCCGGGCGTGGAGCCGACGCAGGCGCCGCGGCGGCCCGCCCGCCGCGTCCGCGCGGCGGCCCCGGCACCCGAACCGGAACCGGAGCCGGAGCCGCCCGCCGAGGAGCCGGCCGCGGCACGCGACATCGGCCCGCTGGTGGCCCAGACGCTCATCGGCCTGCAGCGCCACACCGACGGCCCCGTGCTCGCCTCCCGCCTCAAGCGGGCCATCCTCCGCAAGGACCCGACGTTCGACGAGACCGACCACGGTTTCCGCGGCTTCGGCGAGCTGCTGCGCAACCTGGAGGCGCAGCACGTCGTCGAGCTGCGCAAGGGGGGTGCGCAGGGCGATCCCGAGGTCACGCTGCCCCAGGACGGATCCGCGGACGGCGATGCGTTCCGCCTGCTCGTCGACGTGGTGAGCGAGCTGCAGACCACCACGTCCGGGCCCCAGCTCAGCGGGCTGAAGAACCAGCTCCGCAAACGGGAGCCCGGGTTCAGCGAGAAGCGCTACGGCTTCACGACGTTCCTGTCCTTCGCGAAGGCCGCCCGCGCCCGCGACCTGGTCACGATGGACTGGGACGAGGAGTCCGGCGACTACCACCTCCGCGTGCCCGACTGACGCCCGAGATGAACCTGGTGGCTGTTTCGGCAAGATCGAACAGCCACCACGTTCACCTCGGCCGTTGGCGGGCCCGGGTGAGCTGCTCGATGATGCGTTCGCGTTCCCCGTACACCTCGAACTTCGTGTAGCGGTAGATCCGCCAGCCGTCGTCGACGAGGCCGGTGTAGCGGCCGACGTCGCGCAGGACGGCATCGGGTGCGGCGTGGACCTCGCCCTCGTACTCGATGCCGATCCTGTGTTCGGGCCAGGCCAGGTCGAGCCACACGGCGGTGCGGGACCGCTCGTCCTGCACCACCCACTGGACCTGCGGGCGCGGAAGTCCGGCGTCGACGATCAGCAGGCGCAGCCGCGTCTCCATCGGCGACCCGGAGTACGGGGTGGCCCGCGCGAGGACCTCGGGGATGCGGTCGTTCCCCCTGGCGCCGCGGTAGTGGACGCCGAAGTCCAGCAGCAGGTCCGGGTTGAACCGATGGACGTTGGCGAGCCTGTCGACCCCGACGACGGCCTCGACGCGGTCGTCGAGGCGTGCGAGGTCATAGGCGGTGCGCAGCGGCGACGTGCAGCGCACGTCCCCGACCAGGGTGGTCTCGCCCGGTTCGAACCGGTCGCGGTGCACGATCAGCCCGGTGTGTGCGCGCTGCCCGCCGCCGGGCACCGTGACCTCGGCGGGCACGTCCGGTGTCGGGGCGCAGTCGGCGTCGAGCAGCGCCGCGGCGGAGTAGCCCGAGGCCACCCCACGCCCCTCGACCAGCCGGTACGCCGCGAGCGAGCGGAGCTTCAGGTCGGGCGGCTCGGCCCCGACGCGGACGTGGACGTCGGGGAACAGGCGCTGGAAGCCCGGCCCGCGCAGCCGTCCCCGCGTCACGAGCCCCGCCGCGACGGCCGACGAGCCCCGGAACGCGACGGGCCAGCCGGGCCCGAGAGCGCGGTGGACACACCGGAAGGGTGCCCCACCCACCTACCGCTTCGTGGCCGTTTCGCACCATCCCATCCACTCGGCGAGGTGAACGTGGTGGCTGTTCGATCTCGCTGAAACAGCCACCACGTTCATCTCGGGTGGGTCAGAGGTCGCACGAGCCGCGGTCGACACGCAGGTAGCGGGGGTTCGCCCAGCCGGCGCCGAACAGGATCCCGCCCGGCACCACACCGGCGTGGATGCGGCCCCGGAGAGCGGCACACCCGCAGCGGCCGGAACGCCACGGCGATCAGCGCGACGGCACCCGCCAACGCGAACGGTCCGACCTCGATTCTGTCGGTGGTGGATGCGAACATCTGTTCGTGTCCCCCGATGCCACCGTCCTGCACGCCGATCTCGACGCGTTCTACGCGTCGGTCGAGCAGCGCGATGATCCGCGCCTGCGCGGGCGGCCGGTGATCGTCGGGGCCGGCGTCGTGCTCGCCGCCAGCTACGAGGCCAAGGCGCGCGGTGTGCGCACCGCGATGCCCGGGCGCCAGGCCAGGGCGCTCTGCCCGTCGGCGGTCGTGGTGCCGCCGCGGATGGCGGCGTACACGGCGGCCAGCAGGGCCGTGTTCGAGGTCTTCGCGCACACCACGCCGCTGGTCGAGGGGATCTCCATCGACGAGGCGTTCCTGGAGGTCGGCGGGCTGCGGCGGATCGCGGGCTCACCGCTGGAGATCGCGGTGAAGCTGCGCCGCGAGGTGCTGGAGCAGGTGGGGCTGCCGATCACCGTCGGCATCGCCCGCACCAAGTTCCTGGCCAAGGTCGCCAGCGGGGTCGCCAAGCCCGACGGGCTGCTGCTCGTGCCCCCCGAGGGCGAGCTCGCGTTCCTGCACCCGTTGCCGGTCGAGCGGCTGTGGGGGGTCGGCCGCGTCACCACCGGCAAGCTGCACGCGCTGGGCCTGCGCACCGTGGCCGATGTCGCCGATCTGGGCGAGGCGGGGCTGGTGTCGGTGCTCGGCAAGGCCGCGGGCCGCCACCTGCACGCGCTCGCCCACAACCACGACCCCCGCCCGGTCGAGCACCACGCGCGGCGGCGCTCCATCGGCTCGCAACAGGCACTGGGCCGCGGGCTCCGCTCGCCCGAGGAGCTGGACGCGATCCTCGCCGGCACGCTCGACCGGCTCGGCCGGAGGCTGCGCGCCGGGCGCCGCACCTGCCGCACGGTGATGCTCCGGCTGCGCTTCGGCGATTTCAGCCGGGCCACCCGTTCCCACTCGCTGCCCGAGGCCACCGCCCACACCGCCACGCTGCTCGACGCCGCACGCGTGCTGCTGGCCGCCGCGCTGCCGATGATCCGGGATCAGGGCATCACGCTGCTCGGGGTGTCGCTGGGCAACCTGGAGGACGACAGCTCGGTGCAGCTCGCGCTGCCCTTCGACGCCACGGCCGGGCCGGCCGTCGATGCCACGGCCGGGCCCGCGCTCGACGTCACGCTCGACGCGGTGCACCGCCGGTTCGGCACCCGCGCGGTCACCCGCGCCACCCAGGTGGGTCGGCGCCCGGCACTGGAGATGCCGATGCTCCCCGATCCGGTGACGCCCGAGGAGGCGCCCTGATGTCACACCAGCGACGGCGTGTGGAACCCCCGCTCCGCGAGGCCGGAGCGCAGCGTGCAGAGCACCCGCTGCCGGGTCGGCCCGATGCTGCCCGGGGGCATCACGAGCGTCCGGGAGATCTCCGAGTAGGAGGGCTCGGGCTGGTAGAACAGCGCGTGCACGAACGCCCGGCGCCGGGCGGGCAGGGCGGCCACGGCTCCGGCCACGGCACGTCGGGTCTCCCGCGCCAGGAGGGCCGGCTCCGGCCCCGGTTCGCGGGCGGGCAGCTCCATCGCGTCGACCGCCACCGGCGTCTCGCGGCCCGCGCGGCGCAGCGTCGCGAGCGATTCGCGGCGGGCGATCGCCGCGAGCCAGCCGCCCAGGCGCTCGGGGTCGCGCAGGGTGTGGATCCGCTCCAGCGCGCGCAGCCAGGTGTTCTGCACGGTGTCCGCGCGGTCGGCGTCCACCAGCCGGAACGGCCGCACCACGCTGTGCACCATGCTCTGGTAGCGGAGAACCAGCTCGCCCCACGCGAGCGGGTCGCGGGCGCGCGCGGCCTCTACGAGCTCGTCGGTGTCCATGGTGGCGAGTCGGGTGGTCCCGGGGGCCGGGGCGAGGTTGGTCATGCTCACTCCCTGGAGGACTACGCGGGGGCGCCCACCATCCCGGAGGTGGCTTGCAACGACCTTGCAACGGCGAGCGGTCCGGCGAGCGGGCCGGCCGGAGCCGTGTCAGGTGTGCGCGCGGTCGCCGGTCACGCCGAAGACGGCCGCCGCGTCCTCGGCGATCCGCGCCTTCTCCGCCGGGTTGCCGTCGAGGCGATCCGCGGTGATGTCGAGCACCTCGCTCATCACCGTCCGGGCCCGGGCGGCCTGCCCGCTGGTGGCCAGCGCCAGCGCCAGCCGCCGGGCCGCCAGGATCGTGCTGCCGTGCGCCGCGCCCAGCTCCACCCGCAGCACCGCACGGGCCCGGCTCTGCGCCGCCACCGCCAGGGCGGTGAGGCCGTCGTCGGAGTAGGCGAGACCGAGGTTGGTCAGCGCCATCCCGACCCGCGAGTCGTCCGGGCCGAGCACGCGCTCCAGCAGCCGCACGGCGCGGCGGTGCGCGTCCACCGCGGCGCGGGCGTGGCCCTGCAGGCGCAGGGCGTAGCCGAGCTTGTCCAACGCCTGTGCGGTGTCGGGATGGTCGGGTCCGCAGATCCGCGCGAACGTGGCGATGGCCGTGCGGTGCAGCTCCACGGCCTCGGCCACCCGACCGGCGTCCTGCTCCACCATTCCCAGCCCGCCGGTGGCGTGGGCCCAGTAGCGGTGCTCGGCGAGCCCGTGCCGCTCCAGCTCCGAGCGGCCGCGCCGCAGGGCGTCGCCGGCCCCGTCGAGCCGCCCGGTGCCCCACAGCGTGTAGCCGAGGTCCACGAGCACGGGGGCGGCCAGCTCGTCACGGCCGGCTTCGCGCAGCACCGCCAGTGCCCGCTCGTGCGCGTCGATGGCCGCCGTGGCCTCGCCCGCACAGTTGAGGACGTGCCCGAGGCGGTTGTAGGCGTGCGCGAGCACCACGGCGTCCGGTGCCACCGCGGCCGAGAGGATCCCGACGGCCCGGTGGTGCAGCTCGAGCGCGGGCCCCAGCCGGCCCGCGGCGTCGAGCACCTCCCCCAGCCGGCAGGTCAGCTGCCCGCGCACGACGGGGTCGCGGTCGCCGTCGTGCAGCCGCAGCGCCACCCGCAGCACGTGCTCGGCCGCCGGGTACAGCGCCTGGTCGGCGTACCGCCGGGCCAGCTCCCCGAGCGCGTCGACCAGGCCGGGGGGCACGGCGCCGAGCGCCTCCGCGTGGGCCGCCACCGACACCAGGTGCGCGTCCGTCGCCTCCCCCGCCGATCGCGTGGTGCAGACGCGCGCGGCCTCGGCCAGCCGGGCCCGGCGCATCTCGCCCGTCATCCGCGCCCGCACCACGTCCTGCACGAGCCGGTGGATGCGCAGCACGCCCGCGTCCCGGTCCACCAGCGACAGGCGCAGCAGCTCGGCGAGGGCGTCGTGCAGGTCGAGCTCGTCGCCGGTGAGCGGCACGAGCATCGCCACCTCGATCGCGTCGGGGGCGAGGAAGGCGATCGTCTCCAGCAGCCGGGCCGCCCCGGCCGATCGCCTGCGCAGCCGGTCGAACGCGAGGCCCCAGGTGGTGGCCACGGTGGGCCCCGAGGAGGAGGCGTCGCGCAGGAGCAGCGCCGCGTGCCGCTCCCGGAACAGGCGCACGTAGTCCGGCACCGACATCCCGGTCTGCTCGATGTAGGCCGAGGCCTGCTCCAGCGCCAGCGGCAGGTCACCGAGCAGCTCGGCGAGCTCGGCCGCGTCGTCCTCGGCGCCGTCGGCGCCCGCGGGGGTCCGCGCGGTCACGTAGGCCACCGACTCGGTGCGGTCCAGGGGCGTCACGGCCAGCGGGCGGGCGAGCCGGCGCCAGGCCGGGTTGCGCGAGGTGATCACCACGTCGCCGTGGCGGGCGGCGGGCAGGAACGGCTCCAGCAGCGCGGGCTCGTCGGCGTTGTCGAACACGAGGATCCAGCCGGGCGAGCGGTCCAGCTCGGCCCACAGCGCCGCGCGGGTGTCCTCGCCGCGCTCGAACGGCGCGATGCCCAGCGCGGCGGCCAGCGCCCCCAGGCCGGCGGCCGTGCCCGCCGGGTCCTCGGCCGCGATCCACCAGGCCACCCGCGAGTCGCGCAGCCGCCGGTGGGCCAGCTCCAGCGCCAGCTCGGTCTTGCCGATGCCGGCCAACCCGGTGAGGGCCACGGCGCGGGGGCGCCGCGTGTCGTCGTCGAGCGCGGCCTCGATCTCGTCCAGCAGGCGGTCGCGGCCCACGAACGAGCGGTTGCGCGGGGGCAGCTGCGTCGGCAGCACCGCGGCCACCGTGGTCAGCACCGGTTCCTGGGCGAGCACGGCGGCGTGCACCCGGCGCAGCGCGGGAGCGGGGTCCACGCCGAGCTGCTCGGCGAGCTCGCGGCGGCAGCGCTCGAAGGCGGCCAGCGCATCGGCCTGCCGGCCCGCGGCGTAGAGGGCCCGCACGAGCCGGAGCGCGGTCGACTCCCGCAGCGGGTCCCGGGCCGCCAGCTCCTCGAGCAGCGCGATGTCGTCGGCGGCCCGGCCGCGGCGGGCGCGGGCATCCGCCAGCGCCTCCCCCGCCACCACCCGCAGCTCCTCCAGGCGCGCGGCCGCGGGCCCGAGGAAGTGCGCGTCGCGCATCTCCCCGAACGCCGAGGGGCCGCTCCACCGGTTCAGCGCGGATTCGAGCACGGCCTCGGCCGCGGCGTCGTCCCCGCGGGCCAACGCGCGGCGGCCGTTGGTCACGTCGGCGACGAACAGGTCCGCGTCCACCGTGATGACCTGCCGGTCCAGCACGTAACCGCCGGCCCGGCGCGGGATCGCGGCCGAGCCGAGCAGCCGGCGCAGGCGCGAGACGTAGGCGTGCACCGAGGCCGCCGTGGAGTCGATCGACCGCTCGCCCCACACGTCCTCCACCACCTGCTCGGCGGAGACGACCTCGCCGTCACCGGCCAGCACGCGGGCGAGCACGGCCTTCTGGCGCGGACCGCCCAGGGGCACGTCGCTGTCCTCCACCGAGGCGGCGAAGTCGCCGCAGACACGCACGACGAGCCGCGGCGCCCGTTGCGCGTTCACCCTGTGTCCCTCGTCCGTGGCCATCCCTCGTTCGTGGCGGTTCCTCGTTCGCGTGCGGAGAACGGCCAGCCTGACGTGCCCGTCCGCAGATCGTCAAACAGAAGTGGTATCACGGCGGGGGCACGCTGCTCTTCAGGCGTAACGCACGGTGAAACCGGGCGGGCATCCGCCTGCCCGGCTTACGCCATCAGGAGGAGTCACGATGGTCGTCAGGGTGATCCATGGCACGTTCGACACGCAGCCACGGGTCGCCACCGAGATGAGGCTGCCGTTCCGGATCGAGGCCGATCCCGATCTGCGGGTCGTCTCCTGGCAGCTCGACGCCACCGTGAACGGCGAGCTCCGCACCGTCGCCCCGGTCCGGCGGATCACGCCGGCGCTCGTCGAGCAGCTGCGCGGGCAGCTCGCCGGTCCCGGCCGGTTCGCGTTCGACGAGGCGCCGCCGTACCTCGACATGGCGGCCCGGATGAACGACGGCGTCACCTACCTGGAGGGCACGGTGGCCGGCGTCCCCGAGGGCGCCGAGGTCACCTACGGCCTGCGGGTCACGCTCCGGCGCCACGGGGACGATCCGGTGGTGGCGCGGTCCGACACGTTCACCACGTACGCGGTGCGCCCCGGGTTCGGGCCCGCCGAGATCGTCGCCACCCACATCCCCGGGCCGTTCCACGCGCTGGAGGCGTGGGTCCTGCACCACCGCCGCGCGGGTGCGCTCGACGTGTTCCGGGTGGACGTCGCGGCGCTGGAGGACGATCCGGCCAACCCCGCGCCCGAGCTGCTCGACCTCGTCGTCGGCATCGGGGCGCAGACGTTCGACCTGCGGAGCCCCGATCCGGCCCGGCTGCCCATCGCCTGCACGGCCGCCGATTCGGTGACGATCGCCGTGCCGCACGGCGGCGGGCCGGTGCCCGCGGTCTCGGTCACGTGCCGCGGATCGGGCCCGACGGTGGTCGACCCGTCCGAGCCGCAGGCGGCCGGCGGCACGCGGGTCATGTTCGTCAACTTCGCGATCCAGGGCCTCAACGACTACTTCGCCACCGCGGACACCGACTACACCCCGCCCCGCACCTACGCCCAGGTGACGATGCGCGACGAGCAGGCGAGCTTCTCCAGCCGCCCCGGCAGCCGGGAGGATCACACCGGCGACGGCTACGAGTTCACCCTCGCCGCCCACCGGCACTACGGGATCAAGCAGCTCTGGGCCATGAACGGCGGCCTGCTCGACCTGCTCGCGCACGACTGTCCGGCCGATCTGGAGAGCATGCGCGCCGATGTGAAGTCCCGGCTCATGGTGCCGGTGGTGGCCGGGTTCGGCGCGCACCGGCTGCCCTACTACCGCACCGCCACCAACCTCGACGCCATCACCTGGGGCACCGCCGCGATGGACGCGATGCTCGGCGGCCACGGCCCCGTCTACTACCCCGACTCCCGCATCGTCACCGATCGGCCCAACGTCGCCGACGCGCTGGTCGGCGCGGGGGTGGAGTACGTCGTCGTCGACGCGGGCGAGGAGACCGACGACCTCGGCCGCCCGACCACGCGGGTGGCGGGCGCCGCTCCGGCGATGAACGCCGAGACCGACGGCCGGTGGATCAACCGGCAGTACCTCTGGCGCGACCGCACCACCGGCATCAAGATCCTCTTCATCGACCCGGAGATGAAGGACGGCCTGTTCGGCGCGTCGGATGCCGAGGCCGCGCGGGGCAAGGTGTCGCTGGCGATGCGGTGCAAGTTCATCGAGCTCGCCACGCAGCCCGTGCTGCGCCGGGCCAACCTGCTCGTCTACAGCGACGACGCCGACAAGGCCAGCGGCAACGGCTGGTTCGACGGCGTCTACGGCGGCGCCGCGGTGCAGTACAACAAGCGCTACCAGGCGGCGCTGTCGTGGATCAGCGCCCACCCGTGGGTGCAGGCCGTCACCACCGACGACCTCGACGACTCCGACGTCGTCGGCGACCTCGACCTGGTGTCGGCCACCGACCCGTACATCAACCTGCACTGGCGGCTGCCCGGTGTGGCCAGCGACCCCGATTTCGGGCTGGCCTTCGACACCTGGTTCACCGTCTGGAGGGAGCTGCCCTCGGCGTGGCTCGGCGAGAACCTGGGCGCGGTGTCCGACCGCGCGGAGCAGGCGCTGGCCGATCGTCGGGTGGCCAACGAGCTCGACGAGCTGGCCCGCATGTACGTCACGATGTGCCTGCACGAGTCGCAGTGGTCGAAGCGGGCCCGCATGGGCGAGCACGACGACCCCGCGCTGTTCACCGGGCCCGAGGACTTCGTGGTCACCGAGTCGTTGCAGCTGCGCAACGCCCACGTCTACCTGTACGCGGCGCTCTGGGCGGACTGGGCGGCAACCGAGCCCGGCGAGCAGACCCACCGCGACTCCGGGCCGGTGGTCGAGCAGGTGGCCGCGCTCGCGACCCCGGCGCCGTGGCGGATCCCGGGGAAGGAGGGCCTCCAGTGGGATCACGACCCGCTGCCGAACGTGATCCTCTACAACACGCGCGCGCTCGTGGTCGTCGACCTCAACGGCGGCCGCATCACGCACCTGTTCGCGATGGTCGACGGCCGGCCGTGCTCGCTGTCGGGAACGTTCAAGGCCTACCAGTTCCTCGACCTCGACTGGGCCTCCGACGCGGGCGTCAAGTGCGACGGCATCGTCGCGCAGAACACCGTCTGGACGCCCAACCACGCCTACGCCGCCTGCGACGTCGAGGCCGCGCGGGGCACGGTCGGCGACGGGGCCCCCGACGACGGGATCTTCGACTGGTACTACCCGGACAACTTCAACGCCTACGACGTCGTGGCCCGCGACGACACGTCCGTGACGCTCGCCTACGACGACGGCGCGCCGCTCGACCGGACCCCCACCACGCTGGAGGAGCTCGATCGCAGGCTCGCGGAGGACCGGGCGTCACGCGTCGCGGGAGGCCCCGGGCTCGTGCTGCACGACACGGCGCGCTTCGGCCGCTTCCGCAAGACGATCCGGCTCGACGGCGACGTCGTGCGCGTGTCCTACGCCGACACGCGGCCCGGCCACCTGGTGGCCAACGAGTTCTGCGTGGACCTGTGGGCGGCGGCCGTGCGCGGGCAGCGCCAGTCCGCGCGGGTGCACGGCAGCACGGCCACCGTGACCAACGACGCGGGCCTCGCCGTCACCGTCGAGCTCGGGGCGGGCTGCGCGTTCAGCGCCGCCACCCGGCTGCCGTCCGATCCCCCGACGGTCGAGACCCTCCGCCTGCACCGCGTCATGACCGACACGGTCGAGGTCGTCGGGCTGGGCGGCTCGTTCGACTACGCGATCGTGCTGCCGTAGCCCATTTTCCGGACATCGGGAACCTACCGGGCACCGCAGGTTTGACGTGCGGCGACGGTGGGCACCACGTGCCATCGGGTGCCGGCTCGCGGCGTCCGGAGTGTGGAGGCAGCCATGACGACCGCAGCGAACGTGCCTGCTCCGGGGGTGGTGCGGAGCCTGATACCGGCCCGGATCGACCGGCTCCCGTGGTCGCGGTTCCACACCCGCATGGTCGTCGCGCTGGGTGTGGCCTGGATCCTGGACGGCCTGGAGATCACGATCGCGAGCTCGGTGACCGACGTGCTGACCAAGCCGGAGACGCTGGGCCTCTCCTCCGCGGCGGCGGGCCTGGTGGCCTCGGTGTACCTGGCGGGCGAGGTCGTCGGCGCGCTGTGGTTCGGGCGGCTGTCGGACAAGCTGGGCCGCCGCAACCTGTTCATGATCACCCTGGCGGTCTACCTGGTCGGCAGCGGGCTGACCGCGCTCACCCTCGGCAACAGCGCGGCGTGGATCGGCTTCCTCTACCTCACCCGGTTCATCGCCGGGATGGGCATCGGTGGCGAGTACGCCGCCATCAACTCCGCGATCGACGAGCTGATCCCGTCGCGCTACCGCGGCCGCGTCGACATCATGGTGAACGGCACCTACTGGGCGGGCGCCATCATCGGCACGCTCGGCAGCCTGATCTTCCTCAACCTGCTGGACCTGTCGCTGGGCTGGCGACTGGCGTTCCTGATCGGGCCGGTGCTCGGCATCGTGATCCTCTTCGTGCGCCGGCACCTGCCGGAGAGCCCGCGCTGGCAGGTCATGAACGGCCGTGAGGAGGCGGCCGAGCGGTCCATCGCCTACATCGAGCACGAGGTCGAGGAGTCGGGCCGGACGCTGCCCGAGGTCGACGAGAGCAAGGCGCTGGACCTGCAGCCCACCACGGACATCGGCTACCTCGCGCTGACCAGGGTGCTGTTCCGGGAGTACCCGAAGCGGGCCGTCCTCGGCGCCACGTTGATGATCACCCAGTCGTTCCTCTACAACGCGATCTTCTTCACCTACACGCTGGTGCTGGGCAAGTTCTTCGGCATCGACTCGACGGCCGCACCGTGGTTCCTCATCGCCTTCGCCGTCGGCAACCTCGCCGGCCCGCTGACGATCGGGCACCTGTTCGACACGATCGGCCGCAAGAAGATGATCGCCGGCACGTATGTGGTCTCCGGGTTGCTGTTGGCCGTCACGGCCGTGCTGTTCAACGCGGGCGTCCTGAACGCCGTGACCATGACGATCGCCTGGTGCGTGATCTTCTACTTCGCGTCGGCGGGCGCCAGCGCGGCGTACCTGACGGTCAGCGAGATCTTCCCGCTGGAGGTGCGCTCGAAGGCGATCGCCGTGTTCTTCGCCATCGCCCAGTGCTTCGGCGCGATCGCCCCGGTCGTCTACGGGGCGCTGATCGGCGACGGGTCGAGGCCGATCCTGCTGTTCTTCGGCTACCTCATGGGTGCCGCGATCATGATCGGCGGCGGGGTCGTGGCGTTCTTCCTGGCGGTGGACGCGGAAGGCCGGTCGCTCGAGGACATCGCCACCCCGCTGGCGGCGAGCAGCCGCGGCTTCACCCGGGCCGAGGGCGCCGCCCGACCCCGCTGACCCACGCCCGCCCGAAGCCGCATCGCGCCCGCTCGATGCCGTCCGGGACCACCCCGAGACGGCAACGAGCGGGCTCCTTGCGGCGCTCGGTGGTGGGAGACTGGTCGCGTGGTCGGGCGAGCGTCGTGGGCGGAGTTCCGGACGGCGCTGACGGGGGTCGACCCCGGGCTCGTGCGGCTGCGGCTGGGTGGGATCGCGGTCGCGTCGATGCTGCTGGCGGTCGGTGTGACGGCCGGGGTGCGGGCGCTCACCGGCGAGGCGGTCACCGTCGTGCTGATGGCCGCGGTGCTGTCGATGATCAGCAACCTCGCCGTGAACGAGCCCGAGCTCGCGCGCCTGCGCGTGACGACGGCACTCATGGCGGCGCCCGCGCTCGTGGCCGTCACCGCGGGCACGCTGCTGGCGCCCTACCGGGTCGTCGCCGACGTGGTGTTCGTGCTGGTCATGGTCGCGGCGGTGTGGGTGCGCCGCTACGGGCCGCGCGGCAACGCGCTGGGCATGGCCGCGATGATGGGGTACTTCTTCACGCAGTTCCTCAAGGCGTCGGTCGAGCAGATCCCGTCGCTCCTGGTGGCCGTCGTGGTCGGGGTCGGAGCCACACTGCTGCTGCGCGGCTGGGCGTTCCGGGAGGACACCGGGCGCACGCTCGAGCGGATGACGCGAGCCTTCCGCGCCCACCTGCACGCGCTGGTGGAGGCCGTCGCCCAGGTGCTCGCCGCCGAGCCGGCCGAGCGCGACGCCGCGCTGCGCGAGGCCGGACGCCGGCGCACCCGGCTCAACGAGACGGCGCTCCTGCTGGCCGACCGGATCGAGCAGCGGCGCGCACCCGACGACCCCCCGAACGCGCTCGAGCTCGACCTGCTCGACACCGAGCTCGCCGCCGAGCGGCTGTCGGTGGCCACGCGACGGCTGGCGTCATCGACGGCAGCCGACGCGCTCCCCGTGGAGGACGTCCGGCGGCCGCTGCTGGCCGGGCTGCGCTCGCTCGGGGCCGCGACCGCCACCGGCACGGCGACCGCGACGGTGCCGATGCTGCTCGACGGGGCCCGGCGCAGCGTCGCCGGGATCGTCGCGGAGACCGAGGGGCTCGGTGACCGCGCGCAGCGGGTGGCGTTCGCGATCTCCCGGCTCGCCGACGCGCTGGAGACGGCCCGGCTGGGCTCCGACATCGCGGAACGGGCCGACGAGGCCCCGCCCGCAGGTGACCCGGCCCCGGACACCGACCCGGACACCGACACCATCATCTTGGTCGCCCGCCGCAC
>CAXTTN010000076.1:0-23357 GCA_964247105.1 uncultured Pseudonocardia sp.
GGGTCGAGCCCCAGCTCCTTGAGCCGCGCCAGCACCTCGTCGGGGTCGCCGCCCAGCACCGCGCTCATCCCCGTCGGCTCCAGCGCGCACGCGGCCGCCATCTCGCGCCCGCGCACGGCGGCGAGCGCGACGGCGGCGTCCGGGGTCAGCACGCCGGCGACGGCGGCCGCGGCCAGCTCGCCGACCGAGTGCCCGGCCGACACCGCCGCGGCCGGGAGTACGTCCGCCAACCGGGCGGCCGCGAGCAGGGCGGCCGCCACCACCAGCGGCTGCGTCACGGCGGTGTCCTTGATCTCGTCGGCGTCGGCGGTGGTGCCGAGCCGGCGCAGGTCCAGGCCCACCGCGTCCGACCAGCGGGCGAGGGACTCCACCGCGGCCGGGTCGTCGAGCCAGGGCGTCAGCATGCCGGGGGTCTGGGACCCCTGGCCGGGCGCGAGCAGAGCGATCACGGGGACCAGCGAACACGGTGCCGGGGCCTGCGCGGGATACCGGCACGCACCAACTCGCTGCCCCGCGTTTGGAGCTTTCCTACAAGGGTGGCTGCGGTCACCCGGGTCCTTCGATGGTTCGTTTGTAGAAGTCAGCAGGTCAGGCGGGCCACGATGAGGGCGGTGCGCAGCA
Source organism: uncultured Pseudonocardia sp. (assembly GCA_964247105.1). Lineage (GTDB taxonomy): Bacteria > Actinomycetota > Actinomycetes > Mycobacteriales > Pseudonocardiaceae > Pseudonocardia. The sequence goes on from CAXTTN010000076.1 coordinate 622, forward strand.
CGTGGGCGTTGCGCGGGTCGGCCGGGTTGCGGCCCGTGAGGTCACTCACGCGGCGCAGGCGATAGCGCACGGTGTTGGGGTGGACGAACAGCGCGCGGGCACAGGCCTCCAGGGCGCCGCCGCCCTCGAGGTAGACCGCCAGCGTCTGGAGCAGCTCGCTGCCGTCCAGCGGTGCCACGCACGTCGCGACCAGCCGCCGCGGCGCGGCCGGATCGCCGGAGAGGGCCCGTTCGGGGAGCAGGTCGTCGGCCGACACGGGGCGCGGCGCGTCCGGCCAGCCCGGGGCCGCCCGCAGTCCCGCCAGCGCCTCGCGCGCGCTCACGTGGGCGGCGGCGAGATCCGGCGCGACGGGACCGACCACCACCGGGCCCGGCCCGAAGCCGTGCACCAGCCCGCCGAGCGGCGGCGCGTCGTCACGCGGCTCGGAGACCAGCACGATCAGGCGGCTGCCCTGGACGCCCACGAGCACCGCCCGCCCGCCCCGGTCGGCCTCGCGCCGCAACCGGACGGGCTCCTGCGGCGCGTCGACGGCCGGGCTGCCGACCACCACGCGGACGGCCGCCGCCGGGTCCCAGCCCAGGGCCGACGCGCGGGACACCAGCGCGTCGTCGGCCTCGCCGCGCACCACGGCGTCGACGACGAGCGCCTCCTGCCGGGCGTCCCAGGCCCCGCGTGTCTCGGCGGCGCCCGCGTAGACCGTGGCCGCCGCGAAGGCGATCTCCCGGCCGAACCGCAGGATCGACTCGACCAGGACGCGGTGTTCGGCGTCGTCGGCCGCGAGCGGCGGCAGGTGCCGTTCGAAGACGTCGGTGGCGATCCGGACGAGATCGACGGTCTGGCGCAGCGAGAGCCGCTGCGCCAGGTCGCGGGGGGCGATGCGGAACGCCTCCGCCGTCAGCCGGATCGTCTCGCCGCGCTCCCCGAGCCAGGCGACGAAGTTGGCCACCCCGGTCTGGGTCACGAGCAGGACGCCGGCGCGCTGGTCGGCGTCGAGGCGGCGGAACCAGGGCTGGTGCTCGTCCATCGCGGCCAGGCAGGCCGCGGCGAGCTCACCCGAGGCGAGCTCCAGCCGCCGCAGCGTCGCCGGGGACACGCCCTGCCCGCCCAGGACCGCGTCGCGCGGGCTCGTTGCGCTCACACGAGGCTCCCGACCACATCGCGCGGGCTCGTTGCGGTCATTCGGGCAGCATGGCACGGGGGCGGGAACACCCGCGGACGATTGGTTGTTGTAGAGGCAACTAACTGCACAGGAGGTCAGGATGGCACTCACACCCGCGATCGACGTCCGGAGGTCCGGCGAGCGGTTCCACACCGAGATCGACTGGCTGGACTCCCGCCACAGCTTCTCCTTCGGCCAGCACTACGACCCGGCCAACACCCACTTCGGCGTGCTCATGGTGAGCAACGACGACGTCGTGCGCGCCGGCAGCGGCTTCGAGACCCACCCGCACCGGGACATGGAGATCGTCACCTGGGTGCTCGAGGGCTCGCTCGTGCACCAGGACTCCACCGGCCACTCCGGCCTGATCTACCCCGGCCTGGCCCAGCGCATGACCGCGGGCGCCGGGATCCTGCACTCGGAGAAGAACGACAGCTGGCGCATCGACGCCGCGGCCGCCAGGCACGACCGGGACGTGCACTTCGTCCAGATGTGGGTGGTGCCCGACACCGAGAAGGTGACCCCGGGGTACGAGCAGCTCGACATCGGTGCGACCCTGGACTCCGGCGAGCTGGTGGTCGTCGCGTCGGGCATGCCGAAGCACGCGTCCGACCGCGCGATCTCCATCCGCCAGGAGCACGCGGCTCTGTACGCGTCGCGGCTACGCCCCGGCGGCGTGACGACCGTGCCGAACGCGCCGCTGGTGAACCTGTTCGTCGCCCGTGGCTCGGTGGAGCTGGAGGGCGCAGGTGTGCTCGGCACCGGTGACACGGCCCGCATCACCGTCGGTGACGGTCAGCGTGTGGTGGCCGGACCCGACGGGGCCGAGGTGCTGGTGTGGGAGATGCACGCGACCCTCGGGTGAGGGCCGCTCCGGCTCAGCCCAGGGGGGTGACCTGGGTGGCCTGCGGGCCCTTCTGGCCCTGCTCGATGTCGAACGACACGCGCTGGCCCTCGTCGAGGCTCTTGTAGCCGTTGGTCTGGATTGCCGAGTAGTGCACGAACACGTCCGCGCCACCACCGTCGGGAGCGAGGAAGCCGTAGCCCTTCTCGCTGTTGAACCACTTGACGGTGCCCTCTGCCATTCTTGCTCTCCTCGTACCGTGCGCCGGGGCTCTGCCCCCGGCATCGCGCCGCCCGGGCGCGATACCGTCCGCGCCCAGGTCGGGACGCCCCTACCACGATCGCGCATTCACGCTCACATGACCTGGCGTCGCGCGGAGCGTATCGCGATACGGGCGCCCTGCCGAGACCCAATGAGCTGTGAATTCGCTGTTTTCCGCAGCGAAACGTGATCTGCGGTCGGCACTTCCGAACAGCGTCGACTGCTGCGGAAGTGCCGACCGTCGAGCGGATCAGGCGACCCCGGCGTCGCTCGTCTGCGGGCCGGCGGCCTGCGGGTCGTCGATCCGGTACTTCGCCGCCGCCTCCGCCACCACGCCGCGGTCGAACTCGCCGCGCTGCGCCAGGCTCTCCAGCGCCGCCACCGTGATGCTCTCGGCGTCGACGTTGAAGTGCCGCCGCACGGCGGGCCGGGTGTCGGACAGCCCGAACCCGTCGGTGCCCAGCGTGGTGAACGGCGCCGGCACCCACTGGCGGACCAGGTCGGGGACGGCCCGCATCCAGTCCGACACGGCCACCACCGGCCCGCCCTCGCCCAGCGCCCGGGTGACGTAGGGGACGCGGCGCTCCGCGTCGGGGTGCACGAGGTTGTGCTGCTCGCACTCGACCCCGTCGCGGCGCAGCTCGCCCCACGACGTCACCGACCACACCTCGGCCCCCACGCCCCACTGCTCGGCCAGCATGTCGCGGGCCTGCAGCGCCCACGGCACCGACACCCCGGAGGCCAGCAGGCGCACCTGGGGGCCGTCCTCGCGCGCCGTCGGGGCGTAGCGGTAGATGCCGCGCAGCACGCCCTCCACGTCGAGGTCGGCGGGCTCGGCGGGCTGGACGTAGGGCTCGTTGTAGACCGTCAGGTAGTACATGACGTTCTCGCCGGCCAGGGTGTCCGGGTTGTCGGCCGCGCCTTCGCCGTACATCCGCCGCAACCCGTCCTTGACGATGTGCGCGATCTCGTAGGAGAACGCCGGGTCGTACTGCACGACCGCCGGGTTCGTGGCGGCCAGCAGCAGCGAGTGGCCGTCGTTGTGCTGCAGCCCCTCGCCGGTGAGCGTGGTGCGCCCGGCCGTGGCGCCCACGAGGAACCCGCGCGCCATCTGGTCGGCGGCGGCCCAGATCGAGTCGCCGGTGCGCTGGAACCCGAACATCGAGTAGAAGACGTACACCGGGATCATCGGCTGCCCGTGCGTGGCGTAGGACGTGCCCGCCGCGGTGAACGAGCCCACCGACCCGGCCTCGTTGATGCCCTCGTGCAGCAGCTGGCCCTGCTCCGACTCGCGGTAGGCGAGCATCAGCGACGCGTCGACGGACGTGTACTGCTGCCCGTTCGGGTTGTAGATCTTCTGCGTCGGGAACATGGAGTCCATGCCGAACGTGCGCGCCTCGTCCGGGATGACGGGCACGAACCGGCCGCCGACCTCGGGGTCCTTCACCAGCTCGCGCAGCAGCCGGACGAACGCCATCGTCGTGGCGACCTCCTGCTTGCCGGAGCCCTTCCGGATGAAGTCGTAGACCTTGTCGCCGGGGAACACGAGCGGCTTGGCCTTCACCCGGCGCGCGGGCACCGGGCCGCCGAGCTGGCGGCGCCGCTCGTTCATGTACTGGATCTCGGGGGCGTCGTCGCCGGGGTGGTAGTACGGCGGCAGGTAGGGGTTCTCCTCCAGCTGCGCGTCGGAGATGGGGATGCGCTGCTCGTCGCGGAACTGCTTGAGGTCGGGCAGCGTCAGCTTCTTCATCTGGTGCGTGGCGTTGCGGCCGGCGAAGTGGGTGCCCAGGCCGTAGCCCTTGATCGTCTTGGCCAGGATGACGGTGGGCTGGCCGTGGTGCTCCAGCGCCGCCGCGTAGGCCGCGTAGACCTTGCGGTAGTCGTGCCCGCCCCGCTTGAGCTTCCAGATCTCGTCGTCGGTCATCGGTTCGACGAGGGCCTTCGTGCGCGGGTCCCGCCCGAAGAAGTGGTCGCGGACGTAACCGCCGTCGTTGGCCTTGTAGGTCTGGAAGTCGCCGTCGGGCGTGGTGTTCATCAGGTTGATGAGCGCCCCGTCGCGGTCGGCGGCGAGCAGGGAGTCCCACTCGCGGCCCCAGATCACCTTGATGACGTTCCAGCCCGCGCCGCGGAAGAACGACTCCAGCTCCTGGATGATCTTGCCGTTGCCGCGGACCGGGCCGTCGAGGCGCTGCAGGTTGCAGTTGACGACGAACGTCAGGTTGTCCAGGCCCTCGGTGGCCGCGATGTGGATCAGGCCGCGCGACTCCGGCTCGTCCATCTCGCCGTCGCCGAGGAACGCCCAGACGTGCTGGTCGGGGCTCTCGACGAAGCCGCGCGCGTGCACGTACCGGTTGAACCGGGCCTGCATGATCGCGTTCATCGGGCCCAGCCCCATCGAGACCGTGGGGAACTCCCAGAAGTTCGGCATGAGCCGGGGGTGCGGGTAGGACGGCAGGCCGGCGCCGGGACCGCCGTGGGAGAGCTCCTGGCGGAACCCGTCGAGCCGGTCCTCGCTCAGCCGCCCCTCGAGGTAGGCGCGGGCGTAGATGCCGGGCGACGCGTGGCCCTGGATGTAAACTTGATCACCCCCGCCCGGGTGTTCCTTGCCACGGAAGAAGTGGTTGAAGCCGACCTCGTAGAGCGTCGCGGACGACGCGTAGGACGAGATGTGGCCGCCCACCCCGATGCCCGGGCGCTGCGCGCGGTGCACCGTCATCGCGGCGTTCCAGCGGATCAGCCTGCGGTAGGCCCGCTCGGCCTCCTCGTCGCCGGGGAACCACGGCTCGCGGTCGGTCGGGATCGTGTTGACGTAGTCCGTGCTGGTCAGCGACGGGACGCCGACGTTGCGCTCCCGGGCCCGCTGCAGCATCCGCAGCATCAGGTAGCGGGCCCGCTGCTGCCCGGCGGCGTCGAGCACCGCGTCGAAGGAGTCCAGCCACTCGGCTGTCTCCTCGGGGTCGATGTCGGGCAGGTGGGCGGCGAGGCCGTCGCGGATGACGTGTACGCGCCGTGGGGTGCCGCCTGTGGTCTGGCCGGTCAAGGGGTCTCCCTGCGTGGCTGGAGGTGAAGGGCTGTCGGACTCATCCCCTATCGTGCCCCTCTACACGCCATCACGTAACGAGTGGTTGCGCGCAGACGAGTCACGTGTTCGGATTCCGCATCCGGATGTCAGCCCCGGCGAGCCGGGGACGAGGGGAAAAGGGGTACACAGGCGTGGTCGCCGCGGAAGATGCCGGACGGTCGTCCGACATCGCGGGCAAGCTCGGCGTGGAGCCGGGCATGGTCGTCCAGGAAATCGGTTGGGACTCCGACGTCGACGAGGTGGTGCGCGACGCCGTCGAGGAGCGGGTCGGCGACGACCTGCTCGACGAGGACGCCGACGAGGTCATCGACCTGGTCCTGATGTGGTGGAGAGAGGGCGACGGGGATCTCGTCGACGCCCTGGTCGACGCCATCGGCCCCCTCGCCGACAACGGCGTGATCTGGGTGCTCACCCCCAAGACCGGCCGGTCCGGCCACGTCGAGCCGAGTGAGATCGCCGAGGCCGCCCCCACGGCCGGTCTCTCCCAGACCTCCAACGTCACGGTCAGCGACGGCTGGGCGGGATCCCGGCTGGTGGCGCCGAAGGCGGCGAAGTCGCGCCGCTGACGCATCCTCGGCCTGGCTGCTACCGCTACGCTGCTCCGTCGTGACACCACCGGCCCGATGCTTCGTCTCGATGCCGGGCGGCCCGGATTTCGATCGCGTCTACCTCGACGCGGTCGCGCCGGCCGCCCGCGACGTGGGTCTGGTCCCGGAGCGGGCCGGGAGCTTGGTGTCCAGCGGTCCGGTGGTCAGTGCGGTCATCGACCGCATCGCCCGTGCCGACGTCATGATCGCCGACGTCTCCACCAGCTCGCCCAACGTGTTCTACGAGCTGGGCCTGCGGCACGGGCTGTCACCGAAGACGACGCTCCTCCTGGCCGTGGAGGGCAGCGCGATCCCGTTCGACCTGGCCGGCATGGCCGTGCTGTTCTATCCGGTCGAGTCGCTCGATCTCCTGAAGGGCCGGATCGTCTACGCGCTGCGGTCGCGGCTGGACACCGACTCCATCGACAGCCCTGTGTTCGACCTGTTCCCGGTGGAGCCGATCGTCCTGCCGGGTGAGACCGGCGCGGCCCTCGCGCATCGCGACCGTGTCGAGGCACTGCGGGCCGGGTTGGTGGAGGCCCGCCGGATGCCCCCCGAGAGGCGCGCGGACTGGCTGCGGAGCGTCGAGCAGGACCTCGTCCTGGTGGAGGCCGACGACGACCGGCTGCTGACCGACCTCATGCTCGCCTACCGCGACTGCTCGGCGTGGGACGACGTCATCCGGCTCGTCGCGAGCTTCCCGGAGCCGCTGCGCGAGAGCCGGGTCCCCGTCCAGCAGAACGCGCTCGCGCACAACCGCCGCGGCCTGCCCGGCGACGCCGACCGCGCCACCGCGGCGCTCAACGGGCTCCTCGACCGGATCGGACCCGACTCCGAGACCTACGGACTGCTCGGCCGGATCCACAAGGACCGCTACTCCCGAACCGGCGATCGCGCCGACCTGGACGCGGCCATCGACGCCTACCGGCGCGGCGTCGAGGCCGACCCGGCCGACACCTACCCGGGCATCAACCTGGCGACGCTGCTCACCCTGGCCGGCGGAGCCGACGCCGAGCGCGAGGTGGGCGAGCTGGTGCCCAGGCTGCGGGCATTGCTCGACGAGCGGCGGGTCGACCGGACCGACTACTGGGACACGGCCACGAGCCTCGAGCTGGCGGTCATCGCCCGCGACTGGTCGGGTGCCGCGGAGCTCGTCGCGCCGACCCGGGAGCGCGCCGCGTACGGGTGGATGCTGGAGTCGACTGTCAACAACCTGGAGATACTCGCGGATGCGATGTCCGGCGACCGCGACCGGCACGAGATCGACGTGCTCGTCCGTGCCCTCGCCCCGGAGGTCGAGCTCGCATGAGCGGCATCTACGACATCGAGACGGCACTGGCCAGCCTGGAGGTGGAGTTCCGGGAGCAGTTCGCCGCCCAGGCCTCCTGGGACGAGGTCAAGCGGACGAAACTCCCGGCGGGCAAGCTCGACGAGTTGCGGGAGCGCTTCGAGGCCCGTGAGGACGAGGCCCGCAGGCGGTGCGTGGACGAGCTGGAGAACCTGATCGACTTCTCGCCGCGCCACGTCCGTCACAAGGACCTCCTCGCCGACTTCTGGGCCGGCGGGAGCTACGAGAAGTCCGTCTTCGTCATGACGAAGTTCCCGAGCCCGGGAGTCCCGGAGCAGAAGGACCGGGATCTCCAGGGAGTCATCGACGCGGTGACGGCGGCCGTGCGGGTGGCCGGGTTCGTCCCGCGCGTGGCCAGCGACCGGGACTTCCACCCGCAGCTGTGGGACAACGTCGAGCTCTACCTCCTCGGCTGTCACCGGGGCGTCGCGATCGTGGAGGACCGGTATCTCACGGAGCTCAACCCCAACGTCGTCATGGAGTGGGGGTGGATGCGTTCGATGCGCAAGCCGGTCCTGTTCCTGCTGGAGCAGGGGTTCACCCGGTTACGGGCCGACCTCACCGGCCTGATCCAGGCACCGTTCGACTGGGACGATCCCGCCCCTGGCGTCTCGTCGGCCGTGCAGAAGTTCCTGAAGCCCTGACGGCCGCGGCGCCGTCCCCGACCGGACACTAGGCTGGGCGTGACCGAGTTGCGCACGCTTGAGGAGATGCACCCCATGGCCCCTGAGGTCGGAACCGAAGCACCGGACTTCACGCTCAAGGACCAGAACAACCAGGAGGTCACGCTCTCGTCGTTCCGCGGCGAGCGCAACGTCCTGGTGGTCTTCTACCCGTTCGCGTTCTCCGGCATCTGCACCGGTGAGCTGTGCGCGGTCCGTGACGACCTCGGGTCGTTCCAGAACGACGACGTCCAGATCCTCGGCGTGTCCGTCGACCACGTGTTCGGGCTCAAGGCCTGGGCGGACGCGCAGGGCTACCAGTTCCCCCTGCTCGCCGACTTCTGGCCGCACGGCGAGGTCGCCAAGGCCTACGGCGTGTTCAACGAGGCCGCCGGATTCGCCGTGCGGGGCACGTTCCTGGTGGACAAGACCGGTACGGTTCGGTTCGCCGAGGTCAACGGCCCGGGTGAGGCCCGCGACCAGGACGCGTGGAAGAAGGCGCTCGCGGCGGTGTGAAGGCCTCGCGCCGGGTCTGCTCCGGCGCGAGGGGCGCGTAGCTCAGCGGAAGAGCACTCGGCTTACACCCGAGCGGTCGCAGGTTCGAACCCTGCCGCGCCCACCAGGTCTGAACTGGCAATACGTAGACGATCGTGGCTCGCCGTCTCCCTCGTGGAATCAAACGTGGTGCGAACCGCTGCTACCGTCGCTCCATGGCCACGTCGAGCTCGCGGTCGACCAGACGCCAGCGAGGCAGCGTCGAGAAGTTGCCGAGCGGTGCGCTCCGCGTGGCCGTGTACGCGGGTATCGACTCCGTCAGCGGCCGTCGACACTACCTCCGGGAGGTCGTGCCGCCGGGTCCAGCGGCCGAGGCCGAGGCGCAGCGGGTGATGCGCCGGCTCGCGGCTCAGGTCGACGAGCGGCGTAACCCGCGAACGAGCGCAACGGTGGACCAGCTGCTCGACCGGTATCTGGACACGCTGGACGTCGGGCGAACCACCCAGCGGATGTACACGCGGTACCTGGAGAAGCACGTCCGGCCGTTCGTGGGCCATCTGAAGGCCGGCGCAATGGACACGGAGGCGCTGGACTCGCTGTACCGGGAGCTGCGGCGGTGCCGGACGCACTGCATGGACCGGAAGGGCATCGACCATCGCACCCTGCGTGAGCACGTGTGTGATCAGCGGTGCGGGCCACATCGGTGCCGACCCCTGGCTCCGGCGACGATCCGGCATGTGCACTTCGTGCTCCGAGGCGCGTTCGAGAAGGGCGTGCGCTGGCGGTGGCTCGCGGTGAACCCGGTGCTGTTCGCCTCGCCCCCGGCTGCTCGTCAGCCCGACCCGCGCCCGCCCAGTGCGGAGGAGGCCGCACGGATCGTCGAGGCGGCGGCGGAGACCCCGGACTGGGGCGCGCTGGTCTGGCTGACGATGACGACCGGGGCACGGCGGGGCGAGCTGTGCGGACTGCGGTGGTCCCACGTCGATCTGCCTACGGCCGTGCTCACGTTCCGGAGGGCGATCGCCCAGGACGGGCGGCACCGGGAGGAGAAGGACACCAAGACCCACCAGCAGCGGCGGGTGGCACTCGACCCGGAGACGGTCGCGGTGCTGACCGAGCACTGGGAGCGCTGCCGGGACCGGGCTGCGGCGGCGGGGGTGAGCCTGGCTCGCGACGGTTTCGTGTTCTCCCGCACACCCGGTGGCAGGACGCACCTGGTGCCGAGCTCGGTGTCGCAGCGGTACAGCCGGATGGCGGTGCGGCTAGGTATCGACACCCACTTGCACAGCCTGCGGCACTACTCGGCAACGGAGCTGATCGCGGCCGGCGTCGACGTCCGGACGGTGGCGGGCCGCCTGGGCCACAGCGGCGGCGGGATCACCACACTCCGGGTCTACGCGGCGTGGATGGCCGAGGCCGACCAGCGTGCTGCCGGCGGGCTGCTCGCGCGCATGCCCAGCCGCCCGCGGTCCCGACCGGAGTTGCCCCGCGCCCTCACCTCGCCGCGAACCCCGCGTGAGCGGATCGCCGCCGAGCTGCACGAGCGGATCGCCGTAGGCGAGGTTGCGCAGGGCAGCCATCTGCCCGGGATCAAGGAGCTTGCGGTGCAGTACGAGGTCGCACCGAGCACCGTGCACCGCGCCTTCGAGCTCTTGCGCGAGTGGGGCGCGGTGACGGGTGCTCCGGGCGAGCGCCCGACCGTCCAGGCCGCGCTGGTCGCCGCGCCGCTGGTCGACACACGCCCGGTGGCTGTCGAGACCACTTCGCCCGCTGTCCGGGCGCTGTTGGAGTTCCGGTTGCGCGCCGCGGGAGCGGTGGTCACGACGTTCAGCGCCGAGGCCGACCCGCGGAGCGCCGATGACCTCCGGGACCTGCTCCGGTCGGCCGTCCGCCGGACAGGTGGAGCCCCCGACGACGTCGCCGACTACGAGTTGGACGTGCTCGACGGCGAATCGGTACTGCGGACGTTCGTCATGCTCCCCTGACCGGCCCTATCCGTCGTGAGCGGAATTCGGTGCACGGGTGTCCAGCTGTAGGAGCGCTCGTTGCGGGTGAGCGCGACCAGCAGGGCTTCACTATTGCGAACGTTCACGGTCGGTAGCGTCCGGAGCGTCTCGACCTGCGCGATGATCGGCCGTGCATCGGTGCTGCGGTTGCAGTAGGCGATTCCCACATGCGGGCGGAAGGCTTGTTCCTCACCGTCCACAGGGATGCCGGATTCACGATTTGCCAGGACGAGAAGGGAACGAAGCTCGCCGATCCGATTACGGGGTTCGATGCTGAAGCTCAGTGCACCGGTCGAACCGGCAAGGGGTCCGACTGTGATGTCCAGCGTTCCGAATCCGGCGAGTAGGCGAGCAGCACTGCGTTGAACCGTGCGGATGCGTGCGGCATCGATATCCTCGGCGAATCCGACGCGTTCCAGTGTCATATGGAGTTCGGCGGCATCGACGAGATCGAAGTGCGGGGCAGCGATGACGTCCTGGCACCGGCCCGCGAGGGTCCTCACCTCGGGTTGGTCACCGAAGCCGAGGTACCAGTAGTAGGCCATCCGTCCGGGCCGCCACCCGGGCCGTTCCCAGTGGTTGACCATGCGGCTCACCGCGGCGAACGCGGCCCAGTCCGTCTCCGGTGAGCCGTTATCGCGGTCGGCCGATGGAGACACATGGTCACCCTATCCGCGCGACCGTCCGAACGAGCTCATGGGCGTCATCGACAGCCGGGATACCACGCCACTTCGCCGTGGCTCGCGCGAAACTGCGGCTGCGCTGCACGACCGAGGCGATCGGCTTCTCCGCGGAGAAGTCCAACGCGGCCGTGACGAAGCTGCTCGCCTCGTCCGGATCGCCGTCGCCGGCCAGCGCCAGCGAGTTGGCGAGGTCGAGCCGGATCAGCGACTTGCTCCAGGACGATTCCGAGCTGTCGAACTCGTCCATCGCCAGGGCGGCGTGGGCAGCCACCTGATCAGGCATCCCGAGGTCGACGTAGGCCGTCACGGCGTTGCTCGCCAGCCGGGAGCGGCTGTAACCACCGAAGGACACGCACGAGCTGACGCCGGGAATGTCCGGCAGCCGGTCCACCGCCTGGTACGCCTGCTCCACCGCGGCATGCACCCCGGCCGCGTCGCCGAGCTTGCCGAGCGCCCGCGCCTGGCCGTTGACGAGCAGCCGCACCGCTTGGGCGCCAGTACCTGCCAACTCCACACCCTCACGGGCGAGTTCGGCGGCCCGGTTGTAGTCCCCGGCGTAGTACTCGCAGAAGCTCTCGGTGCCCTTGACCCATGCGAGCAGGTCATGATCTTCGGCGAAGGTCCCGAGCTTGGCCGCTTCCAAGCAGTAGGCACGCGCCAGCGGGTACCGCTCACGGTTGACGGCCATGTAGGCCAGTAGCCCGGAGACCTGGCCGGCGACCCGGAACAGTCGCCGGCGCTGTCGTGGATCCCGGTGTTCGTCGATGGCCGTCTCCAGTCGACGACGCTGATCGCTCAGCAGCGGCGCCAGGGTCACCGGCCCGGCGCCCTCGTAACGGTCGACGAGATCGTCCACGCCCAGCTCGAACAAGGCCAATTCGTCCTCGCCGACTCGGGTCAGAGTGCGCACCCGCGCCATGATCTCCGTGATCTCATCGACGGGTTTCGGCGCCTCGACCACAATATGCGATTCCAGTGGCAGGACGTCGAATCCCAGCTCCTGGCCGGTGGCGTGGTATAGCTCGCAGTAGGCCCGTCGCAACTCGCTGCCCGGAGTCGACAAGCCGCGCTCGTGGCGCCGGACCGACTCTGTCGACACGTTGAGTCGTTCGGCGACAGCTTCCTGGGTCAGTCGCACACGGTTACGGAACTCCGCCAGGTGGGGCGTGAACTCTTGCCGCTTGGGTCGGACCATGACTTCCCCCGCAGTGTCGCTGTGGCCCCACCAGTATACGTCAACCACGCCTGATCGTTTGGGGTTTCGTGTGGGGTAAATCGAGGGGTTTCGGTTCCTGGTTGATCTTTGCGTCTATTGATTCCCTAGTTGCGTGAGTTCACCGCGCTTCCGAAGGGACATCCTAATGATCATCACGCCACCGTCGTCAGGCGACGAGCCCGATACGGCGCCGTTCCGCACCGTCGCAGAGGTCGCACGGCTCTGCCGGGTATCCAAGATGACGCTCTACCGCGCGATCGCCGCAGGCCGATTCCCGGCGGTGCGCATCGAGGGCCGGCTGATCGTCCCGGCGAAGGTCGTCGAGGCCATGGCTCAGGCTGCACTGACCGCCAACGCCACAGTGGACGCTGCGGACTGGGTGCGTCGTGACGGCGCCACGTTCACCAGCGCCGCCATCCAGGCCGGTGAGCGGTGATGGGCAGCGTCGGGTTGCTGATCTTCTTCGCGGTCGTGGCCGCGTTCATCTGCGCCAAGGCGCGGGTGGCGGCAGGGGCGGTGCTCTTCTCCCTGGTCGCCTTGGTGCTGTTCATCTCCACGCCGGTCGGGGCCGGACTTCCCGCAGCGATCTCCGTATTCCTCACTGCGGTGGACCACGCCGCGACTCCGCCCCTGAACGGCGCGGGTTCGGAGGCGGTGGGATGAGCGTCACCCCGAGCACGAGAACCCGAGTGTCCGTGGGCCGGCCCATCATGCCGACCGGCGTGCGGCCTGCGGATCGCCGTTGGCGGGACCGGGCCGCCTGCCGGGCCGTCGATCCGGAGCTGTTCCAGCCGTCGGTGGAGTCGGGCCCGGTGTACGACGCCCAGGTCGCCGAGGCCAAGGCGGTGTGCGGGGGCTGCCCGGTCCGCGAGACGTGCCTGGAGTTCGCGTTGGCGATGTTGCCCCACGGCATCGCGGGTGGCCTGACCGAGATCGAGCGCTCCCAGCTGCGCAGCGACCGGCCGACGACCCCGAAGGAGGTACGCCGCCCGGTGGCGGGGACGCCGTACGAGGTGGCCGCCGCCGGGCGGGCGGCGGTTGGGCAGGGCCGTGACCCGGTTCAGGTGGCCGCGGAGTTCGGGGTGAGCGGGCGGACCGCGCAGCGGTGGGCCGAGGAGATCGCCCGGACCCGCGGTACGGCTACGGGACGAGGTGCGGCATGAGCAGCACCGGCCACGACGACGAGCAGGCACCCGCAGTGCTGCGGGCGGTCGGCGGAACGGATGCGTGGGAGGCCGCCGCGCGGCTGCAGCAGCGCGCGGTGGCCGATCACGGCGAGTTCTACGCCCTGGCCGCGGAGGTGGTGACCACCCTCGCCGCGTTGGAAGACCTGACGCGGGTCCTCGGCGCGCAGGTCACCGGATACGCCGCATCGGAGCGGGCCGCCGGACGGGCGGTCTACGACGACTCCCACGTCATCGACCCTGCTGCACGGCTGACCGAGGCGAAGGCCGCGCTCGACGGAGCCCGGCTCGCGCTGGGCGTGACCTATCGGGCGGCGAACGCGTTCTGGTCGGCCATCGGGCACATCGGGTCGGAGCCGATCCGATGAGCGTTCTGGCGTATCTGTCCGAGTACCGCCTGTGTGGTGATTGCGCTCATCCTCGCGCCCGGCACCGCGCCGAGCGTGACGAGGAGTGGGGCGACCCGCTGCGCTGCGCCGAGCCCGGTGGTTGCGCGTGCGGCGGCTGGTGCGACCCGGATCCCGAGCCCGGGCGCCCGGACGCGCCGCGGGTGGTGACGTTGTGCGGGTCGATGCGGTTCTGGCCGTTGATGGTCGCGGTCGCAGCCGCGGAGACGTTGGCCGGTCACGTGGTGCTCGCGCCGTTCGTGGTCGTGACACCGGACGAGCAGGACAGCGCGGCGAAGACGGCGCTGGATGAGCTGCACCGTCGCAAGATCGCCATGTCGAGCCTGGTCCTGGTCGTCACGGATCAGTCGGGCTACTACGGCGCCTCGACCCGGTCGGAGATCGGTTACGCGCTGAGCCTGAACCTGCCGGTCCGGGTGCGGACGGTCGACCGGGTCACCGGTGAGCAGCTCACCTCCGAGTGGGTCTCGACGCCCGGTCGGGCAGGCGTGCCGGCATGGACGCCGGTACCGGGTGGGACGGGGGTCCGGTCATGACCAGGTTCCTTCCCGATCTTCTGACCCCGGGCGGCGCGTCTGGGCGTGGTCCAGTGGTCGACCGACGGGCCGAGCGCATCCGCGCCGAGGCCGACGCCGAGCAGGCCCGCGCCGCGGCCGAGGCGGTCCGGGCCCAGACCGTCGCGCAGCTGTGGGAGGCGCAGTCCGAGCACGCCCGCCGCCAGGCCGCCGCCGAGCGGGACGCTCGCCAGGCCCGGCGGGCGGACCGGGCCGCCATCGGAGCAGCACGGCGGGTTCGGGTGCGGGCCGCGGCCGCCGGGGTGGTGGCGGGTCTGCCGAGGCTGGCCGGGGTGATCGCGTGTGTGGCGCCGACGCTGATCGCGACGCGGGGGCAGTACGAGTTCGGCGAGCAGCAGATGCAGCTGGGCCCGATCGGGGCCGTGCTGGTGCCGCTGATGCTCGAAGGTGCGGCGTGGTTGCTGGCGTGGCGCCGGCACCAGGCCATCGCCGCGGGGGAGCGGGCCGGGCGCCTGACCGGCGGGGTGTGGGCGCTGGCACTGACCGCGGCCGGGCTGAACGTGTGGCACGGGACCACCCGCACCTCGCTCGAGGTGGGGGTGATGTTCGGGGCGGCGTCGTTGGTCGGGTTCGGCCTGGTCGAGCTGCTGGCCCGCCACGATCAGCACCGCCACCGGCCGGCACGCCACCATCGCGGGTGGGTGACGTCGGTGGCGCGTGGGGCGCGGTTCCCGCGGGTGGCGTTCGCGGCCTGGTCGCGGCGCATCGAGCTGGGGCCCGGCCTCGACCCGAGCACCGATCGGGCGCAGGCGTGGACGCAGGCGTGGCTCGACCGGCACGGCGTGGTCCCGGGCGCGGATGCCCGCGCCCGTCGCCACGGTCGTCGCCAGGTCCGGGCCGAGATCCGCGCGGTCCGCGGTGAGGAGCCGCCTGTCCTCATGTCGGTGGAGGCACCGGCGGCTCGCAGCGCGGTGGTTCCGCTGTTCCTGCCGCCGCCGACCGCCGCTGTTCCGGATCTCGACGTGCCGGTGTGGGACGTCGACAGCGGAGACCGGATCGGCGACCGACAGGCCATGCCCGCTCCGGTGCAGGACGGGTCCGCGGTGGGGGAGGACCGGCCGGACGTGTCGGACCTGTTGGACCCCGGCCGTGCGGTCGCTGCGGAGCTGCGCCGAGCGGCGGAGCCGCTCACCCGTACGGCCTTGACCACCGCTCTGCGGACCCGCGGGTTCGCGCTCTCCACCGCCCGGGCCGGTGCCCTGCTCGCGGTCCTGCACCTCGACGACAGCACGTACGACCCCGACGAGCACCACCTCGACG
Source organism: uncultured Pseudonocardia sp. (assembly GCA_964247105.1). Taxonomy (GTDB): domain Bacteria; phylum Actinomycetota; class Actinomycetes; order Mycobacteriales; family Pseudonocardiaceae; genus Pseudonocardia. Next base: position 16,391 of record CAXTTN010000076.1, read on the forward strand.
GGCACGGCGACGCGATGGAGGCGATCCGATGAACAGCGCGACCTTGATCCTGACTGCGGTACTGATCGCTGCGACGATGCTGGCCTACCGGCGGCGGGCGTGGCCGCTCGTGCTCGGCTTCGCCGTCCCTTCTCTGCTGTTCCTGCGGGCCGTGGTGGAGGCGACACCATGGCCGGTCCTGGCCGGGGTGGGAGCGCTGGGGCTGGGAGTGGGGTGGCACCGGTGGGGCCGCACGTCGGCCACGGTGACCCGGTGGAGCGCCCGTAACCGCCGCAAGTCCGGGGTGGCGTCGAGTCTGGACATCGCTCGGGTGAGCGGGTCGGTGGCGATGCGCCGCAAGGCCGCCTCCGTCCGACCGTCGCTGGCCACAACGACCCGGCGGGCGAGGGCCCGGCAGCTGCTGATGCTGCCCGTCGCGGAGGTCGGGGTGCGGTTGTGCACCGTCGGCGCCCAGAGCGTGTACGCGTCGGTGGAAGAGGTCGTGGTGACCTTCGGCGGTCCCCGTACCGGCAAGACGCAGTGGCTCGCCGGGCGGGTGATCGACGCCCCCGGTGCGGTGCTGGTCACCTCGACCCGCATCGACGTGTACGAGCAGACCCGCCGGCTCCGGGAGCGGCGTGGCCCGGTGTATGTGTTCAACGCCGTCGGTCTGGCCGGGATCCCGTCCTCGATCATGTTCGACCCGCTGACCGGGTGCGCGGATCCGGTGACGGCGAACGACCGGGCCACGGACATGATCGGCGCCGCTTCCAGCGGCGGCGGGGATCGGGAGTTCTGGGACGGCCAAGGCCGTCGTGTGCTGGCCGCGTTGCTGCACGCCGCTGCTCTGGACCCCGACGGTGAGACCACCATGGGTGATGTTCTGCGGTGGGTGTCCAACCCCACGGCCGCCGAGTCCGAGGTCACCCGCCTGCTGCGCCGCTCCACAGTGTCGGCGATGCGGGATGACGCGGTCCAGTTCGTCACCACCAACGACAAGACCCGATCCTCGATCACCTCGACGATCATGCCCGCGCTCGGGTGGCTCACCTCTCCTGCCGCGGCGGCGGCCGGCGCGGCGGGCGGGACACCGTTCGACGTCGCCGAGCTGCTCGCCTCCCGGGCGACGGTCTACCTGCTCGGTGGGGAGGAGACCCAGGCGGCGCCGCTGGTGTGCGCGCTCACCGGGTACATCGCCCGGGAGGCCCGACGGGTCGCGGCCACCAAGCCGGGCGGGCGGTTGGATCCGCCGCTGATGCTGGCGCTGGACGAGGCCGCGTTGATCTCCCCGGTGCCGTTGGACCGCTGGACCTCCGACATGGGCGGGCGCGGGGTGTGCATCATCGCCGCTTTCCAGTCCCGCGCGCAGATGCTCGACCGCTACGGGTCGGCGAAGACCGCGGCGATCCTGAACAACACCGGCGCCCGGATCCTGTTCGGCGGCACCGCCGACCGTGACGATCTGGACTTCTGGTCCAAGCTGTCGGGGGATCGTGACGAGCCGACGCTGACCACGGACATGCGCGGTCGGGTCGCCTCCCGCACCACCTACCGGGTCCCGGTGATCTCGCCCGCGCAGCTGGCGAACCTGCACGGCCGGGTGGTGGTGTTCCGCCGCGGCATGCCGCCGGTGATCGGGCGCGCGGAGATGGCCTACCGGCGCCGCGACGTCCGCGAGCTCGCACTCGACCCCAACCGGCGGACCGCACGAGCGCGCCGGGCGGTGCGCGCCGGATGTGCGCAGGTGCGGGCGTGGCGGCCCCGTCGGGGCACCGCGCAGGTCCCGGGCCCGACCCCGGCGTCGCTGCTGGTGCAGGCCACCGGGTCACCGGCCGATGCCGACGCGACAGTGCCCGAGGGGCTGCACCTGGTGCCCACCGGCCCGGCCGCGGGTCACCCCGGCGCACAGCCGATCGAGAACGGCCACCCGCGGCAGCGTCCCGCCGTCGAGTCCGACACCACCACCAGGACCGCCACCGGCACCGACGACGACCAGGACGGGTGGACGTGATGCCCGCCCCGGCCGGACGTCGACGCGCGGACCGCACCGGCACCGAGCGCGGCAGTGGGAGCGGCATGGGGAGCGCCCCCGAACGTGAGCTGGCCGCGTTGGTGGACGGGCCATGGGCGCTGCGCTGGTACTGGCGCGACGAGTTGGAAGACATGCAGGCCACCAGCCGGCGCATGGGCTATCCCGACGACCACCCTGCCGCCGGCCTGCGTGCCTACCGCCGGACGGGGGAGCGGGTGGCGCACCCGCACCATCCCGACCGCACCGGCCGAGCGTGGCACCACAACCCACCCCAGCCCGCAACCGAGCCCGAGGCCGACGAGCCGGCGGTGGTGGCGCGGGTGGCGCAGGCCCACCAGGCGGTCGAGGTCGCTACCGCCCCGGCCATCCCGGCGCCGCGCCGTCCCCGTGACGACGAGTCGTCGCGACGGGAGCAGTTGCACCGCATCCACCACCACCAGCAGGCCGAGAACGAGGAGACCGCCCAGGCCGGGCACGAGCGCGAAGGAGTTCTCTGGTGACCTACACCTTGACCGATCTGTTCTGCGGTGCCGGTGGCTCCGGTCTGGGCGCCGACGCGGTCCCGGGTATCGAGCTGGTGCTCGCGGCGAACCACGCCCCGATCGCGATCGACACCCACCAGGCCAACTTCCCGGACGTGGACCACGACTGCGCCGACATCTCCCAGGTCGACCCACGACGCTACCGCCGTACCGACCTGTTGTGGGCGTCCCCGGAGTGCACGAACCACTCGGTGGCCAAGGGCCGGCGCCGCGCCGCAGCCCAGGACGGCCTGTTCGACCTCGACGCCGCCGACCCCGCGGCGGAGCGCAGCCGGGCGACGATGTGGGACGTCCCGCGGTTCGCCGAGCACCACCGCTACCGCGCGATCGTGGTGGAGAACGTCGTCGACGTCGCGCGGTGGTCGATGTGGCCGGCGTGGCTGCACGCCATGACCTGCCTGGGCTACGCGCACCGGGTGGTCTACCTCAACTCGATGCACGCCCCCGCGCAGGTGGCTCCGCGGGCTCCGCAGAGCCGTGACCGGGTCTACATCGTGTTCTGGCGGGCCGGGCAGCCTGCTCCTGACCTCGACCTCCGCCCGGTGGCGTGGTGCGAACCATGCGCGGCGCGGGTGGCGGCGGTACAGGCGTGGAAGCGCCCCGACCGGGAGCCGTGGGGTCGTTACCGCGCCCAGTACGTCTACCGCTGCCCCAACACCGGGTGTCGCAACGCGGTGGTGGAGCCCGACACCGACCCGGCCGCCTCGGTCATCGACTGGTCGCTGCCCGGTCAGCGGATCGGGGACCGGGCGAGGCCGTTGAAGGCCAAGACCGCCGCCCGGATCCGGGTCGGGCTGGCCCGCTACGCCGGGGCGCTGGTCGTGCCGGCCGAGGGCCGGGCGGGCAAGCAGGCTGCGCGGGCTGATGCACCGCTGCGGACCCAGACCACGCGGGCGGAATCCGCGCTGGTGGTGCCCTACTACGGCACCGGCGTCGCGCACCCGGCCGGCGACCCGCTGCACACGGTGTCGACCCGAGACCGGTTCGGGGTGGCGTTCATCGCCGAGCTCCGCGGCGGAGGTTCGACCGCCCGCGCGATCACCCAACCTCTCGCGACCGTGACCGCATCGGGCAACCACCACATGCTCGTCCGCGAACCTGCCCGGCCTCCGGTGTCGGTGTTGGAGGACTGCACGTTCCGGATGCTGGAGCCCCGCGAGATCCAGGCCGCGATGGCGTTCCACCCCGGATACCGCGTGCTGGGCACCCGCCGCCAGCAGGTCCGCCAGCTCGGGAACGGGGTCACCCCACCCGCGGCGGAATGGCTGCTGCGCGCGGTCGCCGCCTCCCTCGACACCGGCACGACCGACGCCGCGGCGGGTGCGGGGTGACCGGGCCGCCCGCCGGCGGGCCCGACGACGAGCTGCTGGCCGGGCTGGACCCGGCCCGGTTCGCCGCCGCCCTGTCGGTCCTCCCGATCAACCACCCCCTGGTCGTGGCCGCGTCGCTCGCGGTCGAGACCGCGCACACCCGCCACGACCGGCGCACCGCCCATCAGCAGATCAGCCGCGACATCTCCGCTGGCGCGGACTGGTCCCGGATCGCCGCCCAGCACATCCCCCACGCCGAGCTGCAGGCCCGCCGCGCCCAGCCCGCCTATCCCACCGACCTCGCCCACCCGAAGGAGTCCGTCGTGACCGAGCAGTCCCGTCGCCGTTCCCTCAGCGCCACCGCCGACCGGTTCGCCGAGCAGGAGGCGATGGCAGAGCTGGTCCGCTGCCGCGCCGCCGTCCCCGGCTACGTCATGGTCGGGCCCTCGGCCCGGACGTGGCTGCGTGATCCGACCACCGGGCTGCCCGCGGTGGAGGTGTCCGACGCCGAGCACCGCGCGGTCCGGGAGCTGGTGCAGCAGGAGCGCGCCGACATCGACGAACCTCGGTGGGTCACCGGCTCGGACGGACAGGCGTCCCTCCACACCACAGTCACCCTCACCGACGCTGATCCGAGCCCGGGCAGCGTCGTTGACGACGGGCCGATCGGGGCCGTGACTCCCGAGCAGACCCACCGCGAAGCCTGCCCCGACCTCGGGGGCGGGGTGGTCACGCGGGAGCAGGCAACTGCCCGGATGGTCGAGGCCGGGCACAACCGGGCCGATGCCGAGACGATGGTCGGGGAGTACCTGGCGGCGAACACCGCGCGGTGGGGTGAGCCGGCTGGGGGGTGGGTGATCGACACCCACGATCTGGCCGAGATCGAACGCTCCTACGAGTGGGTGGATCACTTCCGGGGCGAGACCATCGCCGCGGCCCGGGAGCGCGCTGCGGACTACGCCGAGGGCTGGGCCCGAACGGCGCCGCACGTGGACCGCGAGCACAGTCCCGACTACGCCTCGTTCGTCGATCGGCAGGTCCGGACCTGGACCGACCGCGCCGCGGGCACTCCGGTCCGTTCCGCGAGCATCTACAGCGAGGACCCCGATTCGTGGGCGGTCGAGCAGGATGCGCAGGCCTACGAGCAGTCCGGGATCACCGTGGAGGTGGTGTCCGATCCGCGAGTGGCCCTGGCTGGCTCAGACCTTGCCGCCCAGATCGAGGGCGGACCGGACCGCGACGGGCGCGGTCCGGACCTGCCCGACATCGCGCCGGACCTCGCGACCCGCAGCCCGGAGACCACAGCCCGGGACCTTGCCTCCGTGGTCCCGGACGTCGATCTGCCCCGGGCGCGCGAGCTGGTGGACGCCTACCTGGACCAGACCGCCGACCGCGCCGGGGTCCCGACCGCCGGATGGGGGCTGGACCGCTACGACCTCGACGTCATCGCTGCCGAGCAGCGGGTCGCCGCCGCCCACGACGCGGTCGCCCAGACCAGCACCGGACCGACCCCGATCTCTCGACCCGCCGAGGAGGCCACCGAACAGGTCCGCCGGGCCCAGCTGGCCACGTGGGCCGCCACCGACACCACCGACGATCACGCCGACGAGCAGGGTTCGGAGCAGCTGCGATGACCGATACGACACCTTCCGGGCCGGGGCCCGGCCCGGACCTGAACGTGCTGGCGCTGAGTCGGGTCCTGGACCGGACCGGCCGTCGGGTGGCCCGGGTCGAGGCGCTGCTCGACGAACTGGCCGCGGACGTGATCACCCTGGCCGCCCGCGATCGCGGAACCCCGGCTCCAGCCGGCCCTCCTCACGCCGCGGATGCGCGGACCGGTGCGGAACCGACGGCAGGGCCGGAGGACGGTCCGCTGGTCCGGTCCTGGTTGCTGGGCACGGACCCGGACCAGGCGCGCGCGGACCTGTCGGACCTGATCGGCTGGCTGTACCGGGTGTACCTGCGGTACGACGGGGCCGGGCTGTGCTCATGCTGGTTGTGGCACCCGGACGTCGTCGAAGAGCTGTGGTGGCTGCGTCAGGCCCACGCCGACGCCTACGACCCCGAGGTCGGGAGCTGGTTGCGGGTGGCGGACTGGCACGAGCGCCACCGTCCCGGTGTGGTCAAGCGGCTGGGGCCGGTCGTGCGGCGCTGTGAGCTGTCGCTGCACGCCGAGGGCGGGGAGCTGGACCGGGCGGCGGACGCGGCGCCGTTGGCGGTGCACACCGACCAGATCGCCACCGCGTGGACCACCGACCCCGCACGCCCGGTCCCGCTGCCGAGCCGGGTGCAGCTCGACGAGGCCGACCGGGTGACGCGAGCACAGAACCGGGCCCGGCGATGACGGCCCCGATCATGCGGGGCCTGTCGGGGCCGGCGCGGGTGCAGCGGCAGCGGCAGGCGGGTTGGCGGATGCCCCCGGGTGCGGTGTACGTCGGGCGCCCGACCCGGTGGGGCAACCCGTGGCGGGTCGAGGACCTCGGCGCGGCCGAGGCGGTGGCGCGCTACCGCGCCGATCTGTTCGCCGACCCGAGCCGGGTAGTGGTGGTGCGCCGCGAGCTGGGCGGGCGGGACCTGGCGTGCTGGTGCCGGCTCGACGCCGTCTGCCACGCCGATGTCCTGCTGGCCGTCGCGAACCCTCCCCTTGAACCCGCCCCGGCCGGCGTGTCGGCGGTTGGTCCTCGGGGTCGACGGTGACCAGGTCCGGCGCTGCGCCGGCGCGCGGGACGAGCTATCCCGCGGCGTTGGCCCGGGTCACCGCCCGGCGTGGCCCGGTCGGGGAGCGGGTGTGCGCGGAGTGCGGCACGGGCGCGCAGTGCTGGTCCTACGACGGCACCGACCCCGAGGAGCGCGTCCACCGCGGCCGGGGCTACCGCTACAGCCTCGACCCCGACCGCTACCGCCCCCGGTGCCGGTCGTGCCACCGCCGCGCCACCCTGGCCCGCGGCTCCGGGGTCGTGGTGCTGCCCCCGGACCAGGTGGAACGGGTGGCCCGGCTCTACCTGGCCGGGGCAACGTTGCGCGGTCTGGCGTCGCTGCTGGGAGTGAGCGTCGGGGTGGTGCGGGCCGCGCTGCGCGCGGCCGAGGTCGAGCTACGCACCGGC
>CAXTTN010000077.1:0-11045 GCA_964247105.1 uncultured Pseudonocardia sp.
CTGCCACCACGCCGTCGGCGCCGAGGCCGGTGAGCCGGCCGACCTCGTCGAGGTCGGGGCCGTCGTAGACCACGTCGATCTCCACGGTCGGCCCCGCCGGGGGCGCGGAGCCGGCGTCGACCGGCAGCGCGAGGACGGCGCGGCGCACCGCGTCCAGGTCGGTGCCCGGCGCGGTGATCAGCAGGACCGTCCGGGCGGCGGGCACGACGTCCAGCACCCCGTCGAGATCGGCCCCGCGCACGGCGTCGGCGAGCGCGAGCACCTCGGGTAGCCCACCGATCTCGAACAGCAGCGCCCGATCGCCGCACGGCAGCACCTTCACCGCCCCGCCGCGCCCCTCATCGGACCGCGCACCCCCCCGCCGAACAGGGGTGCGGGGGGTGCGGGGCGTGTGCGGGGGTGCACGCCTGCACCCCCCGTCTGCCTGCACACCCCTCGTCGATGGGGGGTGTTGGGCCGGGAGGGGGGTGTGGACGCGGGGCGGGTGCTGCTGTGCGTGCCCGCACCCCCCGTCTGCCCGCACACCCCTCGTCGACGGGGGGTGTTGGGCCGGGAGGGGGGTGTGGACGCGGGGCGGGTGCTGCTGTGCATGCGCGCACCCCCCGTCTGCCCGCACACCCCTCGTCGACGGGGGGTGTCGAGGTGGAAGGGGGGTGCGAGCGTGCGGTCGGTGTCCGCACCCCCTCTCCCGCTCGCGCACCCCTCGTCGACGGGGGGTGTCGAGGTGGATGGGGGGTGTGGGCGTCCGGTCGGTGTCCGCACCCCCTCCCACGCTCGCGCACCCCCCGTCGACCGGGCGTGTCGGGGCGGAAGGGGGGTGTGGGCGTCATGCCGGCGTCCCGGCGAACGGCGCCGGCGTGATCCCGGCCCCGACCAGCGCCGCCCGCACCGCCGTCGCCATCGCCACCGCCCCCGGCGAGTCGCCGTGGACGCACACCGAGCCCGCCCGCACGGCGACCTCGCTGCCGTCGGCGGCGGCGACCGTCCCCTCCGTGACCATCCGCAGCACGCGCGCCGCCACCTCGTCCGGCTCGTGCAGCAGGGCGCCCGGTTCGCTCCGGGGCACGAGCGTGCCGGCGGGGGTGTAGCCACGGTCGGCGAAGAACTCGGTGACCGTCCGCAGCCCGGTCTCCGCGGCCGCGCGGAGCAGCTCGGAGCCGGGCAGCCCGAGCACCGTCAACCCGGGGTCGTACGCGCGGACGGCCTCGACCACCGCCCGCGCCTGCCCGCCGTGCTGCACGACCGCGTTGTAGAGCGCGCCGTGCGGCTTGACGTAGCGCACGGCGGTGCCGGCCACGCGGCACATCCCGTCCAGCGCGCCGATCTGGTAGACGACGTCGTCGGCCAGCTCCGACGGGTCCATGTCGACGAACCGGCGCCCGAACCCGGCGAGGTCGCGGTAGCCCACCTGCGCCCCCACCACCACCCCGCGCGAGGCGGCCTGCGCACAGGTGCGGCGCAGCGTCGACGGGTCGCCGGCGTGGAAGCCGCAGGCGACGTTCGCCGAGGTCACGAGCCCGAGCATCGCCTCGTCGTCGCCGAGGGTCCAGCGGCCGAAGGACTCGCCGAGGTCGGAGTTGAGGTCGATCGTCGTCACTGTCGCGCCTGCCGGAACCGGGGGCTCAGCCCGTGTTCCGCAGTCCCGCCGCGATCCCGTTGATCGTCAGCAGCAGCGCGCGGTGCAGGTCGGCGTCGGGCTCGTCGGACTTCCGGCGCTGCGCCAGCAGTTCCACCTGCAGGTGGTGCAGCGGCTCCAGGTAGGACGCCCGGACGGCCAGCGTGTTGCGCAGCACCGGGTGCCGGGCGAGCAGGGTGGTGGAGCCGGTCAGGCGCAGCACCTCCCGCAACGTGAGCGCGTGCTCGGCCACGATCGCGTCGAAGATCGGGTGCAGGGACGGGTCCACCAGCTTGGCGACGTAGACCCCGGCGATCCGCAGGTCGGTCTTCGCCAGCGTCATCTCGACGTTGCCCAGCAGGTTGGTGAAGAACGCCCACTGCCGCATCTCGTCGAGCTGCGCCTCGAAACCGGCCTCGCGGGCCGCCCGGAGGCCGCTGCCCAGCCCGAACCAGCCGGGCACGACCATCCGGGTCTGCGTCCAGCCGAACACCCACGGGATGGCGCGCAGGTCGTCGAGGGTGGGGGCGCCCTTCCCCGGCCGCTTCGACGGGCGGGAGCCGACGTTGAGCTTGCCCAGCTCGTCGACCGGCGTGGCCGTGTTGAAGAACTCCGGCAGCCCCGGGTTCCCGACCAGCCCCCGGTAGGCCGAACGGGCCGCGCCGGACACGACGTCCATGGCCTCGTCCCAGCGGCCGAGCGTGGCGTCGTCCCAGCGCGACGACTGGTGCAGCAGCGTGGCCTCCAGCATCGCGGCCAGCATGATCTCCAGGTTGTCGTGGGCCAGCGCGGGCAGCGAGTACTTGTCGGAGACGACCTCACCCTGCTCGGTGACCTTCATCGTCGCGTCCACCGACCCGTGCGGCGCCGACGCCACGGCCTCGCCCGCCGGCCCGCCGCCGCGCCCGACCGACCCGCCGCGGCCGTGGAACAGCCGCAGCCGGACGCCGTGCTTCGCGGCGACGTCGCGGAGCTGGCGCTGGGCCCGCTGGATCTCCCACTGGGACGTGGTGATGCCGGCGAGCTTGTTGGAGTCGGAGTAGCCCAGCATGATCTCCTGCAGGTCACCGCGGTTGCGCACCTGCTGGCGGTAGGCCGGAACCGACAGCAGGCCCTCGAGCAGCGCGCCGGCCTGGCTGAGCTCCTCGGCGGTCTCGAACAGGGGCACGAGGTCGATCGAGGACCGCGGGTCGTGGTGCAGCTCCACCATGAACGCCTCGCGCGCCAGCACCGCCACGGCGAGCAGGTCGTCCACGCCCCGGCACATCGACACGATGTAGGTCCGGGCGACCTCGCGGCCGAACTCGTGCTGCACGTCGTGGAGCAGGTCGAACGTCTCCAGCACCTCGCGCGCCTCGGCGGGCAGGCCGTAGTGGCGGCGCACCAGCGGGCGGCCGCCGTCGAGCTCCCGGGACAGCAACGCCGTGCGCTCCTCGCGGCTGAGCGAGGCGTAGGGCACGGGCAGCTCGCCCAGCGCGTCGTACACCGCGCCGAGCGCGTCGTGGTGGCGCTGGCTGTGCTCGCGGATGTCCAGCTCGGCGAGGTGCAGGCCCAGCGCGCGGGCGGTGCGCAGCGCGCGGGCGAGCGTGCCGTCGGCGATGCGGGCGCCGAGGTGGGCGCGCAGCGAGCGGTCGAGCACGGTGAGGTCGGCGACGAAGGTGTTCGGGCCGAGGTAGTCGCGGTCCGGGCGGTGGGCGCCGCGGGACCGGATCCGGTCCCGGGTGTTCGCCAGCTTGGCCTGCACGTAGCAGAGCTTCAGCCGGTAGGGCTCGTTCGCGTTGAGCCGGACGAAGCGGTCGTAGACCTCGGGCAGCGCGCGGCGGTCGCGGGCCAGCGAGCCGCGCAGCTCCTCCGACACCCCGATCACCCGCGTGGAGATCGACAGCTCGCTGATCAGCTCCTCGACCAGGCCCTCGTGGATGCGGATGGCGCGGTCGGAGTACAGCTCCAGCACCTCGCGCGTGACGGCCGGGGTGACGTTGGGGTTGCCGTCGCGGTCGCCGCCGACCCAGCAGCCCAGCACCAGCGGCCGAGCGCCCTCGGGCACGGTGAAGCCGGCGTTGCGGGCCTCGCGGTCGAACTCGGCGAGCAGGTCCGGGACCGCGGTGCGGCCCAGCTGCTCCATGTACCAGCCCATCGCGCGCGCCTCGTCGGCGACGGTCGGCTTCCCCGGGCGCAGCTCGTCGGTCTGCCACAGCAGCTCGACGAGCGCGGCGAGCCGGTCGTCGGGTGCGCCCTGGTCGAGCGCGACCGCCACGCGGCGCAGGATCGCGAGCACCGACTGCCGCGACGACTCGGTGGGGTGTGCGGTGAACACCGGCCGCAGCTCGGCGCGGGCGAGCACCTCCTGCACCTCGTCGTGGTCCGCGCTCTCGGCCAGGCGCTCCATCAGCCGCCGCAGCGGGCCGCGGCCGTCGGGGTGCGTGGCGGCCAGCTCGCGGGCGCGGTGGCGCTGCTCGGCGATGTTGGCCAGCTGGAAGTACTGGGAGAACGCCCTGGTCAACGACACGGCGGTGCCCGCGTCGAGGCCGGAGAGGACGCGCGTGACCTCGCCGTCCTCGGGGGTGCGCGACAGGCGCCGCACCTGCTCCACCAGCTCCAGCAGCTCGGGGCCGCCGTGGTGCACGAGCGTCTGGCCGAGCAGCGTCGAGAGCCTGCGGATGTCGCCGCGCAGGGCCTCGTGCCCCGACGCGGACGTGACGCCGGCGTGTGCGGCGAGGCTCAGCGAGACATCAGCAACCGAGACATCAGCAACCGAGACATCGTCGGCGCTGAGCGAAGCGTCAGCGGAGCTATCATCAGCACTGTCGGGAGCCAGCAGTTCCGGGGTGCCCACAGCATCTCCTCCGGGGACGGGAGGCCGCTCGCGGCGATGGGAACGACGGATCGCCTGCATCGTCTCCCGGGGGACGGCCGTGGCGCCAGCCCCTGCCATCCTGTGCCGATGGATACCGTGTACGAGGCTGCGGGTGGCGCCGAGGGCCTGCGGCGGCTGGCCGCGGCCTGGCACGAGCGCGTGATGGCCGACGAGGTGGTCGTCCACGCGTTCAGCCGCGGGTTCCATCCCGATCACACCGAGCGTCTCGCCGCCTACTGGGTCGAGGCGCTCGGTGGCCCCCCGGCCTACTCGGACTCCTACGGCGACGAGACGTCGGTCGTCCGGATGCACAGCGGCAACGGCCCGCACGAGGAGATGGACCGCCGCGCGATCGCGTGCTTCGACCAGGCCATGACCGACGTCGGCCTGTTCGACGGGCGGCTCCGCGAGGTGCTGCACGACTACTTCGCGTGGGCGACGCTCACCACGATGTCGCGCTACCACGAGTCCGCGGACGACGTCCCGGACGGGCTGTCGGTCCCGAGGTGGTCGTGGGACGGGCTGGTGCGGTGACGGTCAGCGACCGGGCTCGGCGGTGAACGCGGGGGCGAGCACGGCGAACGCCGCCTCGACGTGCGGGCGCGGCGAGCCCCGCCACCCGTCACGGGCCCACTCCTGCAGGCCGACGCGGACGGCGGTCAGGCACGAGCCGGACATCACGCCGGCCCGCAGCGGATCGGCGACGTGGACCGCGATCGCGGCGGCCAGCCGCGCCTCGAACCGGCTGAACTCGCCCATCTGACGGCCCTGCAGCGCGGGGTGGCGTCCCTGCAGCTCCATCAACCGGGCCAGGTCGGCGCCCGCGACGTGCTCGACGTCGGCCGCGAACAGCTCCGCCAGCTGCGGCCACAGCGGCGGGCCGTCCAGGGCGGCCAGCGCGTCGTCGCCGATGGTCAGCACGTCGAGCAGGGCGGCGTCCTCCTTGGTGTCGAAGTAGTTGAAGAACGTCCGCGTGGACACGCCCGCCCGTTCGGCGATCTCCTCGACGCGCACGTCACCGAGCCCGCGCTCCAGGCCCAGCTCCAGCGTCGCGGCGCGCAGGGCCCGGCGGGTGGCCTGCTTGTTGCGCTCCCGACCGTTCACCACCCCGCCAGAATTGCACTCACTGCAATTTGCGTCAACGGCCCGCCCGGAGGACGGCGAGCAGCTCGTCGTGGACCGGCCCGTTGGTCGCCACCACGTCCGTGACCGCCGACGACGCCACGCGCACCCCGGCGAAGTCGGTGAGCCGCCCGCCCGCCTCCTCCAGGATCAGCTGACCTGCGCTGATGTCCCACGACGCCATCGCCCGCTCGACGTAGGCCGTGAAGTGCCCGGCCGCGACGTGGCTGAGGACCAACGCCGGCGCGCCGACGAAGCGCACCCCGCCCGCGGCGTTCATCAGCGCCTCGAACATCGACGCGAACGCCGCGATCCGCCCCGCGTCGGCCGACTGGATCTGGCTGACGACCACCGCGCGGTCGAGCGCCCCGGTGCCGTCGACCCGCAGCGCCGTCCCGTTGCCGGTCGCGCCCCGCCCGCGGGCGGCGGCGTAGAGGACGTCGTGGACCGGGTCGAACACGGCACCGGCCACCACCTCGTCGCGGCAGCGCAGCGCCACGGACACGCAGTACCACGGGATGCCGTGCGCGAAGTTGCTCGTGCCGTCCAGGCCGTCGACGAACCAGACGTGCTCGGCGTCGGTGCCCTCGACCGTGCCCTCCTCCCCGACCACGACGTGATCGGGGAACGCCGCGTGGATGGCGGCCACCGCCGCGGCCTGCGACGCCGTGTCGGCCGAGGTCGTGACGTCGACGCGGGCGTCCTTGAGGGTGACGTCCACGAGGGTGCGGTCGGTGGCGGCCAGCACCGCCCCGCCGGCGCGGGCGGCCGTCTCGGCGACGACGCGGGCCGGCTCGAGGTGGGTGCAGCTCACGACAGGCCCGTCAGGGCGGCCAGCGCCATCCGGCGCAACAGCGTCACCTCGGGACTGGGGCCGGTGTGGGGCGTGGAGTTGAGCAACCCGAACGCGCCGTGCGCGGCCACGCGTGCCGCTTCCGCGGAGAGGTCGGGGTGCAGGCGGCGCAACGTCTCGACCCAGATCTCGACGTAGGTGCGTTGCAGCCGCCGCACCTGCTGGCGGGCTTCGGGAGGGAGGTTGGCCAGGTCCCGGTCCTGGACGACGATCAGCTCGGGCTCGCGGCGGGCGAAGTCGGCCTGGAAGTCGACGAGGGCGGCGAGCACCGCGCGCGGGTCGTCGGACGAGGCCGCGCGCTCCCGCCCTCCGGCCAGCAGGTGCTCGCTGATCCCGACGAGCATCTCGGCGAGCAGCGCCTCCTTGCCCGGGAAGTGCCGGTAGAGCGCGGGCCCGCTCACCCCGACGGCCGCGCCGAGCTCGGCGATGCTCACGCCGTGGAAGCCGTGCCGGGCGAAGAGCTGCGCGGCCACGGCGAGGATCTGCTCGCGCCGGGACGTGCCGGCGGAAGCGACCATCCCGCCAGACTAGGCCACTGGTCTCGGCCTCAGCGCGATCACAGCCGCGTCACCTACCCTGGTTGCCATGTCCGGGCCCCGGCAGTGGTTGCGCGTGCGCATCGGCGTGCGCATGGCCTCCGCGCTGTCGGCGGCGTTCGTGGTGGCGGTGGCGCTGGTCGTGGCGGGCGCGGCGCTGGTGTTCCTGCTGGGGCAGTCGCTGCACGGCTCGGCCGTCGCCAACGCCGACCGGCGCGAGAACCTCCTGCTCTACCGCGTGATGAACAGCCCGGAGGACGAGCCGAACAAGAAGGCGTTCGAGGCCGTCGACTCCCTGACCTCCGACGACGACCTCGCCCAGATCCTCATCAACTACCCCGAGGACGGCAAGCCCGCGGTCATCGAGGGCAGCACGCCCGCCGCGGGCGACGACACGCCGCTGGCCCGGGTGGACACCAACGGCCGCGAGCCGGTCGCCACCTCCGACGTCGACATCACGCGCGCCGACGGCACCGTGGTGCACGCCGTGCTGTCGGTCGGCCACAGCCGGCTCGACGGGGCGCCGGTCACCGTGCTGTTCGCGCAGCCGCTGACCGCGGTCACCGAGGCCACCGACACGCTGCTGTTCTACCTGGAGTTCGGCGTCCCGATCCTCATCCTCGTGGTGGGCGCGGCCACGTACATCTTCTCCGGCCGGGCGCTGCGTCCGGTCGAGGCGATCCGCAGCCGCGTGGCCGCGATGAGCGAGAAGGACCTCGACCAGCGCGTGCCCGTGCCCGCCGCCCACGACGAGATCCGGCGCCTCGCCGACACGATGAACGGCATGATCGGCCGGCTGCAGGACGCGCAGGACGTGCAGCGCCGCTTCGTCGCCGACGCCAGCCACGAGCTGCGCAGCCCGCTCGCCACGATCGCCGCCGGTCTGGAGCTGCTGCAGCGCGACACGGGCGACCCGGCCACCGTCACGGCCCTGCGCGGCGAGACCGAGCGCGTCAACCGGCTCGTCGAGGGCCTGTTGCTGCTGGCCCGGGCCGACGAGCGCGGCCTGCAGCCGCGCCGCGAGGAGGTCGACCTCGACGAGATCGCCGAGGCCGAGCAGGTCCGTCCCGCCGAGGACGGCGCGCGCGTCGTGGTGCGGGCCGAGCCGGTGCGGGTGATCGGCGACCGCGGCCAGCTCGTGCGGGTGCTGCGCAACCTCGTCGACAACGCGCGCCGCCACGCCTGCTCGGAGGTGCACGTCACGGTCGCCCGCGACGGCGGCGGCGCGGTGCTGGAGGTCGCCGACGACGGGCCCGGCGTGCCCGAGGCCGATCGCGCGCGGGTCTTCGAGCGGTTCGTCCGCCTCGACGACGCCCGCGCCCGTTCCGACGGCGGCTCCGGGCTGGGCCTCGCGATCGTGTCGGAGGTGGTGGCGGCGCACGGCGGCACCGTCGAGCTGCTGGCCGCCCCGAACGGAGGGGCCCTGTTCCGCGTGTGGCTCCCGGCGGTGGCGGCCGTGCCCGATTCGGGCGCCTTCGCCGCGGTCGCCGCTCCCGCCGCGCGCCCGTCGCCCCGTCACCGGGCGCCGGCGCGCCCGCGCCGTCCCGAATCCGCTGACCAGGGCACCGACGTCGCCGTCGGGTCTCCGCGAGCGACAGCCGTGCCGTGATCAGCGCGGGTCGGCCATGCGGTAGCCGACACCGCGCAGGGTCTCGATGCTGCGCGTGCCGAACGGGGCGTCGATCTTGCGCCGGAGGTAGCCGACGTAGACCTCGACGACGTTGACCTCGCCCTCGTAGTGCGCGTCCCACACCGCACGCAGGATGTCGGTCTTCGTCACGACCTCGCCCGCCCGGCTCATCAGGTGCTCCAGCACCCCGAACTCGCGCGGCGTCAGGGTGATCTCCGTGCCGTCGCGGAAGACGCGGTGCCGGGCCGGGTCCAGCTGCAGCGTCCCGACCTCCAGGACCGTGGGCCGCGACTCGCCGGAGCGGCGCATCAACGCGCGCAGCCGGGCCAGCAGCACGACGAAGGAGAACGGCTTGACCAGGTAGTCGTCCGCGCCGAGGTCGAACGCGTCGGCCTCGTCGTACTCGCCGTCCTTGGCCGTGAGCATGAGCACCGGCGTCCAGATCTCGTCGGAGCGCAGCTGCTGCAGGATCCGGTAGCCCGAGAGGCCGGGGAGCATGATGTCCAGCACGACGACGTCGTGGTCGCCGGTGCGGGCGGCGGCGAGGCCCGCGGGCCCCGTGTGCTCGACGTGCACCGAGTGCCCGTCGGCCACCAGCCCCCGGCGCACCATCTCGGCCAGCGGCACCTCGTCCTCGACCAGCAACACGCGCACGGCGCAACGCTACCGGCGGTGCGGCCCCGGGATTGCAGCATGGTGGCTTCACTCCAACCAGATTGGAGTCAAGCCACCATGCTGCAACTCGCCACCGACACACCACTGGCGCCCGATGTTAATGAACGTTAACATTGCCCCATGGCTGTCACGACGGCGCCGTCCGTCCACCGCGAGCTGGTGGCCGACCTGCGCGAGAAGCTCGCCGCGGCCCGCCTCGGCGGCCCGGAGCGCTCGCGGGCCCGGCACGTCGAGCGCGGGAAGCTGCTGCCGCGCGAGCGCGTGGACCGGCTCGTCGACCCGTCGTCGCCGTTCCTGGAGCTCTCCCCGCTCGCCGCCCACGGCCTCTACGGCGGCGACGCGCCGGGCGCCGGCATGATCACCGGGGTCGGGCGGGTGTCCGGCCGCGAGTGCGTGATCGTCGCGAACGACGCCACGGTCAAGGGCGGCACCTACTACCCGATGACGGTCAAGAAGCACCTCCGCGCCCAGGAGGTGGCGCTGCAGAACCGCCTGCCCTGCCTCTACCTCGTCGACTCCGGCGGCGCGTACCTCCCCGAGCAGGACAGCGTCTTCCCCGACCGCGAGCACTTCGGCCGGATCTTCTACAACCAGGCGCAGATGTCCGGGCAGGGCATCCCGCAGATCGCGGCGGTGCTCGGCTCGTGCACCGCGGGCGGCGCGTACGTGCCCGCCATGTCCGACGAGGCCGTGATCGTCCGCAACCAGGGCACGATCTTCCTCGGCGGCCCGCCGCTGGTGAAGGCCGCGACCGGGGAGGTCGTCACGGCCGAGGAGCTCGGCGGCGGCGAGCTCCACTCCCGCGTCTCGGGGGTCACCGACCACCTCGCCGACGACGACGCGCACGCCCTGTCGATCGTGCGCGACATCGTCGCGACGCTGGGCCCGCGCGCCCCGCGCCCGTGGGACGTGCTCCCGACGCGGCCGCCGCTGGCCGATCCGGCCGAGCTGTACGACGTCGTCCCCACCGACAGCCGCACCCCCTACGACGTGCGCGAGGTGATCACCCGGATCGTCGACGGTTCGGAGTTCCACGAGTTCAAGGCCGAGTACGGGACGACGCTGGTGACGGCGTTCGCCCGGATCCACGGGCACCCGGTCGGCATCGTCGCGAACAACGGCATCCTGTTCTCCGAGTCGGCGCTGAAGGGCGCGCACTTCGTCGAGCTGTGCGACCAGCGCGGCGTCCCGCTGGTGTTCCTGCAGAACATCTCCGGGTTCATGGTCGGCCGCGAGTACGAGGCGGGCGGGATCGCGAAGAACGGCGCGAAGATGGTCACGGCCGTGGCCTCCACGCGCGTCCCCAAGTTCACGGTGGTGATCGGCGGCTCGTTCGGCGCCGGGAACTACTCGATGTGCGGGCGGGCGTACTCGCCCCGCTTCCTGTTCATGTGGCCCAACGCCCGGATCTCGGTGATGGGCGGCGAGCAGGCGGCGCTCGTGCTCGACGCGGTGCGCAACCCGCGGGACCCGGAGCCGTCCGAGCGGTTCACGGCGCGGATCCGCGCCCAGTACGAGGAGCAGGGCCACCCCTACTACTCGACGGCCCGGCTCTGGGACGACGGCGTGATCGACCCCGCGGACACGAGGACGGTCCTGGGCCTCGCGCTCTCCACGGCCGCCAACGCCCCCCTCGGGCCGCCGGCCTTCGGCGTCTTCCGGATGTGACGGCCGTGCCCACCCCCCTCGGTACCGCGGGCGCGGCCGGCCCTCCGACGCCGATCACGGGCAGATGGCTGTCCCCGGGCCGCCCCGCA
>CAXTTN010000077.1:11055-17106 GCA_964247105.1 uncultured Pseudonocardia sp.
CACGACACCTTCGATGCCGCCCCGCACGACCATCTGCCCGTGATCGGCGCAGCGGACCTGGAGGCGCTCGTGTTTGACACCGTCCTCGTGGCCAACCGGGGGGAGATCGCCTGCCGGGTGCTCCGCACCGTGGGCTCGCTCGGCGTCCGATCCGTGGCCGTGTACTCCGATGCCGACGCCGACGCGCCGCACGTGTCGCTCGCCGACGTCGCCGTGCGGATCGGGTCCTACCTCTCGATCCCGGACGTCATCGACGCCGCGAAGGCCACCGGGGCGCAGGCCGTCCACCCCGGCTACGGCTTCCTGTCGGAGAACACCGCGTTCGCCGCCGCCTGCGAGGAGGCCGGCATCGCGTTCGTCGGGCCGCCCGCGTCGGCGATCGAGGCCATGGGCGACAAGATCCGCGCCAAGCAGACCGTGGCCAAGGCCGGCGTGCCCGTCGTCCCCGGCTCGGACGGTTCGGGCCTCGACGACGCCGCGCTCGCCCTGGCCGTCGAGCAGGTCGGCTACCCGGTCCTGCTCAAGCCGTCGGCGGGTGGCGGCGGCAAGGGCATGCACGAGGTGCATGGGCCCGGGGAGGACGGCACAGCTCTCGCCGCCGCCATCGCCACCGCCCGCCGCGAGGCCCGCAGCTCGTTCGGCGACGACACGCTGCTCGTCGAACGCCTGGTCACGAACCCGCGGCACATCGAGATCCAGGTGATGGCCGACCAGCACGGCGCCGTGATCCACCTCGGTGAGCGCGAGTGCTCGCTGCAGCGGCGGCACCAGAAGATCGTCGAGGAGGCGCCGTCCGCGCTGCTCACTCCCGCCCAGCGCGCGGCGATGGGGGCCGCGGCCGTCGAGGCGGCCCGCGCGGTGGGCTACACGGGCGCGGGCACGGTCGAGTTCATCGTCGGCGCCGACGACCCCGACCGGTTCTTCTTCATGGAGATGAACACCCGGCTGCAGGTGGAGCACCCCGTCACCGAGCTGGTGACCGGTCTCGACCTCGTCGAGCTGCAGCTGCGCGTGGCCGCGGGCGAGCCGCTGCCGCTCACGCAGGACGACGTGGTGCTCAGCGGCCACGCCGTGGAGGCGCGCGTCTACGCCGAGGACCCGGCGGCGGGCTTCCTCCCGACCGGCGGGCGCATCCTCGCGCTGCGGCTCCCGCAACGCCGCCTCCACGGGACCGGTCCCGACGGCGTGCGCGTCGACGCGGGCATCACGGAGGGCGGCACGGTCGGCAGCGACTACGACCCCATGCTCGCAAAGGTCATCGCCCACGGCGCCGACCGCGACGAGGCGATCCGCAGGCTCGACGCCGCCCTGCGCGACACCGTCCTGCTCGGTCTCGACACCAACATCGGTTTCCTGCGCGCCCTGCTCGCCGACCCCGACGTGCGCGCCGCCCGGCTGGACACCGGCCTCGTCGGACGCCGCGTCGACGGCTGGGCCTCCCGCACCCTGCCCGACGACGTCCTCCCCGCCGTCGCCCTCCACGCCCTGCTCGAGCTGGAGCCCCGCGGCCCCGTCGTCGACCCGTTCGACGTCCCCGGCGGCTGGCGGGTCGGCGAGCCCGCATGGACGGCGTGGCACCTGGTCGTGTCCGGGCACGAGCCCGTCGAGGTGCGGGTCCGCGGACGGGCCGCGGCGGCGGAGGTGAGCGTCGGGGGTGCCGATCCGGTGCCGGTGTCCGGCCGCACGCGTGCGAGCGGTCCGCAGGAGATCGGGGTGAGCGTGGCCGGGGTCGCCCGCCGGTACACCTGCGCGCGGGACGGCGACACGCTCTGGATCGGCCGCGACGGCCACGCCTGGAGCGTGCGCGAGCAGCGCCGCGAGGAGGCCGCGGCCGCCGCCGGGGCGGGCGGGCCCGTCGTCTCGCCGATGCCCGGCACCGTCACGGTCGTCGAGGTCGTCGAGGGCCAGCAGGTGGCCGCGGGTGACCGGCTCGTCGTCGTCGAGGCCATGAAGATGGAGCACGTGCTCACCGCGCCCGTCGACGGGGTGGTGCGCCGGCTCCGCGCCCGCGCGGGCGCCACCGTGGCGCGGGACTCCGTGCTGCTGATCATCGAGGGAGCCCATGATGGATCTTGAGCTGAGCGAGGAGCACGAGGCGCTGCGCGCCACCGTCGAGGACTTCGCGCGCAAGGAGGTCGCGCCGGTCATCGGCGAGCTGTACGAGCGCGAGGAGTTCCCCTACGAGATCGTCGCGAAGATGGGCGCGATGGGCCTGTTCGGCCTGCCCGTCGCGGAGTCCTACGGCGGCATGGGCGGCGACTACTTCGCCCTCTGCCTGGCCCTGGAGGAGCTGGCGCGCGTCGACTCGTCCGTCGCGATCACGCTGGAGGCCGGGGTCTCGCTGGGCGCGATGCCGATCTACCGCTTCGGCACCGAGGCGCAGAAGCAGGAGTGGCTCCCCGCGCTCGCGGCGGGGGAGCGGCTCGGCGCGTTCGGGCTGACCGAGCCCGGCGGCGGCTCCGACGCGGGCGCCACCCGCACCACCGCCCGCCTCGACGGCGACGAGTGGGTGATCAACGGCTCCAAGGCGTTCATCACGAACTCGGGGACCGACATCACCTCCGTCGTGACCGTCACCGCGCTCACCGGCCCCCGCGAGATCTCCGCGATCATGATCCCGGCGGGAACCCCCGGCTTCCGGGTGGCCCGGCCGTACTCGAAGGTCGGCTGGTGCGCGAGCGACACCCGCGAGCTCTTCTTCGACGACGTGCGCGTGCCCGCGGCCAACCTCGTCGGCGAGCGCGGCCGCGGCTACGCCCAGTTCCTCTCCATCCTCGACGAGGGGCGCGTCGCCATCGCCGCGCTGAGCGTCGGGCTGGCGCAGGGCTGCGTCGACGAGTCGGTGCGCTACGCCCACGAGAGGGAGGCATTCGGCCACCACATCGGCTCCTACCAGGCGATCCAGTTCACGATCGCCGACATGGAGGCCCGCGCCCACACCGCGCGCACGGCCTACTACGCGGCCGCGTCGAAGATGCTCAGGGGCCGGCCGTTCAAGAAGGAGGCGGCGATCGCGAAGCTCGTGGCGTCCAACGCGGCGATGGACAACGCCCGCGCCGCCACGCAGGTCTTCGGCGGCTACGGCTTCATGAACGAGTACCCCGTGGGGCGCTTCTACCGCGACGCCAAGATCCTGGAGATCGGCGAGGGCACGAGCGAGGTGCAGAAGATGTTGATCGCCCGGCAACTCGGTCTGCGGTAGGTGCATCCAAGGACGGTGGAACCCCGGTAAGGCAGGTGTAACCCACCACAACGAAGGGGAGTTCACCCATGTGGATCCGTCGAGCTCTGGGCATGATGCTGATGGTGCTGGCGGTGGGAGCGGCCAACGTCGCTTTCACCACGCCTGCCCTGGCCCACACCACCCACCACGCGTCGGCCGCCACCGTGAAGGTGACCGGCGGCAAGACCGTGCTCGTCCTCGACTCCGGAACGGCCGGTGTCCTCACCGCCAACGGCGTCAAGGTCGCCCCGATCTCCGGCGCCTTCGCGTCGGGCAAGGGCATCGCGTTCCCGATCACCGGCGGTAAGGTCACCACGAAGGCGGTCGGCACGATCAACCACCGCGGCGGCCTGAAGTTCACCGCCGGCAAGGTGTCGCTCGGCGTGCAGGACTTCGTCATCGACACCACCAAGGGCGTCCTGACGGCGCGGGTCAGCGGCACGAAGACCCGCATCCCGCTGCTCGACCTGGACCTGGGCGGCGCGTCGATCAAGGCCGGCAAGGGCAAGCTGACCGTGAAGAACGTGCACGCGACGCTCACCAAGGACGCCGCCGCGGCGCTGAACAAGACCTTCGGCGTGAAGCTGTTCACGGCCGGCCTGCCGATCGGGACGGCGACGGTCAAGGGCCGCTTCTGACCCCCTCCACCGCCCACCTCTTCTCGTGATCGCGGTACGGTCCGCGGGAACGAGAAGAGGTGGGCCGTGGCCGGCTGGGACGACCTGATGTCCTTCGTGCGGGTGCGCTACGAGATCATGCGCCAGCGCGAGAACGAGCTGTGGTTCAACCTGCCCACCACCGGCGAGCGCACGCAGATCGTCGCGGTCCGCCTGGTGACGGGCGAGGACGGCCATCCGTGGGCGCAGATCACCTCACCGGTCGGGCGCGTCGGCCAGGTCGATCTCGAACGCACGCTGGAGCTGGCGGCGGAGCCGGTGAGCGGCGGCATCGTCTCCGAGGGCGGGCTCCTGCTGTTCCGCCACTCGATCCCCCTCGGCGACACCGAGCTGGACGGTTTCGACCGCTCGTTCCGGCTCGTCGTGAACGTGGCCGACCGGCTGGAGCTCGAGCTCACCGGCGCCGACGAGCACTGAGCCTCAGACGAGCACTGAGCCTCGGCCGAGCTGCGGCGTCAGGTCGAGCGCCTGATCCACGAGGACCCGCAGCCTGGCCAGGATCTGATCGGCCTCACCCCAGGTCAGAGCCCCCGAGCGGACGCCGGAGCGGATCTCCTCCGCCATGGTGCGGGAGAAGTGCGTCGACCACTCGGCACGGTTCTCGGCATCGGGCATGGGCAGATAGTGGTCTGTGCTCCCGGTCACATCACATCCGGGGCCACACGAGCACCACCGGTCACACGGCGGACATCTTCACGGCCCCCGGAACGGCCGTCACGCTCGCCAGACCGGTGATCGTCGGATGCCCCTGGGCGAGCAGCGCGACGTCGGTGCCGGGCTCGGGCCGTCCGGAGTTCGCGTAGGTGGCCCGCAGCGCGCCGTCGTGCTCCTCCATCCGCACCTGCCCGGCCCCGAGCGGCACCAGCGTCGCCTCGCGCAGCTCGCCGAGCTCCGCGACCGGCCGGTCGGGCACGTTGAGCGACAGGACGGTGCCCTCGGGGCCGGCGAGCAGCAGGTCCAGGACGTCGGGCAGCACGTGCTGCGCCGTCTCCCAGTGCGGGTGCTCCGGCGGCCGCCAGCCGGTGTCGAGCGACACCGCGAGCCCCCGGAGGCCGTGCAGGGACGCGGTGAGCGCGGCGCCGACCGTGCCGGAGTACAGCACCATCCGGCCGACGTTCGCGCCCACGTTGATCCCGGAGAGCACCACGTCGGGCACCGGGTCGAACCAGCCGCGGCAGGCCGCGTGCACGATCCACGCCGGGTGGCCCTCGACCGCGTAGGCCGGGATCCCGTGCGGGCTGTCGCGGGGGTGCACGCGGGTGCGCCTGCCCGCGGGTGCCGAGCCGCCGTCGACCGGCTCCGCGGTGGTCGGCGTGAACGGCACGGAGAGGACCGACGCCCCCACCCCGCTCGCGTCGACGTGCGGTGCGGCCACCACCACGTCGAACCCGGCGTCGCGCGCGACGGCGGCGAGCGCCCAGAGGCCGGGGGAGTCGATGCCGTCGTCGTTGGTGATCAGGGCACGCAGTCGGCGCGAGGAGGACACACCCACCACCGTAGGTCGTGAGCGCCGCCCGTCCATGGGACGACGGTCACCCCGGGGCTACCGTTCCCCGCCGGAGGCCTCATGTACCTGCTGGACGCTCCGCTGATCGCGGGCCCGCTGCCGACGGCGATCTCGGTGGCGGGCGCGATCGGGGCGGTCTACCTGGTCGCGCGGCGCGGACGGCGCTGGTGGACGCGCGGCGTGCCGGTGTGCCTCGCCGCCGGCCTCACCCTCGCGGGCGTCGCCGAGCTGGCCGTGGTCGTGCTGCGGCCGTTCCCGGACCTGCTGCCCCTGCGGATCCTCACGTGGATCGGGGTGACCGGCACCGCGGCCGCGCTGGCCTGGGCCCGTCGCCGGTCGCGGTGGTGGCGCGGCGCCGTCGCGGTGGTGGCGCTGCTCGCCGTCGTCGCGACGTGCGCGGTCAAGGCCAACGCGTTCTACGGCTACCGCCCCACGCTCGCGACCGCGATCGGCATCCCGGCCCACAACGAGATCGACTTCGCGGCGCTGCCCCGCACCCGGCCTTCGGGGGCCCCGCTCGGGATGCCGCGGGCCGGCGCGATCAGCCACGTCGACATCCCCGGGCGCCGCTCGCACTTCCCGTCGCGGGCGTCCTGGCTCTACCTACCTCCTGCCTACCTCGGGACGCGCCGACCGCAGCTGCC
>CAXTTN010000077.1:17116-23183 GCA_964247105.1 uncultured Pseudonocardia sp.
GGTGCTGGTCCCCGGCCAGCCGGGCGGCCCCGACGACTGGCTGCTCGCCGGCCGCCTCGCCGACGTCGCCGACGCGTTCGCGGCCGCCCACGACGGCCTCGCGCCGGTGGTCGTGGTCCCCGACTCCACCGGATCGCCGTTCGGCAACCCGCTGTGCCTGGACTCCCGGCTCGGCGCCGCCGAGACCTACCTCGCCGACGACGTGCCGGAGTGGGTGGCCGCGCACCTGCAGGTGTCGGGCCGGCTCGCGATCGGTGGCTTCTCCTTCGGCGGCACGTGCGCGCTGCAGCTCGCCGTGCGCAGGCCGGACGTCTACCCGACGTTCCTCGACATCTCCGGCCAGGCCGAGCCGTCGCTGGGCGACCACGCCCGGACCGTCCAGGACGCGTTCGGCGGCGACGAGGACGCGTTCCGGCTGGTGGAGCCGCTCGCCGAGCTGGCCGGCAAACGCTACCCGACCAGCGCGGGGTGGCTCGCGGTCGGCCGCGACGACCCGGACTTCCGCCCCCAGGACGAGCAGGTCGCCGCGGCCGCGCGCGCGGCCGGCATGCAGGTCACGCTCGACGAGCCGCCCGGCGGGCACTCGTGGAGCATGGCGTCGGACGCGCTGGGCCGGGCGCTGCCGTGGATCGCCGCCCGTACCGGCCTGGCCGACCGGCTCGGGCTGAGCTACCACCACCCCTCGTCGTGGTAGCTCAGCCCGATGATCACCACCCGGCTCCGCGGCTCGCGGACCACGACCACGTCGTCGGCCCGGCAGGCCACCCGGAGCCGGCCCGACGCGTCCTCGATGCCGGCCGCCGCCATCCCGAACGGGCAGCGCACCCGTACCCGCACGCCGTCGGGCACGGGGGAGGTCCACAGCACGATCGGCATCCGGCCGTCGACCGCGCAGATGCGGTCGTTGCGGAACGAGGCGCGGAGGCGGTGCGGCGTGACGATGCAGCGGGCGCGGCCGAGCGCCCAGCGCCGCATCTCCGGGGTCGTCACCAGCGCCATCGTGATGCTCGCGAACACGGAGACGGCGGCGAGCGGGTGCACCGCGACCCCGAGCGCCACGAACCCGGCGGGCGCGGCACCCCCGAACAGGAACGCGTGGCGCCAGTGCCACATCCGTACCGGGAGGGCGGGTCGTCGCACCGGCGGAACCCGGGCCAGCGCCTCGTCGAGGTGGAACGGGTGCGTGTCAGGTCTCATGGACGATCACCGGCGGAACTTCCCGCCGACCTGCTCGTTGACAGTATGAGTAGGCTGCGGCCCACCCGGTCCTGTTACCTACCTCAGCCATCGGAACCCCCACCTACAGCTGCCCTACCAATGTGAGGTAGGTTCCTACTGTGGTTAACACGCAGCCTACTCTCGCAGTAGGAAAGCGTCTAGCGGAAGGTCCTACGGTTTCCCCACGCGAGTTCGGTGAGCTCCTCAAGCGTCATCGCGAGCAGAGCGGGATGACGCAGGGCAAGGCGGCTGCGCTGGTCGGGGTCAGCCGGGCCACGTTCGCGCAGTGGGAGACGGCGCGGCACCTGCCGGCCGAGGAGCGGGTGCACGAGCTGGACAAGCTGCTGCGGGCCGGCGGGGAGCTGATCGCCGCCGCCGAGCAGGCCCGGCCGGCCCACCGCCTGCGCCCCGTGGACAGCGCCTCGCCCGCGGCCGCCACCCGGTCGCTGCTGCACGTGCTGGGCGACACGCGCCGGGCGTTCCTCGCGCAGCTCTGCACCGACGAGAACGGGCAGCCGACCGGCTGGCGGCATCACCTGGTGCCCTCCGACGACCCGCCCAGCGTGCTCTCGACGGCGTACGGCCTCAAGGTGCTGGCCATGCTCGGCGGGCCGGACGCGAGCACCCCCGCCGTGGTGAGGTGGGTGCTCGGCCGGGCGGTGCGCGACGGGGAGGACCGCATCGTCGGCTGGCGGGCCAGCGCCCAGCGCGCGCCCCGCATGGAGATGACGTCGGCGGCCCTGGACGCGCTGCTGCACGCCGGTGTGCCGTTCGAGGTCGACCACGTCGTGCGGATGTTGAAGGACCTGGTCGACGACAGCGTGCGCGCGCGGCCCTTCATCATCTGCAGCGCGCTGGACCCGATCCTGCGTGTCGCCCACGAGTCCGACCTCGCCACCGAGCTCGTGCACATGTTGCTCGACTGCCGGGTCGACTTCGGCGGAGTCCTGCTCTGGCCGGAGAAGCTGGTCCACCGCGACCAGCCGATGCTGAGCCCGTCGCTCGCCCACACCGCGCGCGCGGTCACCGTGCTCCGCGGCGCTCCCGAGGATCTCCTCGGCGACGCGGTGCGCTCGGCGGAGGACTGGGTCGCCGAGCAGGACAACTTCGACGGGGTCTCCGAGATCATCCGCCGCGACCTCGCCGACGACCAGCGCGAGGAGCTCTCGATCCACCACTTCACCTCGACGTGGGTCGTGCGCGCGCTCGCGGGCGTCGAGTCGCCGGACCACCGCCTGATCGGTCGCGCGCTCGGCCACGTCTGGGACCGGTACGACCCGAACCTCCACTTCTGGGCGTGGGGCAACGGCGACACCCCGGTCTGGATGCTCGCCGACGCGGTGGCCGCGCTGCAGGACGCCGCCTTCGCCTTCCTGCCCGCCCCCGCCGGATCCGACACCGGCTGACGGCGCCCTCCGCGCCGTGCTGCCTGCCGTGTCACCTCCCCGGACACGGAACCTCCTCCGCCTCCCCGAACGGAACCTCCTCGTGACCGACGCACAGCCGATCACGCCACACGGTGGCCTGACGATGATCACCGGTGCCGCCACCGCCCGCGCCGCCACCCTGCGCCGGCTGGGGAAGGCCGCCGACCTCCTGCGCCATCAGCCCGACCTGCTGCGCGCCCGCCTCGTCACCCTCCGGGCGCGCCCCGACCGGCTGGAGGAGATCGCGGCCCGGTCCTACGTGCACAGCAACGGCTTCGCCAAGGTTCGGCTGTTCGGGGACCGCGGCGTGTCCCTGCGGCTGCACATCTGGCCGGCCGGCCCCGACCGGCCGGGTGATGTCGATCCCCACGGGCACCGGTGGGAGTTCGCGTCCTGGGTCGCGATCGGTGCGGGGATGTCGGAGACCTACTTCACCGAGGTCCGACCCGGCGGCCGGGACGCCGAGCAGTACGCCGCCTACGACTACGGCCGTGACGCCACCGGGACCGGCTACCTGAAGCATCGAGGAGAGGCGTGGCTGCGCCGCGGTGAACCGCGGATCCGCCGTCCGGGAACCGTGTACCGCTGCCCCCGCCACGTCCTCCACACCGTGGCGCCGGTCAGCGACGACCTGGTCGTCACCGTCGTCCTGCAGGGGCCCGTCGTCGAGGAGTCGGCGCCCGTCTACCGGCTTCCCGGCCAATCCGGTGATACCGGCGAACGGCCCATCGGGGTGGACGAACTCGATGCTCTGTTCGGCGACGTCAGCGCCGCCATCCCAGCGAGACCCGCCCGCCGGCGCCTCTTCCGGCGGCGGTGAGGACGTAACGTGGAGCGCCCGGCCCCCGAGCCACCGTCTCCCGAGGACGTCCGTGCCCCGATTCTCGCCACCTGCGCCGTCGCCCGTGACGGCGCGCCTCGTGACCCGGGCCGAGAGCGGGATGGTGACGGGCGGGGTCGCGCGGGCCGCGCACCGCCTGCGTGAGGAGCCCGACCTGCTCCGGGCCGTGCTCCGTGCACTGGTGAACGACGGCGCCGAGCTGAGGACCGTGAGCGCCCGGTCGGCCGTCCACCCCAACGGCTTCGCGAAGGTGGTCCTGCACGCCGGGGAGCGCTGGGGCATCCGGCTGCACGTCTGGCCGCCGGGGCGGCTCGTCGAGGACGTCAACCCGCACGGGCACCGGTGGGAGTTCGCGTCGTGGATCGTCACGGGCACGTTGCGCGAGGTCACCTTCACCGAGTCCCCGCGCGGCGAGTGGTTCGAACGCTGCGAGTACGGCCGTCGCCCCAGCGGGAAGGCGTATCTGCGCGTCACCGGCTCGGCCCGCCTGACCCCGCGCCGGACGATCCACCGCCCGGCCGGGATGGTCTACGTGCGCTCCCGGTCGGTGCTGCACACGGCGGAACCGCACGGCGGCGGCCTGGTCGCGTCGCTGGTCCTGCAGGGCAGCAAGTCGTTCGGCCCCACACCGGTCTACCTGCGGCCCGGCGATCCCGCGGAGGACGACGAACGGGAACTCCGCCCCGACGAGCTGAGGTCGCTGCTGACCGCGGTGATCGCCGCGATCCCGTGACCCGCCCCCTCGGCCCGCTGGCCGACCGCGACCTCCGCGCCGCGCTGCGCCGCGGCGACCTCGTCGTCACCGACCTCGATCCGGCCCTGATCCGCCCCGCCGCCGTCAGCCTCCGGCTCGGCGGCGAGGCGTTCGTCCTGGCGTCGCGGCAGCCGGTGGACGTCCTCGACGCGGCCACCTACCCGGATCTCGTGCCACGCCCGGTCGACGAGCTCGGCCGCATCACCCTGCACCCCGGCGAGGTGATGCTCGTCCGCACCCACGAGCGGGTGGGGCTGTCCACGCGGCTGGTCGGCCTGCTCGACGGCACGTCCGACTGGGCGCGACTGGGCGTCAGCGTCGTGCTCGCGCACCAGGTCAGTCCCGGTTACGGCATGCCGGACGGCGCGCCGCTCACCCTCGAGCTCGTCTCCCGGCTGGGGCACGACCTGCACCTGCGTCCCGGTGTGCGGATCGCCAACCTCATGCTCCTGCGTGGCCGGCGGGCGCGCCGGTCCTACACCGACATGCCGGCGCACCACCCGAGCACCGGATGGTCGGCCGCCTCCCGGTTGGGAGAGGCCGAGGGTCGTACTCTCCGTCCGTGACCGCACCGATGCCGCCGACGGGCGAGCAGTTCGAGATCGTCTCCGGGGACGTCCGCGCCGTCGTGACGGAGGTGGGTGCGGGGCTCCGCGCGTTCACCGGCGGGGGGCTGCCCTACGTCGAGACGTTCGACGTCGGGCGCCGCCCGCCGCGCGGCGCCGGATCGGTGTTGGTGCCGTGGCCCAACCGCACCGCGGGCGGCCGCTGGACGTGGAACGGCGCGCCGCAGCAGCTCGCGCTGAGCGAGCCCCCGGCGGGCAACGCGATCCACGGCCTGCTGCGCCACGTCCTGTACCGGGTCGGGGAGCGCAGTGCCGACGCGATCACGCTGCACGCCGTCGTGCCGCCGCAGCCGGGCTGGCCGGTGCCGCTGGACACGAGCGTCCGTTACGCGGTCGGTGCGGGCGGGCTGAGCGTCACCCACACCGTCCGCAACGTCGGCGCCGACGCCGTGCCGTTCGGCGTCGGGGTGCATCCCTACCTGCGGGCCGGTGACGCCCCCATCGACGAGTGCGTCCTGACGTTGGCCGCCGGTCTGTCGCTGCCGCTTTCCGAGGGGCTGCCCACCGGTCCGGCCGTGCCGGTCACGGGCGAGCTGGACCTGCGCGACGGCCGCCCGCTCGCCGGAGTGGTCCTCGACCACGCCTTCGGCGGCTGCGTCCCCGCCGACGGGCTGGTCCGGCACCGCCTCGTCGGCCCGGACGCGGGGATCGAGATGTGGGCCGACCCCGTCTTCGGCTGGGTGCAGGTCTTCACCCCCGACGACCACCCCGGCCGGGGCCGCGTGGTCGCCGTCGAGCCCATGACCTGCCCGCCCGACGCGTTGAACTCCGGTGAGGGCCTGCTGACGCTCGCCCCCGGTGAGCAGTGGCAGGGCAGCTGGGGCCTGCGCCCGTTGTAGACCAGCGGTCGGGTGCGCGGGCGGCCGGATGCGGCCGATCACCCGGGCCGCTGATGCACCGGCTCGACGATCACCAGGCCGCCGATCACCGGGGTGCGGCCACCCGGCCACGCGCGCGCCCCCCGCGCGGCGCGCGCGTTGCGATGCGCGCGCGGGCGGCAGAGGGCGCGCGGGCCCAGTCTGCGGCGCGGGCAGGCGTCGCAGCACGCGTGGGCGGTGCGCCACACCCCCTGCGCAGCTCCACACCCCCTGCGCAGCTCCACACCCCCCTGCGCAGCTCCACACCCCCCTTCCCCGCGAAACCCCCCCTCGACCAGGGGTGTGGAGGGTGGCCGGGGGGTGTGGACGCCGTGCCGTTAGTT
>CAXTTN010000078.1:0-6074 GCA_964247105.1 uncultured Pseudonocardia sp.
TGATCAGCTTGAGGTCGTCGCCGCGGAACCGCGTGGAGATCAGCTGGTGCAGCGCGAGCGCCGTGCGCTTCATCGGCACCCAGCGCCCGTCCTGCACCATCGACCAGGACGTGTCGACGCACAGCGCCACCACCGCGCGCGTCTTCTGTTCGGTCTCGACGATCTCCACGTCGGTGACGTCGAGCCGCCGGCCGTCTCCGCCCGCCCTGCGCAGCTGGGCGTTGAGCAGGGTGCGCGGCACGTTCCAGCTCTCGGTGTCGCCGAACGCCCACGGCCGGGTGGCGCCGGTGGCCTCGCCCGCCGCGCCGGAGCGGCGGGTGTCGCGCTCGCCGCGGCGCGCACCGATCCGGTCGACGATGTCGCGCAGCGCCGACTCCCCCAGCCGGCGCAGCGCCTTGGGCGAGAGCTGCAGCGAGCCGTCCGGGGCCCGGTCGAAGAGGCCCTGGCGCTCCAGCTCGCGCTGCAGCTCGGCCAGTGCGCGGGCGTCGACGCGGGCCTGGTCGCCCAGGTGCTGCCCGACCGCGTCGAGGTCGATGTCCTCCAGCCGCGCGCCCGGGTAGCTCTGCGAGAGCTGCTCGGCCAGCGCGTCGAGCTGCCCGAGCTCCTCCATCGCCCGGGTGGCCTCGCCCATGCCCATCGGGTTGTCACCGCGGAAGCGCCCCTGCCCATCCCAGTCCTCGCCCGGCCGCAGGCCCTGCAGCTGCGCGTCGAGCTGGGCCATCGCCTGGGCGAGCCGCGGGTCGCCGAACGCCTGCTGGGACAGCTCCATGAGCTCCGCCCGCTGCTCGGCGGTCATCGAGTTGAGCATCCGCTGGGCGGCCGCCGCGCGCTGCGCGAGCAGGTCGACCAGCTCCTCGGTGTTCTGCGGGCCCTCCGGGAAGAACTCCCCGTGCTGCGCCATGAACTGCTCGAACTGCTCGGTGGTGTCCTGGCCGGCCGCGTGGTTCGCGAGCAGGCGGTTGAGGTCGTCGAGCATCTCCCGGACGCGCTCGACATCTTCGGGGGTGGCGTTCTCCATGGCCTGCTTCATGCCCTGGAAGCGCTGGTCGAGCATCTCCCGGCCGAGCAGGTCGCGGATCTCCTCGTACGCCTCGCGGGCGTCGGCGGACCGCCAGTCGTACTCGGCCAGCTCCCGCACGGCGCCGCCGGTGTCGGACGGCAGCGCGTCGAGCTGCATCTCGCGGAAGCGGGCGTCGTCGGTGTCCTGGCGGCCCAACGAGTCGCGCTCGGCGTCCAGGGCGCGCTGCAGCAGCTCGCGGACCTCCTGCAGCGTGCCGTCGAGCCGGTTCTCCCGCTGCAGCCGGCTGCGCCGCTGCCACACCTCGCGGGTCAGCTCGTCGAGCCCGCGCCGGTTCTCCATGCCCCGTCGCAGGAGCTCCTGCAGGGCCGAGCGCGGCGAGGCGCCCTCCATGACGTCGCGCCCGATCTCGTCCATCGCGGCGCGGAGATCGAACGGCGGCGCCAGCGGATCGGGCCCGTCGGTGTAGGGCCCGTAGGCGTAGCGCTTGTTGCGTCTAGCCATAGGACACCGTGTCACCGTCGTCGGACTCGTCCTTGGCCAGCCGCCTGGTCAGGAACAGCAGCTCCAGGGCCAGCTCGGCCGCGCTCGCCATCGGGCCGGGATCCTCGGTGCCACCCGCGTCCAGCTTCCTGGCGATCTCGGTCAGGGCGTCCACCGCGGGCAACGCCGCCACGACCTGGACGGCGGGGATGCGCTCGCCCGTGCGGACGGGCGACCCGGCGACGGCCTCGGCCAGCGGGTTCAGGTCGATCCCGCGCAGGCGTGCGCGCGCGGTGTCGGCGATGGCGCGGCGCAGCAGGTGCTCCAGGTGCTCGGCCTCGCGGCCCTCCTCGCCGGAGGCGAACTCCAGCTTGCCGCGCAGCACCGCGGGCACCGACTCGAGGTCGACGGGCCGGGCGAACGCGTGCTCCTCCCCCGTGATCGCGGCCCGGCGCAGCGCGGCCGCCGCCACGGTCTCGGCGGCGGCGACGGCGAACCGCGCCGACACGCCGGAGCCCTGGTCGACCGCGGACGACTCGCGCAGCGCGCGGGTGAAGCGGGCGATCACCTCCAGGAGGTGGCGCGGCACGTCGGCGACGAGGTCGGCCTCCTGCTCGACCAGCGCGATCTCGTCGGCCAGCTCGAGGGGGTAGTGCGTGCGCACCTCGGCGCCGAACCGGTCCTTGAGCGGGGTGATGATCCGCCCGCGGTTCGTGTAGTCCTCCGGGTTCGCCGACGCGACGAGCAGGATGTCCAGCGGCAGGCGCAGCGTGTAACCGCGGACCTGGATGTCGCGTTCCTCCATCACGTTGAGCAGCGACACCTGGATGCGCTCGGCGAGGTCGGGCAGCTCGTTGATCGCGACGACGCCCCGGTGCGAGCGCGGGACCAGCCCGAAGTGGATCGTCTCGGGGTCGCCGAGCGAGCGGCCCTCGGAGACCTTGACCGGGTCGATGTCGCCGATCAGGTCGGCGACGGCGGTGTCGGGGGTGGCGAGCTTCTCGGTGTAGCGCTCGGAGCGGTGCTTCCAGGCGACCGGCAGCTCGTCGCCCAGCTCGGCGGCGCGCCGGATCGACGCGGGCGCGATCGGCTCGTAGGGGTGTTCGCCCAGCTCGGAGCCCTCGATGACGGGCGTCCACTCGTCGAGGAGGTTGGTGAGCGACCGCAGCAGGCGGGTCTTGCCCTGGCCGCGCTCGCCGAGCAGCACGATGTCGTGGCCGGCGATGAGGGCGCGCTCGAACTGGGGCAGCACGGTGGACTCGAACCCGACGATGCCGGGCCAGGGATCGCGCCCCTCGCGGAGCGCGGTGATCAGGTTGGCGCGGATTTCGGACTTGACGCCGCGTAGCTCGTGGCCGGACGCGCGCAGCGCGCCCAGGGTGCGGGGAAGATCGTGAGGCACGCCTTCCACGCTACGCCCGGAAGCCGACACCAGCCCGTCGGCCGCATCGCGCGGGCTCGTTGCGGTGAGGAGGCCGCTGTGAGCACATCGCGCGGGCTCGTTGCGGTGCCGAACGGCGGGAGGGGGCGGCTGGTCAGAAGCCCACGTCGAGGACGGTGCCCGCGGTGTCGGTCAGTCGAGCGGCCAGGCCCAGGTCGGCGAGCCAGTCCGGGGCGGCCTCGCCGCGGAGCAGCACGCCGGCGCAGCCCGCGCTGGCGGCCGGGCCGTTGGCGGCGATGACGGTGACCGTGCTCCAGTGCTGGGGCGCGGCGGCCGCGACGACGAGCCGGCCGGTGACGTCGAGCCGGGACAGCGCGCCGCCGTCCATCGCGAGCGGCCCTCCCGGCAGGTCGATCCGCCAGCCGCCCGCCGGAGCGAGGCCGGACGTCGCGACGTCGCCGCCGATGGCGACGAGGGCGCCGCACATCGTGGCGGCGGCCACGGCCTCGGCGCACCGCTGCACGGTCCAGGCCCGCAGGGTCGGGCCGGGGCCCAGGCGCAGCTGCGGCCGGCGGACCGTGCGCCGCGCCGGCAGCGGCAGGCTGAGATGCGCCGGTGCGGCGGGCCCGCCGGAGGCCAGGCCGTAGGGGAAGGGGGCGATGCTGTGGCCCTGGGCGGCCCACCCGCCGTCCCGGAACGTGCGCCGCACCGCGGACCGCGACCGCACGATGGCGCCGAGCTCGGCGAGCTGCTGCTCGACGACGGTCCGCGCCCGCTCCAGCGCCCACGGATCGGTGACGACGAGCCGGCCCGCCGTGTCCCCGGCCGACCAGTCGTCCCCGACCGTGGCGGTGCGGAATCCGGTGTGCAGCAGCGTGGTCATGACGGGCGCCCCTCGACGGCGGCCCGGACCGGGGCCGTGGGGTTGGTCGGCGCGATCACGATGCCTCCGGAGCCGTTCGGGGAGCCTGCAGACTGACGGTGACAGATCCACCCTGTGATGACGCTGAAAACGCCTACGGCAGCAGGAGGAGCCCGACCGGCAGCGCCACCAGCGCGACGGCCGCGACCCGGACGAACAGCCACACCGCCACCGGCAGCGGACACGGCGGGCGGGCGATGCGCTCCAGCCGGTGGTCCAACGCGTCGGTGAACGAGCTGAGCGCCGCGGCCGGCGCCGTCCCGCCCATCGACCGCAGCGCCCCGGTCAGCTGGGCCGGCGCCACCCGCCCTGCGGCCACGTCGTCGGCGCGCATCTCGATCAGCGCCGCGACGGCGAGCTGCGCGCACACCATGCCGCGCACGAACGGCGCGGTGGCCCCCCAGGCCACGAACGGCAACACCACGAGATCGTGACGTTCCCGCAGGTGGGCCCGCTCGTGGGCGAGGACGGCCCGGACCCCGGCCGGATCCAGGGCGTCGAGCACCCCCGCCGAGAGCACCACCCGGGAACGCAGCCCGGGCAGGCAGTAGGCCACGGGGACGGGGTGTTCGAGAACGTGGGCGCCGGGCACGGCGGGCCACGGCGTGCCCAGCAGGTCGATCAGGTCGCGGTGGCGGGCGCGCATGCGCGCCATCCGGACCGTCACGGCCAGCAGGACGCCGACCAGCCGCAGCCCCAGCAGGAGCGCGAGGGCGAGGGCCACCAGGTGGACGAGGCCGATGCCGTGCGGCAGCCGCCCGCCGGTGAGCGGTCCCACGAACGCGGGCACCGCCACCGGCAGCGACCGCCCGAGCGGGGCCAGCCCGAAGCCGACGCCGGCCCCGAGCAGCGCCAACCCGCCGGCGAGCCCGACGGCCTGCCAGACGATCAGGCCGCCGACGGGATCCCGCGCGGGCCAGTGCGCCCGGGCCAGTGCACGGCTGACCGGCTCGGCGAGCGCGACGCCGAGTACGAGCAGCCCCAGCGCCGCGGCCTCCATCACACGGGTCAGTCCAGCAGATCCCGCAGGGACTCGCGCAACGACTCGCGTTCCTCCGCCGGGATCGAGCCGAGGAACCGGGCCAGCGCGGCGCCGCGATCGGGAGCGGCGTCGAGCGCGTCGCTCATCAGCTCGGCGATGTGGTCCTCACGGCTCGCGACCGGCCGGTACCGGTGCGCGCGGCCCTCCCGCTCACGGCTCACCAGGCCCTTGCGCTCCAGGCGGCCGAGCACGGTGAGCACGGTGGTGGTGGCCAGGTCACGACCGGCCAGGGCGTCCTGGACGTCCCGGGCCGTGACGGGAGCCGGCGCCGACCACAACGTCTCCATCACGGCGCGTTCGAGCTCTCCCAGGCTTGGCACATCACGATTCTACACTTAGTAGAGGAGGCAGTGGGGTCAGTGGATCTGCACCTGGTCGCCGACCTGCAGGAAGTCGAACCACGCCACGGCGTCGTCGTGGCCGAGCTTCACGCAGCCGCCGGAGTAGGTGTCCTGCCGGCCCTCGTGGAACGCGATCCCGCCCTCGGCGAAGAACACCGAGTAGGGCATCTGCGTGAGGTACTGGCGGCTCGTGTACTCCTCCGCCTTCCACTGCACGCGGAACACGCCGCGAGGGGTCGGGTCCTGGTCGTCGCCCGCCATGACGTCGACCGGCCCGCGGACGACCGCCCCGTTGTCGAGCAGCCAGGCCTGCCGGTCGTCGAGGTCGACGCAGGCGCGGGCCGCCGCGGTGCACGGCGTGCCGGCCACGATCATCTCCGCCACGGCGGACGCGCCACCGGCCGGCGCGGGCGGCGCGGCGCTGCCGACACCGGCGGTGACCGTGCCGGCCAGCACCACGGCCGCCGCGACGACCACTGCGGCGCGGGCATGTGCTCCCAAGGCGTTCTCCTCGCTGACGGGACCTCGGACGATCAACGACCGCCGACGTTCCGGGTGACGGCCCGGGTGACGGCCCGGGTGACGGCCCGGGTGACGGAGGCCCGCCACGTTCACCGTCCCGTGAACACCGGCCCGCGGCGCTGCGCCCGAGCCCGCCGCCCTTCGGCGAGGTCGGCGCTGCTCCAGCAGGCCTCGAACGCCGCGGCGACGGCCGGGTCGCCGGGGTGGTCGAGCGCCAGCTTGTTGTAGCGGAGCGTGAGCGGGGCGAAGCCGGCGATCTCCTTGCCCCATTCCACCGCCCGGGCCAGCGCCTCGCCCTCCGGCACCACCTCGTTCACCAGGCCGACGCGCTCGCATTTCGCCGCATCGAAGACCCGGCAGAGCAG
>CAXTTN010000078.1:6084-19798 GCA_964247105.1 uncultured Pseudonocardia sp.
CGTGAGCGGGGCGAAGCCGGCGATCTCCCCGGCAAGAGCGAGAGCGTCGGCCGTGTCGCCGAGCCGGTCGACGAGCCCCCGCGCGTGGGCGACCTCGACGTCGACCTGCGCGCAGGCCAGCAGCAGCGCCCGCGCGGTTCCACCGCCCGCGACCTGGGCGAGGCGGTGCACGGTCCAGGGGTCGACGGCCAGCCCGATCCGGGCCGTCGGCACGCCGAACACGGCGCCCGGTGCGCCGACGCGCAGGTCGCAGGCGATCGCGAGCTGCGTCCCGGCCCCGATCGCCGGGCCGTTCACGGCGGCGACGACGGGCACGGGCGCGTCGGTGACGGCGTGCAGGGCCGCGTACAGGGCGTCGCGGAAGCCGTCGGTGTAGACCTCGTCGAGGTCGGCGCCGGAGCAGAAGCTGCTCCCGGCTCCCGTCACGACGATCGCGCGGGCGCCGCCGTCGAGCACCGACGCGACCCCCGCGACGATCGCGCGGCAGAGCGGGACGTTCAGCGCGTTGCGTCGTTCCGGCCGGTTCAGCTCGATCAGCCCGACGCCCTCGTTCACGGACACACGGATGTTCACCGACCGGACGGTACGGGTCGGCCTACAGTGCCCGCATGACCGCCGAAGTGCTTCCTCCCGGGGGCGAATCGTGACCGGTGAGCTGCGCATGGGTACGGCCGCGGGCCGCTGGTTGCTCGCCACCACCGTGCTCGGCTCGGGGATGGTGATGATCGACGGCACGGTCGTCAACGTGGCGCTGGAGCGCATCGGCGGCGAGCTGCGCGCGGGGTTCGCCGACCTGCAGTGGACCGTGAACGCCTACACGCTCACCCTCGCCTCGCTGATCCTGCTCGGCGGCTCGCTCGGCGACCACCTCGGCCGCCGCCGGATCTTCCTGGTCGGCGTGGTGTGGTTCGCGATGGCGTCGCTGGTGTGCGGCCTGGCCCCGAA
Source organism: uncultured Pseudonocardia sp. (assembly GCA_964247105.1). Taxonomy (GTDB): domain Bacteria; phylum Actinomycetota; class Actinomycetes; order Mycobacteriales; family Pseudonocardiaceae; genus Pseudonocardia. Next base: position 7,030 of record CAXTTN010000078.1, read on the forward strand.
CATCGAGACGCTCATCGCCGCGCGGGCGCTGCAGGGCGTCGGAGGCGCGCTGTTGACGCCGGGCAGCCTCGCGCTGATCTCCGCGTCGTTCCACGGGCCGGACCGCGCGGCGGCCGTCGGCGCGTGGTCGGGGCTGGGTGGCATCGCGGGCGCGGTCGGCCCGTTCCTGGGCGGGGTCCTCGTCGAGTGGACGTGGCGGGCGGTCTTCCTGATCAACCTCCCGCTCGCCGCGCTGATCGTCGTGGTGGCGCTGAAGCACGTGCCGGAGAGCCGCGACACCGATTCCGCGCCCGGGCTGGACGTGGCCGGCACCGTGCTGGCGGTCCTCGGGCTGGGCGCGCTCACCTATGCCCTGACCGGGCTCAGCGCGCAGGGGCCGCAGCCGGTCCTGCTCGCGGCGCTGGGCGTCGGCGTGGTGGCGCTCGGCGCGTTCGTGCTGGTGGAACGCCGGTCGCGGCACCCGCTCGTACCACCAGCCCTCTTCCGCAACCCGGTGTTCAGCGCCGCCAACGCCACCACGCTGCTCGTGTACGGCGCGATCGGGGTGGTGTTCTTCCTGCTCGTGCTGCAGCTGCAGACCGTCGCCGGGTTCAGCCCGCTCGCGGCCGGGCTCGCCCTGCTCCCGGTCACGGCGATCATGCTGCTGTTCTCGGCCCGGGCGGGCGCGCTGGCGGGGCGGATCGGGCCGCGGCTGCCCATGACGGTGGGGCCGCTGGTCAGCGGGTGCGGGCTGCTGCTGATGACGCGGATCGGCCCGGGCGCGTCCTGGTTCGCCGAGGTGCTGCCCGCGGTGCTGGTGTTCGGGGCGGGGCTGACGCTGACCGTCTCGCCGCTCACGGCCACCGTGCTCGACGCCGCCCCCGACCGGTTCGCGGGCTCCGCGTCCGGCGTCAACAACGCGGTGGCGCGCGCGGCCGGGCTGCTGTCGGTGGCCGTTGTGCCGGGGCTGGCCGGGATCAGCGGCGCCGCCTACACCGACCCCACGACCTTCGCCGCCGGGTTCCGCACCGCGATGGTGATCAGCGCGAGCCTGCTCGCGGCGGCGGCCGTCGTGTCGTTCGCGCTGGTCCGCCGCCCCCGGGCCGAGCCGGCGCCACGGATCCGCGTGGAGGAGTGCACCCACTGCGCGGTGACAGCACCCCCGATCCACCCCTCCTCCTGACAAACGAGTGGCACTCTCGTCGCATAGGTTCGTACGAGAGTGCCACTCGTTCGGGGGGACTCGGGGGGGACTCGGGGGGATCAGAGGCCCAGCGCGGCGGCCAGCTCGCGGAGCGCCGGGACCGGGTCGGCACCCTGCTCCGTGAGGATCTGCGCGCAGACGTGGTCGGCGCCGGCATCCAGGTGCGCGTCGAGACCGGCGGCCACCTCCGCGTTGCTGCCGTGGACCGCGAGCGCGTCGATGAGGGCGTCGCTGCCGCCGTCGGCGATGTCGGCGTCGGTCCAGCCCAGCCGCTGGAGGTTGGCGACGTAGTTGCGCAGGTGCAGGTAGGGGAAGTCCACCGGCGGGCGGCCGATGGCGCGGGCGCGCTCGGGGTCGGCCTCCAGCACCACCTTCTGCTCGGGCGCCAGCAGCACCCCCGGCCCGACCAGCTCGCGGGCCCAGCGGGTGTGCTCGGGGGTCGTCAGGTAGGGGTGGGCGCCCGCGGTGCGCTCGGCGGCGACCTCCAGCACCTTCGGCCCGAGAGCGGCCAGCGCCCGGCCCTCCTTCGGCACGCGGGCGGCGTCGAGGTCGTCGAGGTACTCCACGATGGTCGCGAACGGGCTGCGGTACTCCGCGGTCGCCTCGGGGTGTCCGATGCCCACGCCGAGCAGGAACCGGCCGGGGTGGGCCTTCTCGATCCGGTGGTAGGACGGCGCCACCTCGGCGGCGGGCGTCGTCCACATGTTGACGATGCCGGTGGCGACGGCGATGTGGTCGGTGGCGTCGAGCAGCGACTCGGCCAGCCCCAGGTCGCCGGGGGGCGACCCGCCGATCCAGATGGCGCCGTACCCCAGCGCCTCGATCTCCCGCGCCAGCTCGGGGGTGAGCCCGCCCGCGTGCCTCCAGATGCCATACCTACCGAGTTCGACGGTCATGACCGGCCCAACGCGCGGCCGGGCGCGGGGCATTCCACACCGCAGCGGGGTGGCACTGCCGCGACGGGACCGCAGCGGTGCCACCCTGCTGCGACGCGGCGTCCCGGCGCCGCACATAGGGTCGACGTGTGAGCCGTGAACTGACCTCGCGCGCCGCTCCCCTGCGGATGCGGCCCCGGGTGCTCGTGCCCAGCAACCCCCGCCTGCCCCGGGAGGCGCCGGCCGGCACCGAGGCCGTCGTGGTGGGCGGGGGCATCGCGGGCGTGAGCGCCGCGGTGGTGCTGGCCGAGCGCGGGGTCGCGGTCACGCTGCTGGAGGCCGCGCCCACGCTCGGCGGGCGGCTCGGGGCCTGGCCGCACACCCTGCCCGACGGCACCGAGCAGGTCGTCGAGCACGGGTTCCACGCGTTCTTCCGGCACTACTACACGTGGCGGGCGGTGCTGCGGCGCGTCGATCCGCAGCTGTCGTTCCTGCGGCCCGTCGGCGGCTACCCGGTGATCTCCCGCGACTGGCCCCCGGAGGATCTCACCGGCCTGCCCGGTGCGCCCCCGCTCAACCTGCTGGCCCTGTTCGCCCGCTCCCCCAGCCTGGGCCTGCGCGATCTGCTGCGCTCCGACCAGAGCCTGGCCTCCCAGCTGCTCGCCTACGACCGCGAGGCCACCACCGCCGCGTTCGACGCGATGCCGGCCGGGGAGTTCCTCGCCGCGCTGGGCATGTCCGACCGCGCGCAGGCCATGCTGTTCGAGGCGTTCGCCCGCTCGTTCTTCGCCCAGCCCGGGTCGCTCTCGGCGGGCGAGCTGGTGGCGATGTTCCACTACTACTTCCTCGGCAACCCCGAGGGCATCGGCTTCGACGCCCCCGACACCGACTACCTGACGTGCATCTGGGCCCCGTTCGCGGCGTACCTGGAGAAGCACGGGGCCCAGGTCCGCACGGCCACCGCGGCGCGGTCGATCACCCCGGAGGCCCACGGCTGGCGCGTCGAGACCTCGGACGGGCCGCCGCTGCACACCCGCCACCTCGTGCTGGCCACCGAACCGGGCGCGCTGCGCGAGCTCGTCGCCGCGTCGCCGGAGGTGGCTGTGGTCGCGCCGCGGCTGGCGCGCAAGGCCGCCGCGATCCAGGTGGCACCGCCGTTCGCGGTCACGCGGCTGTGGCTCGACCGCGACGTCGCGCCGGAGCGGCCCACGTTCAACGCGGTCAGCCGCGAGCCGACGCTCGACTCGATCACCGTCTACTCCCGGCTGGAACGCCCGTCGGCCGAGTGGGCGGCGCGCACCGGCGGGTCGGTGGTGGAGCTGCACTCCTACGCCTGCACCGCCACGGGAGTCGACGAGGCCACCGCCCGGATGCGCGCCGAGCTGGCCGCGCTGTGGCCGGAGACGCGCGACGCCGGCGTCGTGCACCTGCAGCAGCGGATGGAGGCCACGGCGCCCACGTTCCCGCCCGGCAGCGCCGGCACCCGCCCCACGGTCGCCGGCGACGCGCGGGGCGTCCGGATCGCCGGCGACCACGTCGACACCGAGTTCCTCACCGGCCTGATGGAACGCGCGGCCGCGACCGGCGTCCTGGCCGCGAACGACATCCTGGCCGAGGTGGGCGCGGGGCCGGAGCCGTTGCACGGGGTGCCGCAGCGAGGCCTGCTGGCGGGCCTCCTCCCGCCGCGGCGGCGGTGAGGATCGCGCTGGATCCGGGGGTGCCCGGCGCGGCCGTGCGGTTGCGCCGGCTCGACGAGCGCGGCTCGCCGCTGGGGGCCGACGAGGTCCTCCCGGATCTCTCGGCCGTCGCCTCCCTCGAGAAGGAGGCCTCTCCGCGGTGGGTGTTCGCGCGGGCCCGCTCGTACCGGCGGCTGCTGGAGGCGGGCATCACGGTGGAGCGGGCGCACGTCGTCGAGCTGGCCGAGGGGATCCTGGTCGCGGCGGACGGGCGGTTCGGGGAGCCGCACGGGCTCGCCGCGGCCGCGGCCCGGCTCGACGGCCGCGTCCCCGAACCGGACCCGCCCCCCGACGACGACGCGCCGCCCGCGCTGTTCGGCGGCGGCCCGGCCGACGAGCTCGCCGACATCGTGGCGGTGCACGCGGCGCAGGTGCGCCGGCTCGCCGATCCCCGGATGAGGCTGCTGGTGGCGGCGGAGTCCGCCGGCGGCCTGGTGGCCGAGGAGATGCGGGCCGGCGGGCTGCCATGGCGTGCCGACGTCCACGACGCGCTGCTCACCGACCTGCTCGGGCCCCGTCCCGTGCTCGGGGGCCGCCCGCCGAAGCTGGCGGCGCTCGCCGCCGAGGTCGACGCGGCGTTCGGGCGCGCCGTGAACGTCGACTCCCCCGCCGAGGTGCTGCGCGCCTTCGGCCGCGCCGGCCACGAGCTGGAGACCACCCGTTCCTGGGAGCTGCGGCACGTCGACCACCCTGCCGTCGCGCCGCTGCTGGCGTACAAGGAGCTGGCCCGGCTGCACACCGCCCACGGCTGGGCGTGGCTGCGCACCTGGGTGCGCGACGGCCGGTTCCACCCGGAGTACGTGGTGGGCGGCGTCGTGTCGGGCCGCTGGGCCACGCGCGGCGGCGGGGCGTTGCAGATCCCGAAGGCCGTCCGGGCCGCGGTCCGGGCCGATCCCGGGTGGAGGCTCGTGGTGGCCGACGCCGCGCAGCTCGAGCCCCGCATGCTCGCCGCGCTGTCCGGCGACCACGCGCTGGCCCCCGGGGACGCCGACCTGTACGCGGCGTTGGCCGCCCGCGAGTTCGGCGGCGACCGCGCGAAGGCCAAGCTGGCCCTGCTCTCGGCCATGTACGGGGCGAGCGGCGGTTCGGCCGCCCAGCTGCTCGGACGGCTCCGGCAGCGCTTCCCCGCCGCCATGGCCTACGTCGACGGCGCCGCACGCGCGGGTGAGGAGGGCCGGCTCGTGCGCTCCCACCTCGGCCGCACCTGCCCACCGGCCCGCCCCGGCCACGAGCAGCCCGCCGCGGCCCGCGCCCGCGGCCGCTTCACCCGCAACTTCGTCGTGCAGGCCACCGCCGCCGAGTGGGCGCTGGTGCTGCTGGCCGAGCTGCGGCTCGCCCTGCGCGCGGCGGGCAGCCCGGCCCGGCTGGTGTTCTTCCAGCACGACGAGGTGCTGCTGCACGCGCCCGCCGACGCGGCCGACGACGCGGCGGCGGCGGTCCACGCGGCGGCGGCCACCGCCGGTCGGCGCCTGTTCGGCGCCACGCCCGTCCGCTTCCCGATGCAGGTGCGCGTCACCGAGGCCTACGCCACCCCCGCGAGTTAACCGAACCGACACGGCGAGACCGCCGATCCGGCATGGTCCCGATCGGCCGACTCGGCGTGTCGAGAAGGTCGACTCGCGGGGTCGGGTTGTTCGCCGGGGAGGAACGACGGCCTATCGCCCGGGCCGGTGACGCTCCTAGCGTCCCGGAACCATGCAGCGCAGCAGCGAGCGGATCCTGACCACTCCCGTCGGCAGCCTCGGCCGCCCGCACGACCTGCTCGAGATCATGCGCGAGAAGGAGCACGGGCGCCCCTACGACGCCGAGGGCTACGCCGAGCGCGTCACGACGGCGGTGGCGGACGCCGTCGCCGAGCAGGTCCGGTGCGGTCTCGACGTCGTCACCGACGGCGAGATGGGCAAGGTCAGCTTCCTGACCTACGTGAAGGACCGGCTGACGGGTTTCGACGCGTCGCAGGGCGAGCGGCTGATGCCGCCGTCGTGGCAGGTGGAGATCGACGCCTTCCCCGAGTACTACGCCGGCTACCTGGGCAAGTACAAGGACCAGGTCAGCCCCATGACGACGATGGTGTGCACCGGCCCGGTCACCTACAACGGGCACGAGCAGCTGCGGACCGACATCGACAACCTCCGCGCCGCGCTCGCCGGGCACGACGTCACCGAGGCGTTCCTGCCCTCCACCAGCCCGAGCGGCTTCGGCCGCAACGAGCACTACCCGAGCTACCGCGACTACCTGGCCGCGGTCGCCGAGGCGCTGCGCGAGGAGTACCTCGCGATCGTCGAGGCCGGGTTCCTGCTGCAGATCGACGACCCGTGGCTGATCGAGTACCTGTCGGAGAACCCGGACACCACCCCCGAGCAGCGGCGCGCCGACGCCGAGCAGCACATCGAGATCCTCAACCACGCGCTGCGCGGCATCCCGGCCGAGCGGATCCGGCTGCACACCTGCTACGGCCTCAACCACGGCCCGCGCGTCCACGACCTCGACCTCCGCGACATCGCCCCGCTCATGCTGAGGATCAACGCCGGCGCCTACTCGTTCGAGGTGGCCAACCCGCGCCACCAGCACGAGTGGAAGATCTGGCGCGACATCCCGCTGCCCGACGGCAAGATCCTCGTCCCCGGCCTGCTCGGGCACGCCACCAACTACGTCGAGCACCCGGAGCTGATCGCGGACACCCTGGAGCTGTACGCCGGGATCGTGGGCCGGGAGAACGTGATCGCGGGCGCGGACTGCGGCTTCTCCTCCCGCGCGTCCTTCCACCCGGAGGTGCACCCGACGGTGGTCTGGGAGAAGTTCCGGGCCCTGTCCGAGGGTGCGAGGCTGGCCTCGGAGCGGCTCTGGGCCTAGCGTCGTCGATCATGACAAAGCCCCAGCGGCGGGCACGCGCCATCGCCATGACCCCCGACGAGATCGACGCCTTCCTGGCCGAGCAGCACACCTGCCGCGTCGCCACCAACGGCACGCACGGGCCGCACGCCACCCCGCTCTGGTACGTCTGGCTCGACGGCGCGATCTGGCTGACGTCGCTGTCGCGCAGCCAGCGCTGGACCGACCTGCGGAACGACCCGCGCATCGCCGTCGTCGTCGACGCGGGCGAGGCCTATACCGAGCTGCGCGGCGTGGAGCTGCGCGGCCGGGTCGAGATGGTCGGGGAGGTGCCGCGCACCGGCGAGCCCGTCCCCGAGCTGGACGGCCCGGAGCAGGCGATGGCCGACCGCTACACCGGCGGCACGATCATCCGCGACGGCCGTCACGCGTGGCTGCGGCTGGTCCCGGAGAAGATCACCAGCTGGGACTTCCGCAAGATCCCCACCTGATCCGTTGCCGTTCCGGCAAGATTGTTTGCCCTGACGCCCGGAACGGGACCAGGCTGGAGGCCATGACCCACGCACCGCACAGCCACCGCCACGACTGGGCGTCCGACGACCTGCCCGTCATGGACGAGGCGTTCTGGGACGCCCGTTACCGGGAGGCCGACGCGATCTGGAGCGGCAACCCGAACCCGCAGCTCGTCGCCGAGGCCGCCGATCTGACGCCGGGCACGGCCCTGGACGTCGGGTGTGGTGAGGGCGGCGACGCGATCTGGCTCGCGCAGCGCGGCTGGCGGGTCACCGCGACCGACCTGTCGACGGTGGCGCTCGACCGCGCGGCCAGCTACGCCGGGGCGGCCGGGGTGGCCGACCGGATCACCTGGGTGCAGGTCGACCTCACCGCCGAGGTCCCGACCGGCTTCGACCTCGTGTCGGCCCAGTTCATGCAGCTGCCCCGCGCGCAGGTCGACGTCCTGCAACGGCGGCTCGCGGCGGCCGTGAACCCGGGCGGCACGCTGCTCGTCGTCGGCCACGACTTCTCCGACACCGAGACGACGATCGGCCGGCCGAAGATCCCCGACATGTTCTACACCGCCGCCGACGTGGCGGCCCGGCTCGACCCGGACGGCTGGGAGGTGCTGGTGGCCGAGGCCCGCCCGCGGCAGGTGCTCGACGCGGACGGGGCCACCGTCACCATCCACGACGCCGTGCTGCGGGCGCGCCGGAGCGCCTCCTCGTAGGTCCTGCGGCTACGGCACCGTGCGCCGCGCGCTGCTCGCCGGGATGGCCGGAGCCGTCGTCGTCGAGATCGCGCCCGACTCGCCGATGACGATCCGAGCGCCGGCGCGGTCGACGGTGACCCGGACCCCGTCGGCGTAGAACACGTTGGTCAGGTGCGGCTCCGCGACGACCTGGGTGACGCCCGACGCCCGCGCCTCCTGAGCGAAGTAGGCGTAGCAGTTGGGGCACATCGGCAGGGCCACGGCGATCGGCTCACCGGGGCCGCGGATGCCCCGCCATCTTCTCCGAGTGGCTGGCCGAGGCCTGGCCCGGGATGCCGCGGTCGAAGGACGTGTTCTCGACCAGTGCGGCGTCGATGATGCGGGCGTGCTCGGCCACGTCGGCGGCGGCGTTCGGGTTGTACTTGTAGCCGCTGATCATCGGCCGGCCCGACTCGCCCATGGCGACGCACTTGCCCGTGGGCGGCCTGGGCATGCGCGGGAAGATCGCGTTGGCGCGGGCGACCACGTTCCGTTCGAGCATCGACGCCACCGCGTGCACCCCGTGGGCGAGCCCGGCGCTCGCGAACCCGGACGCCTGCAGGGCCTCGAGCCGCTGCATCTCCGCCTCGATGGCCGCGCCCTCGGCGTTGAGGCCCCTCTCGACCCTGACCCGGTCGGGGTGGCCGACGGGGTGCTTCTCGAGCAGGGTGGCGGCCTTCTGCGCGAGATTCTCGGCCTCCCGGCTGACGAAGGTGAGCTGCTCGTTGAAGACCCAGATGGTCTGGGCGGCCACCGCGTCCTTCTCGGCGTTGTCGCTGAAGGTCGTGGCGCGGCCCGCCTCCTCGGGGGCGGCGCCGCCGACCGTGGCCTTGGCGTTGTCGGCGCTGGTCCGGGCCTCGGTGGCCAGCGCCTCCGTCTCGGCCAGCAGGGCGGGGGACGCCACCTTCTCCTGGGAGGCGATCCACGTGTCGGCCAACCCCGCCGCCTTCTTCGCCGCCGTCGCCGCCTGCTTCTCGAACTCCACGATCTCCTTGAGGGCACCGTGGGCCGCCGAGATGCCGCCGGCCACGTCGAGGAAGGCGAACGCGGCCTTCTCGATGAGCTCGGCCTTCGCCTCGTCGACCTGGCCGCGGGTGACCAGCGCCGTGTCCGCGACGACGTTCGTGCCGCCCGCCGTGGCGAGCTCCTTGGTCGGCGGCCCGATGACGATCCTGCCGTGCTCGTCCAGGCCGAGCTTGGTCAGCTCCTGCCGGCAGTACGCGTCGTTCTCCGCCAGGTAGCCCTCGACGACGTGCTGGACGTCCATGAAGAAGATCTTGCGGAGGCCCTGGAAGTTGTAGCTGGTCGAGGTGATCTCGCGCTTCTCCTCGAGGCTGCGCTCCCACTCGGCCGGGCGGGCGGCCACGGCGTTCTCCAGGTTCGGCCCGAAGCCGTCCCACACCGTCGGGATGACCGCATCCGTCCGCACCGAGGGGTGGTCGAGCAGGAAGGTGATCACCCGGAAGCGCTGGTCGTCGGATGCGGCACGGAAGGCCTCCTTGGGCAGGCCGGCCGGCTGGACGCCGCCGTCGCCGGCCGCGAGCGCGTCCTCCACCTCCGTGGAGTCACGCTGGAGCACGATCTCCGGTCCCGCGCTGCGCTGGACCGGCGTGACTCTCGGATCCCTTCCGGCCCGGTCCGGTTCACAGCCGCAGTCGGGGTGGTCGGGCCCGCAGCGCTGCACGACAGGGCGGCGGGCCGGCTGGAGCAGGCGGGCCACACCGGCGTTGCCCGCGAGGCGCTGCAGGCCGGCCACGTGGCTCGCCGACAGCACCGGCACGCGCACGGGTGGCAGGGCACCGGGCTCCGCCCGGGAGGGCTGGGGCTCACGGAAGGCCTTGGCCTCCCGCGGTGCCTCGAAGCGCGCGACCTCGCCACCCATCGTTCGACGGTAGGGCCGGCCGGCCGCGGGTGGACAGGCTCGACCGGCCGTCCCTTCGGGCAGATCCGGCTTCCCGGACCGCCCTGAGGGTCAGAACAGGTCGTAGGAGGCGCGGGCCAGCCGGAACCCGTGCCCGGTGGCGGTGTTCGTGCAGCGCAACCCGGTCTGCAGGCTCGTGCACACCACGCCCGCGAACCGGACGCCCTGGTCGTAGGGCAGCACCGGCAGCGCGGGGTCGGCGACGGTGTCGCTGATGCACGACAGCTCGCCCCTGCCGGATCCGGAGAGCACCGCCCCCCGGCCGTAGGCGGCTGCGCAGTCGGCCGGCTCGGGCGGCAGCTGCCAGGTGTTCTGGGCGACGTCGCAGCGCACCTGCTCGGTGGTCATCGCGCAGGCGATGTTGCGGCTGGGGCTGGCGAACCGGGCGCCGCCGGTGCCGAAGCGGCCGTCGGTCGCGGCATCGGTGATAGTGACCTCGGCGCCCGGTTCGGGTGTCGGGTCCGCGGCGGACGCGGTCGCCGACGGGCCGGTTGCGGGACCGGCCGCGACCGGGGTGCCCGCGGTGGCGGACAGGCGCACCGCCGCGACGACGACCCCGGCCACGAGCAGGACCGCCACGACGGCGGCGAGCGGGATCACCCACCCAGGCCGCCCGGGCGGCGGGGTCAGGGGCGGGCCCGCCGGGTAGGGGGGCTGCACCGCGGGTGGACCCACGGTGGGCGTGCCGCCCGCAGCCAGGCCCACCAGGGTCGGCGGCAGGCCCGCGTGGATCACATGCGTCGGCTCGGCCGCGGCCTGGTTCTCCGCGTCGGCGGCCCGCAGCAGGCCGCGGACCTGCGCGGCCGTCGGACGCCCCGCGGGATCCTTGGCCAGGCAGGCCTGCACGACCTCCCGCACCCGTCCGGTCAGCGGGCCGAGATCGGGCTCGGACGAGACGACGCGGTAGAGCGACGCGGCGGGCGACTCGGCCGCGAACGGCGAACGCCCGGTGGCGGCGAACACCAGCAGCGACCCGAACGCGAACATGTCGCTCGCCGGCCCGAGGTCGCGTGCGCCTCCGGCCTGCTCCGGCGACATGTACTCGGGCGTGCCCATCACGTGCCCGGTCTGGGTGAGCGACGTGCTGTCGGCGGACCGCGAGATGCCGAAGTCGATCAGCCGCGGGCCGTCGTCGGCGAGCAGCACGTTGGACGGCTTGAGGTCGCGGTGCACGAGCCCCGCCGCGTGCAGGGCCACGAGACCGTCGGCCATCCGGACGGCCAGCGTCGTGACCCCCGGCTCCGCGAGCGGGCCCTGCGTCGTGACGTAGGACTGCAGCGACGGGCCCTCCACGAACTGCGTGGCGAGCCACGGCCGTTCCGCGTCGGGATCGGCGTCGAGGACGGGCGCGGTGAACCACGGTGGCGCGGACGCCGCCATCTGCACCTCGCGGCGGAACCGTTCCCGGAAGCCGGGATCGGCCGCCAGCTCGGCGTGCACCACCTTCAGCGCGGCGCGGCGGCCGGACTCGTCCACGCCGAGCAGGACGCGGCCCATGCCCCCGGCCCCGAGCCGGGACTGCACGCGGTAGCGACCGAGGGTGGTCGGGTCATCCGATGCGAGGTCCATCGCTCGTGCAGGTTACGGGGTGCCGGTGATCAGGGGCCACAGGCCGCCCGTTCCGGCGTCGAGCGCCATCGATCCGACCACGTCGTTCCACTCGGCCTCGGACCCGTCCTCGTCGCGCCACGCCCACAGCCGCGTGGTGAGCAGCCGCAGGTCGTGCTCGCGGGTGAACCCGATCGCGCCGTGCACCTGGTGCGCGACGCGGGCGACCGCCCCGGCCGCCTCCGACGTGCGGGCCTTCGCCGACGCGATCGCGAACCGCGCCCCGAGCACGCCGTCGGCGTCGGCCGCGCGGGCCGCCGACCCCGCCGCGGCGGACGCCGCCGCGACCTCCGCCGCGGCCAGCGCGAGCTGCTGCTGGACGGCCTGGAACCGCCCGATGGGACGCCCGAACTGCACCCGCTCCCCCGCGTACCGCACCGACGCGGCGAGCGCGCCGCGCGCGGCCCCGGCCAGCAGGCACGCCCGGCCGAGCGCTCCGCGCAGGCGGAGCTCCGGGCCGGCGTGGTCGCCGACCGAGGACGCCGTGACCGCCCCGTCGACCGTGACGGTGTCGCGCGGCTCCTCGGCCACGTTGGTGCCGTCGGTGACGGCGAGCCCGGCTGGGTCGAACAGCAGCACGCTGTCGCCCGCCAGCATGACCACGCGCGCGCTGCGCGCCCACGGGACCCGGCGCAGCACGCCGGAGGCGCGCTCGTGCGTGCGGGCGATGTCCAGGTCGCCGGTGGCGAGCGTCAGCGGGCCGTCGGGGAGCGGGATGCCGGCGGCGGCCAGGAGCCAGCCGGCCTGCAGATCCGTCTCCACCAGCGGGACGCGGGCCGCGTGCGTCCCGGCGGCGGCGAGCACGACCGCGGCGTCGGCGAAGGTCGCCTCGCTGCCGCCGACGTCCCCGGGCAGCGTCAGCCGGGCCAGCCCGGTCTCCTCCAGCGTGGCCCAGAGCTTGTCGTCGAACCCCGTACCGGACGGCGTACCCGCGAACACCGACTCGGCCAGCTCACTCAGTTCGGTGCTCATCAGCGCAGCCCCAGCCCCCGCGCGACGATGCCGCGCAGCACCTCGTTGGTCCCGCCGCGCAGGGTGAACCCCGGCGCGTGCTGGATCGCGTCGGCGAGCAGCCGCGCGAACCCGCTCTCCGCCCCGGGATCCGGGGGGATCGCCACCAGCAGCCGGGCGGCGTCCACCACCTCGTTCTCGTAGCGCGTGCCCAGGTCCTTGACGACGGACGCGGCCAGCTCGGGTGCCTCTCCCGACTCCAGTGCCCCGGCGATCGCCAGCGACATCCGCCGCAGCGTCCACACCCGGCTCACCAGCGCGCCCAGCTGCCGGCGCGTGCCCGCGTCGACCGGACCGGCGGCTAGCTCGCCCACCAGGGCCGTGAGCAGGGGGTATGTCGACAGGAACCGCTCCGGC
>CAXTTN010000078.1:19808-23093 GCA_964247105.1 uncultured Pseudonocardia sp.
GCCAGCCCGACCCGATCTCCCCCAGCACCATGGAGTCCGGGATGAACACGTGGTCGAACACCACCTCGTTGAAGTGGTGGGCGCCGGTGAGCAGCGGGATCGGGCGGATCTGCACGCCCGGCGCGTTCAGCTCGACGATGAACTGGCTCAGCCCGGAGTGCCGGTCGGCGTCGTCCTTCGGCGCCGAGCGGGCGAGGGCGAAGAACGCGTGGGCGTGGTGGGCGCCCGAGGTCCAGACCTTGGTGCCGGTGAGCTCCCACCCGCCGTCGACCTTCTCGGCCTTCGTGCGGACGCTGGCGAGGTCCGAGCCCGAATCGGGCTCGGACATGCCGATGCCGAAGTACACCTCACCCGCCGCGATGCCCGGCAGGAACCTCCGCCGTTGCTCCTCGGTGCCGAAGCGCATCAACGTCGGGCCGATCTGCCGATCGGCCACCCAGTGCGCGGCGACGGGCGCCCCCGCGGCGAGCAGCTCCTCGGTGACGACGTAGCGGTCCAGCGGGGTGGCGCCGTGGCCGCCGTGCTCGACGGGGATGGTCATCCCCAGCCAGCCCCGGCGGCCCAGCTCCTTGGTGAAGCGCTCGTCCCACCCGGAGAGCCAGACGTCGGCGCGCGGCGCCCACGCCCCTGCCGCGCGTTCCTCGGCGAGGAACTCCCTCACCTGCGCGCGCAGCTCCGCCGCCCGTGGTGGCAGGTCGACCGGTGGAGGAACCAGGACGGGCAACCGCGCCAGTGTCTGCGTCACTCCCCCATCTTGCGACATCCGCGGCCCGCCCGCGGCCCCGGCGCGGATGAATCAGTGCACCGCCAGGGCCGCCTTCTCCTGGGCCGGTGTGCGGATCAGCAACGCGCCGACGATGGCGGTGGTCGAGAGGACGGCCGCGACGAGGAACGCGGCGTGGATGCCGCCCGCCGTCTGCTCGACCACCGAGGCGCCTCCGCCGGCCAGCGCGGCCGCCCGGACGCTGAGCACACTGACCAGCAGCGCCACCCCCGCCGCGCCGGCCAGCTGCTGCGTGGTGCCGAAGATCGCGCTGCCGTAGGAGTACAGGTGGGGCGGCACCGCCCCGAGCCCGGCCGTGAACAGCGGCGTGAACACGAACGCCAGGCCGACGCTGAGCAGCAGGTGGAAGCCCAGCACCAACCAGACCGAGCTGGTGGCGCCGAACAGCGTGGTGGACCACAGCGCGAGGCTGCTCGCGATGGTGCCGGGCACCAGCAGCGCCCGCGCACCCAGCTTGTCGTAGAGCCGCCCGACGACCGGGCCGAGCAGCCCCATGAGCAGGCCGCCGGGCAGCAGGAGCAGGCCCGTGGACAGCGGCGTGAGGCCCAGGACGCTCTGCATGTAGATCGGCAGCAGCACGATGGCGCCCAGCAGCGTGGCCATCATCACCATCATCAGCACCGTGGCGGTGGTGAAGGTGCGCGACCGGAACGTGCGCAGGTCGAGCAGGGCGCGATCGGTGCGCTGCAGCACGATCTGCCGCACGACGAACGCCACCAGCCCGATCCCGCCGACCACGAACGGCGCCCAGATCGTGAGCACCGACCGGCCTGCCTCCTGACCGATGCTGGACAGGCCGTAGACCAGCCCACCGAACCCGAACACCGACAGCAGGACCGACGGGACGTCGATCGGCGTGCTCGTCGGCTCGCCGATGTCGACCATGCGGCGCAGCCCCAGCACGAGGGTGACCAGCGCGATCGGCAGCACCAACCAGAACATGAAGCGCCAGCCGAGCACGCTCAGCACGAGCCCCGAGACCGTGGGGCCGATCGCGGGCGCGACCGAGATGACGATCGAGATGTTGCCCATGACGGCGCCGCGGCGCGACTCCGGGACCAGCGTCATCACCGTGGTCATGAGCAGCGGCAGCATGATCGCGGTGCCGAAGGCCTGGACGACGCGTGCCGTCAGGAGCACCTCGAAGCCCGGGGCCAGCGCGGCGACGAGCGTGCCGAGGCTGAACAGGCCCATGGCGACGCCGTAGAGCACACGGGTGGAGATCCGGCGGATCAGGTAGCCGGTGATCGGGATGACGACGGACATCGTCAGCAGGAAGCCCGCGGTGAGCCACTGCCCCACGCTCGCGGTGATGCGCAGATCGGTGAGCAGCACCGGCAGGGCGACGCTCATGATCGTCTCGTTGAGGATGACGACGAACGTGGAGACGAGCAGCACCGCGATGACCGTGCGGTCACGCGCGCTCATCTTTTCGGGGGTGTCGAACGTGGTCACGAGAGATCCCTTGCGTCGCGGCTGGTGAAGTCAGGCTAGGGGAGGGGACCGACAAGAACGGCACGGTTAATCGGTCGGCCGAATGTCCGGTGACGCGGATCACGTCCGGCCGGGATCGCCGCCGGGTGGCACGATCGCGGTCATGAGCACTGCAGCAGACGAGGCCCGGGTGGTCGACGCCGTCCCCACGGACCTGTTCATCGGTGGCACGTGGCGTCCGGCCGCGGGTGGGCGCACGCTGACCGTCGAGGACCCGTCCACCGGCAAGGCGCTCCGCGAGGTCGCGGACGCCTCGCCCGAGGACGGGCTGGCGGCCCTCGACGCCGCCGTCGCGGCCCAGGCGTCGTTCGCCGCGATGGCGCCGCGCGAGCGGGGGGAGATCCTGCGCCGCGCGTTCGAGCTGATCATGGCCCGGATCGACGACCTCGCGCTGCTCATGACGCTGGAGATGGGCAAGCCGATCGCCGAGTCCAAGGGCGAGATCACCTACGCGGCGGAGTTCTTCCGCTGGTTCGCCGAGGAGGCCGTGCGCATCGACGGCGGTTACGCGGTCGCACCGGCCGGCACCAGCCGCTTCCTCGTGCAGAAGCAGCCCGTCGGCGTCTGCCTGCTGATCACCCCGTGGAACTTCCCGATGGCGATGGGCACCCGCAAGATCGGCCCCGCCGTCGCCGCGGGCTGCGCGATGGTGCTCAAGCCCTCCGAACTCACGCCGCTGTCGATGAACGCGCTCGCGGCGATCCTCGCCGAGGCGGGCCTGCCCGACGGCGTCCTCAACGTCGTCACGACGTCGGACGCGGGCGGGGTCATGGAGCCGCTGATCCGCGACGGGCGCGCCCGCAAGCTCTCCTTCACCGGCTCCACGCCCGTCGGCAGGAAGCTCCTCGAGCAGGCGGCGGAGAAGGTCCTGAAGTGCTCGATGGAGCTGGGCGGCAACGCGCCCTTCCTGGTGTTCGACGACGCCGACCTCGACAGGGCCGTCGAGGGCGCCATGCTCGCCAAGATGCGCAACATGGGCGAGGCCTGCACCGCCGCCAACCGCTTCC
>CAXTTN010000079.1:0-6087 GCA_964247105.1 uncultured Pseudonocardia sp.
ACCCCCGCCCCGACCGCAGCCCCGACCGCGAGGGCCGGCTCGCGCAGCGCGGCCTCGGCGGCCGCCACCCCGACCCCCACCAGCGCCGCCCCGGAGTCGCTGGCCGCCGCCTGCGGCTGATCCCGGCCGTGATCAGCGCCATCGGTGCCAGCGCGTCAGATCTGACGCGCTGGCACCGGCGGCGGCGATCATGACCGCGTGTCAGCGCGGTTGATCCGAACCGCCCGCGCCTGCTGACGCCCGGACCGCCGCGACGTCGCGCTCCAGCAGCGTCATCCCGAGCTCCGACGCGGCCACGGCTGCGCCTTCCAGCAGCGCCTCGACGACCGGGGGCGGGCTGCCGACCATCCGGTGGGCGCGCGCCAGGTCGAAGCGCAGCCGGGCCAGCGGCGGCCGGGCGGCACCGACCAGCTCCACGGCCCGCTCGAAGTGGGCCAGCGCACCCGCCCCGTCCCCGGCGGCGAGCCGCAGCAGGCCGAGCGAGCGGGCGACGGGGCAGGTCAGGACGGTCGGCCAGCCGGCCAGCGCGAGCTCACCGGCGTGCGGGGCCAGCGCCCTCTCCCAGCGCTCGGCCTGCGCGGCGAGCTCGGGCCGCCGGGGCACCGGGTCGGAGCGGGTGATGCGCTCCCAGGCCTCGACGAGCGTCGCGACCGTCGGGATCGCCCAGCCGTGGGCCGGGAACCGGTCGACGCCCCCGGACTCGGCGGCCATCGCGAGGATCTGGTCGGCGGCCTGGTCGACCTGGCCGGTCTCGGCCAGCAGCAGGGCGAGCCCGGACTGCCAGACCGGGAAGAACCCGTGCCGCTCCACGGGCGTCGCGAGGCCGTGCTCCACCAGCTCGGCGAAGCGTCCGCGTTCCCGGTACAGCCAGTACACCTGCCCGGTCCAGGTCTGCTGCAGGTTGTCCGCGTGCGGGTCGCCCACCGCCGCCAGCCGGTCGAGCAGCTCGTGCGACTCACCGAACAGGCGCCGCTCGGCGGCGTCGAACCGGCCCTCCCAGAGGTCGAGGAGGGTGTCGGCGGTCTGCTGCAGCCAGGTCGGCAACGAGCCGCCGCTGCGCGCGGCGTGCAGGCGGTGCTTCTCCACCGCCATGCGCGCCGCGTTGACGCGCCCGAGCCGCAACCAGTCGGTGACCAGTGCGAACAGCGCCTCCGTGCGGTAGCGCACCTGGCCGGCGGCGGTGCTGGCGGCGTCCAGCCGCGTCGACAGCTCCAGCAACCGGGCCGGCGGCTCCGCATCGAACAGCGCCCATCGGCACTCGGTCAGCACCTCGCACATCGCGTCGGGATCCTCGACGCCGTCGAGCTGCGCGAGCACGTCGCCGGCCAGCGCGACGCCGCGGCGGAAGTGGTGGGCGTCGGGATCCTCGTGGGCCGAGACGGCCATCGTCAGCTTGTGGGCGAGGTGGGCGCCCAGCGCCGACCGCAGAGCGGGGGAGGAGCTGCCCAGCTCGTCCAGGCTCTGCTCCAACAGGGCCACCAGCTCCGCGTCCAACTGGCCGGGCTCCGACCAGCGCCGGGCCAGCCGCACCACGGCCTCGCCCTGGAGCACCGGATCGCCCACCGCCACCGACCTGGCGTGGCGGTAGGCCTGCTCGGCCGCCGGCAGGTCGCCGACGTCGCGGTGCGCGTCGCCCAGCGCCAGCCAGAGCTCGACGCGCCGTCGCACGTCGAGGTCCAGGTCCAGCGCGCGGGTGGCCAGCGCGACCGCCCGTCCGGGACGCCCGGCGCGCCGCTGCTCGTCGACCGCCAGCAGGCAGGTCCGGGCGATGCGGTCGTCGGCGAGGACGCCCCGGGCGCCGAGCGCGTGGGCGGCGATCCGCTGCAGGCGGTCCGTGCCCTGGCCTCCGGCGGCGCGGCTCTCGGCCTCCAGCACGTCCACGCAGCGCGCGTGCAGCAGGCGGGCCCGGCCCGCGTCGGAGCCGATCCGGGCCAGCAGCCGCTCGGTGCTGCTGTCCTGGCGCAACCGCACGGGCGCGGCCGACCGGACCAGCCCGGACGCCATCGCCTCGCGTTCCACCTCGCGGGCCGTGTCGTCGTCGAGGTCCAGCAGGCGGGCGACGAAGCCCGGGTCGACGCTCCCGCCCTCGGCCACCGCGAGCACGGCCACCAGCCACTCCACCAGCCGGGGCGAGAGCGCGGCCCGGTCGGCGGCCGCCACCGACAGCGTCGCCTCGAGCTCGCCGGGGCCGGCGGCGACGCGCACGACGCCCAACCCACCCAGCGGCACCCGGAGCGGGTGGTCGTCCCCGAGGAGCAGCACCACCGGCCCGGTGGACACGGCTCGGCGCAGCAGCCGCCCGACCGCCTCGACCGCGTCCACGGCCTCACCGCGCAGCAACCGGGCCAGCGGGCGGGCGGCACCGCCGATCCACGGGTCGGCGGGGCCCGTCAGGTCCCGCAGCGCGGCGGCCCACAGCGGGCCGACCAGCCCGGCCCACGGCCCACCGTCCGAGAGGCGCAGCACCCGCGCTCCCTCGGCGGCGGCCGCCATCCCCACCTGCAGAGCCGCGTCGGTACCGGATCCGCCCCGGACGGCCAGCGTCGGGCCGCGGCGCTCCAGCACGGCGCGGACGAACGCGCGCACCGTGTCGGGGTCCAGGGGGCCGTCCGGCGCCGCGGGCGCCGGCTGCGTCGACGTCGGGGGCGCGTCGACGTCCACCCCCGCCTGCTGCAACGTGAGCAGCGCGAACGCCCGGCCGGTCAGGTGGTCCTGGCCGTGAGCCGCCCGCCGATCCTCCAGGTAGCGCTCCGCCGCGTCGGCGCCGCCGGCCCGCAGCACGGCCAGGAACCCCAGCAACCACGACGCGTCGTCCGGCGCGTCGCCGGGCGGCGCCGGATCGCCCCCGGTGCGCAGGTCGCCGTGGCGCAGCGCGAGCGAGGCCCAGTCGTGGATCAGCCGGGCCCGCGCGCCCGACCAGCGCGCCGCGGCGATGCGGCACACCCGCGGCAGCGGCCACTCGTCCTCCAGCGACCCGAACGGTGACCCCTCCCACAGCGCGTCGGCCGCGGCGTAGGCCCGCAGCGCGTCGCGGGGCTCCGGGACCCGCTCCGCGCCCAGTGCCTCGAACCTCCGCACGTCCACGACGTCCGACAGCGCCCCGTCGTCGCTCACCGGCCGCAGCCGGTACGCGTGCTGCCCGCGCGCCGCCGACACCGTGAGGCCGCAACCGGCGAGCACGGTGCGCAACCGCGAGATCAGCGGCGACAACCGGTCCTTGGGCGGCGGGACGGGCCACAGCGCGTCGACGAGATCGCCGCGGGACACCTCCGCGTCGCCCGCGGCCACCAGCATCGCCAGCACCCGCGCCTGTTGCGCGGGCAGCTGGACCCCCCGGCCGTCCGGCCGGATCTCCACCCGCCCGAGCACCCGGACTGTGCAGTCCACGATCCCCCACCCGGTCGTTGTGACTACAGAGAGTACTACCTGGATCACGGTACAAGGCCGCACATCTAACCGTCCGGGTACGGCGCACGGCAAGCCACCGCACCCGGCGACGGCTAGCTGACGCCCTCGGGCCGCCAGCGGTACTCCGTCTGCGGGCGCCCGGTGGCGCCGTAGCGCGCGTGCCGCACCGCCAGCCCGGTGTCGGCGAGGTACTCCAGGTACCGCCGGGCCGTCACGCGCGACGCGCCCAGGCTCTGCGCCACCTCCACGGCGGTGCGGCCCGCGCCCGGCCCGGTGGCCCGCAGCGCGGCCGTCGTCGCGTCGAGGGACTCCCGGCTGATCCCCTTGGGCAGCCCGCCCGCCTCGACCGGGCCGCGCAGGGTGTCGAAGAGGTCGTCGACGTCGTCCTGCGCGACGACCGGCCCGCTCGGCTCGCGGTAGCTGCGGTAGGCGTCGAGCTTGGCCCGCACCGCGCTGAACGTGAACGGCTTCACCAGGTACTGGGTGGCACCGAAGGCGATGGCCGCGCGCACCACGGCGAGGTCCCGCGCGCGCGTCACCATGATCACGTCGGTGGTGTGGCCGGCCGCCCGCATGCGGCGCAGCACCTCCAGGCCGGTGGTGTCGGGCAGGTGGACGTCGAGCAGCACGAGATCGACGGCGGCGGACGCGAGCAGGCGCAGGGCGTCGGCACCGGTGGCGGCGCACCCGGCCACCGCGAACCCCGGCACGCGCTCGACGTACGCGACGTGCGCGGCCGCGGCCACCGGGTCGTCCTCGACGACGAGCGTGCGGATCATGCCCGCACCGGGGCCGGGAGGTGCACGGCGAACACCGCGCCCCGCTCCCCGCGGGCGATCTCGACGCGCCCGCCGTTGCGGTGCACCGCCCGGCTGACCAGCGCGAGACCCAGCCCGCGGCCCATCCCGTCGCCGGTCGGCTTGGTGCTGAAGCCCCGCGCGAACACCCGCTCGGCCGCGGCCGGGTCGAGCCCGGGCCCGCTGTCGGCGACGCGCAACACCACCTCGCCGCCCACGGTCGCGGTGCCCAGCCGCACCCACCGCGGCTCCGGGCCGTCCAGGGCGGCGTCGATCGCGTTGTCGAGCAGGTTGCCCACGATCGTCACGAGGTCGTGCGGGTCGGCGAGGCCGTCGGGCACCTGCGTGCCGTCGTCGAGGCCGAGCTCGACGCCCCGCTCCCCCGCCACCGCCGCCTTCCCGACGACGAGCGCGGCGAGCTCCGGCACGGCAACCGCGGCGAGCACGGCGTCGGTGAGGTGCTGGGCCACCTCCAGCTCGGCCGCGGCGTAGTCGAGCGCCTCGTCGGCGCGTCCCAGCTCGATCAGGGAGACGACGGTGTGCAGCTGGTTGGCGGCCTCGTGGGCCTGCGCGTGCAGCGAGTCGGCGAAGCCGCGGATGGTCTGCAGCTCGCTGACCAGGGCCCGCAGCTCGGTGTGGTCGCGCAGCGTGACGACGGTGCCCAGGTGGCGGCCCGCCCACCGCGCCGCCGCCTGGTTCACGACCACGATCCGGTCGCTGGTCAGGTGGATCTCGTCGCTGCGCGGCCCCCCGCCCGCGAGCGCGGCGCCGAGCGCCGCCGGCAGCCCGACCTCGTCGACGCGCCGGCCGGTCACCTCGTCGGGCAGGGCCAGCAGGCGGCGCGCCTCGTCGTTGACCAGCTGCACGCGGCCCTCGCGGTCGAGCAGCAACAGCCCTTCGCGGACGGCGTGCAGCACCGCGTCGTAGTACTCGTACATGCGCGACAGCTCGGCCGGCCCCAGGTCGTGCGTCGTGCGCCGCAACCAGCGGCTGACCAGCCACGACCCCGCCGCGGCCAGCGCCAGCGCGGCCGCGACGCCGACGAGGATGAGCGGCACCTGCCGCGCCAGGTCCTTCGAGACCGCGGTGACGGTGCGCCCGACCGCCACCAGCGCCACCACCCGCCCGCCGTCGAGAACGGGCACGACGGCCCGCACCGACGGCCCGAGCGTGCCGGTGTAGGTCTCGGTGACGGGCTCCCCGCGGACGGCCGGGGCGATCGTGCCCTGGTAGGGCCGGCCGATCTCGCCGGGCGTCGGGTGGGTGAGGCGGATGCCGCCGGTGGTCATGACCACCACGAAGTCGGTCGCCGTGTCGGCCTGCACCCGTGCGGCGAGCGGCTGCAGCACGGCGGTCGGATCGGGCGCGCCGAGCGCGGCACGCACGTCGGGATCGGCGGCGAGCGTGTGCGCCACGGCCAGCATCTCGCGACCGGTTGCGTCCCGATTGGCGTCGTCGAACCGCAGGTAGGCGGCCACCCCGACGCCGGCCAGCACCAGCGCCACCACGAGGGCCTGCAGCGCGAACAGCTGGCGCGCAAGGCTCACTCTGCCTCCCTACGAAATGAACGAAAGGGTGATGACGACCACATCCTGCCGCACGCTCGCTGCACCCGACGGACCAACGGAGGACCCGTGACCACAGCCAAGCCCCACCGGGATCGCACCCACTACCTCTACCTCGCCGTGATCGTCGCCGTTTTCCTCGGCATCGTGGTCGGCCTGGTGTTCCCGGCCTTCGGCACCGCACTGGAACCGCTGGGCACCGCGTTCGTCAACCTGATCAAGATGATGATCTCGCCGATCATCTTCTGCACCATCGTCCTGGGCATCGGCGCGATCCGCCAGGCCAGCACGGCCGAGACGATGAACAGCAAGGCCTC
>CAXTTN010000079.1:6097-22959 GCA_964247105.1 uncultured Pseudonocardia sp.
GTCGATCCGCCAGGCCGCCACCGTCGGCAAGGTCGGCGGGCTCGCGCTCGGGTACTTCCTGGCCATGTCCACCGCGGCGCTGGCCATCGGGCTCGTCGTCGGCAACATCGTGCAGCCCGGCGCCGGGCTCAACCTCGACGTCAAGCCCTACCAGGCGCCCGCGCCGTCGGGCACCGGCAACTTCCTGCTCGACGTCATCCCGACCACCCTGTTCTCGCCGCTCGTGGGCAGCAGCGTGCTCTCGACGCTGTTCGTGGCGCTGCTCGTCGGGTTCGCCGTCCAGGCGCTCGGCCGCACCGGCGAGCCGATCCTGCGCGGCATCGGCTTCGTGCAGAAGCTCGTGTTCCGCGTGCTGGCGATGATCATGTGGGTGGCGCCGATCGGCGCGTTCGGCGCGATCGCCGCCGTCGTCGGGAAGACGGGGTGGGCCGCGCTCGGCGCGCTGCTGCAGGTGATGCTCGGCTTCTACGTCACGTGCGCGCTGTTCGTGTTCGTGGTGCTCGGCCTGCTGCTGAAGACGTTCGCCGGGATCAACATCTTCTCGCTGCTGCGCTACCTCGGCCGGGAGTTCCTGCTGATCGTCTCCACGTCGTCGTCGGAGTCGGCGCTGCCGCGGCTGATCGCGAAGATGGAGCACGTCGGCGTGTCGCGGCCGGTCGTGGGCATCACGGTGCCCACCGGCTACTCGTTCAACCTCGACGGCACGGCGATCTACCTGACGATGGCCTCGCTCTTCGTCGCCGACGCGCTGGGCAAGCCGCTGGCCATCGGCGAGCAGATCTCGCTGCTGGTGTTCATGGTGATCGCGTCCAAGGGGGCCGCGGGCATCTCCGGCGCCGGGCTGGCCACGCTGGCGGGCGGCCTGTCGTCGCACCGCCCCGACCTGGTCGACGGCGTCGGGCTCATCGTCGGCATCGACCGCTTCATGTCCGAGGCCCGCGCCGTCACCAACTTCGCCGGCAACGCGGTGGCCACCGTCCTGATCGGCAACTGGGTGGGCGAGTTCGACCGCGCGAAGGCCGACCGCGTCCTGAGCGGCGAGGACCCCTTCGACGAGGCGACGATGCTGGACGACGAGCCGGACCCGGCGACGGTGCCCGAGCCCGCTCGCCTCTGACACCGAACGAGTGGCACTTTCGTCGGAACCTAGGCGACGAAAGTGCCACTCGTCGCGCGGCGCCGGACCCCGAACAGGGGTCGCCCGGCGTGCCGCCGCGGGGCTCTGAGACGCTGGGCACGAAGATGACCTGCGTCAACGCCCGACCGGGGTGGACGCACGGAGAGGAGAACGACGACATGGCACTGCCTACGCTCACCCCCGAGCAGCGCGCGGACGCCCTCAAGAAGGCCGCCGCCGCCCGCACGGCCCGCAAGGAGCTGCGTGACGCGATCGCGGCCGGCACGGAGACGATCCCCGCCGTCCTCGGCCGCGCCAAGTCCGACCAGATCGTCGGCAAGACCAAGGTCGCGGACCTGCTCAAGAGCCTCCCCGGCTACGGCCCCGCCAAGGTCTCGGCGCTGCTGGAACAGACCGGCATCGACGCCTCCCGGCGCGCCGCCGGCCTGGGCGACCGTCAGCGCCAGGCGCTGCTCGACGCCCTGAAGTAGCCCGGTACGCCACCGCGCCCCGTTCCGGAGTTCCGGAACGGGGCGCTGTGGTGTGGTCCGCGAACTACTTGGTGGTGACCTTGCACGTGGCCGCGGCCAGCGCGGTCTGCCCGGACGCGACTCCTGCGACGTTGCTCAGGATGTTGTTGCCGCAGGCGTTGAGGTTCAGGTCGACGACGTCCTGCGCGTTGACGAGGCCGTTCTGCACCTGGGTGCCGCCGCCGCGGCCCCTGTCGGTGACCGAGCACCTGCCGCCGGCGACGGCGGTCTGCGGGCTCAGGATGCCGAGGATGTTGTCGGCGATGTTGTTGCCGCAGGCGTTGGCGTCGACGTCGGCCACGTCCTGCAGGTTCACCAGCCCGTTCTGGACCTGGGTCGGCCCGTGGCTGCTGTGGCCGCCATGGCCGTGGCCGCCGCCCCAGCCGTCGTGACCGCCCTCGTAGTTCCCGGCGAACGCGAGCGGGCTGACCGCCAGCATGCCGGCGGCAGCAACGGCAATCATCAGTCCGGCCTTCTTGATCACGGCTTTCTCCTCCTACGACTTTCGTTTCCTCGACCACGGAGACCAACCGCGGGACAGTAGGGGGAGCCCATGTCCGCACGATTTCCGATGTCCGATGAGAAGCCCGATCGGGCGACCCACTGTCGAGTACAACGGGAGGGCAATCGTGAACGTTCTGCGGCCATGCAGGTGAATACCGATTGTCGACGCTCGGTGACGAATGCCCACTTCGACAGGGCCGAAAGCGGTATCGGGAGTGGGCTCCGGGCCCCGTCCCCCGCGTTTCGATCACACTCCGTCGAGATCGTCCTCCGGACGGGGCCGAGCGGCGCAATCGCAGGCGGCGCCGGGCGGTGGCGGCGACCGCCACCGACGGGTGGGTGACGGAGCACCACCATCGAGATCCCGGTGACCACCGCGTGAGCCAACCGGACAACGGGCCCTGACCACGCCATCGGCCGACCTGACGTCAGGCTGTGCCCGACGGTGTGGCATCGTTCGCGCTGCTTTACTGCGGGGAGGAGAACGATGTGAAGGTCGTCTCGATCATCAATCACAAGGGCGGCGTGGGTAAGACCACACTCACCGCCAACCTCGGTGCGGGTCTCGCAGCGCGCGGCAACAAGGTGCTGCTGCTGGACCTCGATGCCCAGGCCAGTCTCACGGTGTCGTTCTTCACCCAGAACGAGTGGGCCGACGGCCTGTTGCCGACGAGAACCATCAAGCACTGGTACGACGGCGTCGGCACCGCCGAGGCCATGGAGAACCCCGCGCAGCTCGTCGCGTCGCCGCCGCGGGTGCAGGACAAGCTGTCACGCAGCGAGGGCCACCTCGACATCATCGCCGCGCACCGCGACCTCTCCGACGTCGAGACGATGCTCGCCGCCCAGCTGATCAACGACCCGAGCCGGTTCGCCGATCTGCACAGCCGGCTGCGCGCGGCGCTGTCGCACAAGTCGCTGGGCGAGTACGACGTCGTCCTCATCGACTGCGCGCCCAACTTCGGGCTGATCGCCAAGAACGCCGTGGCGGCCAGCGACATGCTCCTGATCCCCACCAAGCCCGATTACCTGTCCACCAACGGGATCGACTCGCTGGGGCTGAAGATCCGGTCGTTCACCGAGGAGTTCAACGAGTACGGCGGCACCCGCATCCAGCGGCCGCCGGCGGCCGTCGTCTTCACGATGGTGCAGAGCCAGAACGGCGAGCCGATCGAGGCGCAGCGCAGCGTCATCAGCCGCATCGAGGCGCGCCAGGTGCCGACGTTCAGCACCACCATCCGCGACAGCAAGGCCGTCTACGGGCCGGCCCCCGAGCACGGCGTGCCCGTCATCCTCGCCGGCACCGGCCGTGCCGCCACCCGTGAGCTGCGGGACCTCGTGTCCGAGCTCGCCGACCACCTGGAGACGATCGCGGCATGACCGCGCCGACCACCGCCGACGCCGCGCTGCACCAGGCCGCCGCGTTCCTCACCACGCTCAGCCCGCAGCAGCTGGAGGACCTCGCCGCCGGCCGGGCCCGGCTGGAGCTGCGCGCGCAGGTCCCGCCGTCCAACAGGCCCCGCACGACCTCCCCCCGTCCCTCGCCCGACGTCGCCACGGCCGTCGAGACGATCAACCGGCTCGCGGAGCCGTCCGAGGTGGACGACTACCTCCGCCGCCACGACGACCGCTTCACCCTGCCGGTGCTGCGCCAGATCGCCCGCTGCCTCGGCCCGACGGTCCGCGCGAACGGCCGCAACAAGGCCGAGCTGCGCCGCGACATCGTGGCCGGCACGGCCGGCTACCGCTCGCGCAGCGCGGCGATGTCCGGCGGCGCCTGGTCCTGACCGCCGTCTGGAACGGCATCGCGCGGGCTCGACGCCGTTCTCAGCCCTCGTTCAGAGCATCGCGCGGGCTCGATGTCGTTCGGGTCAGGCGTGGTCGGGGCGGAACGGGCTGCGCTCGCCGGCCTCGATCGGCACGTCCAGGACGTTGCCCGCGGGCGGTAACGGGCAGGTCGCGTAGTCGGTGAAGGCGCACGGCAGGTTCGTCAGGCGGTTCAGGTCGAGGGTGGCGCTGCCGTCCTCGGCCGGGTCGTCGAGCCGCACCGAGCGCCCGCCCGGGTAGGTCGTGACGCCGTTGGTGGCGTCGCGGAAGTGCAGCGACAGCCCGCCCTGCTTGCCGGGCAGCGCCACCAGCTCGTGGGTGCGGCCGTCGAGCTCGAAGCGGACCACCCCGACCGCGGTGAGGTGGTGGTCGAGCCCCTCCACCACCGCGTCCACGGTGATCGGGCGGGGCTGCGGGTAGGCCTCGAACCGCGCGTCGAGCACCCAGCGCGCGTCCACCGGGAAGGTCGGGACGCCGGTGAACGCCGTGCGGGTGATCGCCCGCGGGTCACGGACGCGCAGCGCGTGGGTGTCGGTGCGGCGCACCACCTCCACGATGATGCTCGGGCCCGCGAGCGACCCTTCGGCAACCCGGTCGCCCACCTCGATCAACGTGCCCGGCAGGCCGTCGACGGGGTGCAGGGTCACGGTGCCGTCGATGCGCCGCGGCTCGCGTACGGCGCGCACCACCAGGTCGTCGGCGGCCGTCGCGGTGACCACGACGCCGTCCGGGGTGGCGCTCCAGAGGCCGGGCAGGCCCTCGACGGCGGCGGCCTCGGGGGTGAGCCACACCAGCGCAGTGAGGCTGAGCCAGCCGTGCGGGGCGCGGAGCTCGTCCTCGCGCGTGGCGTGCCAGGCGGCCCAGGAGGTGTGCAGGTCCGAGATCGTGCTCGTCATGCACCGTGCAACACGCGACGCGGCTGGTTCATGCCCGGGTCGAGGCAAGGGGCCGGGGTCGCGCAGCGTCGGTTCCACGAGCACGCCGGCGGCTCTGAGCAGCGCGGAGGGGTTCGACGACGCCGAAGCACCAGCTCGATCTTCTGACGCAGGGCGTCACCACCACTGTACGGACCACAGGTTCTCGCGCGCCCAGCCGTGGATCTCGGACGGATCGGGGTCGAGCTCCACCCGGTCCGCGGCCCGACGCGGCTCGCCCGAGGCGGGACCGAGCCCGGCCGCCGGGTCGGCCGACTCGGGCGCCGCCGTCACGGCTCGCCACGGGGCGGGGTCCGCGGTCGGCCCGTCCACGTCAGGATCAGCCCCGCGCCGAGCACGAGCGCGAACACCACGAACGACACGACCTGCCACAGGCCCACCAGGAAGTTCGACAGGACCGCGACCCCGAGCGAGCCGAGCGACACCAGGATCGCGCCGAGCACGGCGTGGTCGGAACGGTCCGGCTCGGAGCGCAGGGCGTTGCGCCGTTCGACCACCCGCTGCGCGTTGTGCACCTGGATCCCGGTGTACTCGGGGTCGGCCTCGCCCGCCCGCTGCGCGTCGAGCTCCATCTGCTCCGCCAGCTGCGCCGCGAAACCCCTCACCACCTTGTGGAACGCCCGACGCCCCGACCCGGTGACATGACGCGGGACGCAGTAACCCGGTGACGGCTCCGGGCCGTCGTCGCTGCTCGCGAGGCTCGTCACCGATCGCACACTCCTTGTTTCCGGGATTCCCGCCGACGTCCGCACCGGAACACCCAGGTCGCAGTCATGGAGCCAGAGGCGTGCCATCACCGTCTCCCGGCCGTCGAAGGGGCGCTGCGTGGGGCAGCAGACAGAACGTAGCATGGAGGGACAGTCAATCTGCACAATGCATTCTGAAATTCGCTGCGCAGTCCAGCGGCCACTCTGAGCAACGTTCCCCGGCAGCGGCCGCGGTCCATCTCACTATGAGTCACTTGATCGCCACGTCTGGTTCTACGGCGCGCTTCCCGATACGGTCTTGTCACTATGCACATTTTGATCTGCTGCGCGCCATGACCGCGGCCGCGTCCCGTCGTCAGCTCCACACGGAGCTCCACCGCCTGCGCGTCGCCGCGGGCGTCACCCAGACCGCCGTGGCGCGGGCACACGAGTGGTCGCCGTCGAAGGTGCACCGGATCGAGAAGGGGCTGGTCTCGGTCAGCCGACCCGATCTGCTCGCCCTCCTGGACTACTACGCGGTGACCGACCCGGAAACGGTCGACTACCTCCTGGAGCTGGCCCGCCTGTCGCGCAACCAGGCGATGCCGTTCACCGACTACCGAGACGTGTTCACCCCGGAGATCATCCGATTCCTCGGTTACGAGGCGTCGGCGTCGGCGATCAGCGAGGTGGAACTGCTGGTTGTCCCCGGCCTGCTGCAGATCCCCGAGTACACGCGGGTCCTGATCACCGATGCGCACGGCATCGGGCCCGATCGGATCGAGAAGTTCGTCGAGTCGCGGCGCACCCGGCAGCAGATACTCCACCAGCCGGCGCCGCCGACGATGTCGTTCATCATCGACGAGGCGGTGCTGAGCAGGCGTATCGGCGGTGTCGCCACCATGGAGCGCCAGCTCGCCCACCTGCTGGACGTGGCCAGCGGGCCGGCGGTGTCGGTGCAGGTCCTCCCGCTGGCGGCCGGGGCCCATCCCGGGCTGCGCGGGCCGTTCACCTACCTGCGGTTCGCTGCCGAGAACGACCCCGACGTCGTCTACATGGAGAACCGGCGCGGCGATTCGTTCCTGGAGAACGAGGAGGAGGTCACCGGCAACTATCGGCGCCTGTTCCACGACCTCGAGAAGCAGGCATCTCCGCCCGACGAGCTTCCCCGCTACGTCGATCGAGCCCTGCGGACGCTACATTCGGCGTAATCACCAGGCGCGGTCGGTCATCCGGCGCGAACACCGTCACTCGGACAGCCGGGCCGCCACAGCGATCCGCGCTCCTACGATGGAAGCGATGGCGTTGTCGTCGCCGGCGATGTCCGGGGCCCGGGGGGGTGGTGGCCATTCTCGAGAACGGTTCGACGTCGCGTCGCTGGCGTAGGAGCACGAAGAGCCAATTCGGCAACTGCGTCGAGGTCGCCTTCGACCACGGGCTCGTGCACGTCCGCAACTCCCGCGATCCGCGCGGTGCGGCGCTGGTCTTCACAGCGGGCGAGTGGGAGGCGTTCCTCGCCGGCGCCGGCGAGCACGAGTTCGACGTCCCGGCGCGTTCGGAATCGAGGGAGTAGGGCCGGTCACACCCCGTTCGGCCGTCGCGCGCCCTACCGTCGGTGCCGGTCCACCACCACCAGGAGCGCGCCATGCCCGAAGCCGTCATCGTCGACGCCGTCCGCACCCCGATCGGCAAGCGCAAGGGCTCGCTGTCCGACGTCCACGCCGCGGATCTCTCGGCCGTGGTGCTGCAGGCGCTCGCGCGGCGCACGGGCATCGATCCCGGCGACGTCGACGACGTGCTGTGGGGCTGCGTCAACCAGGTCGGCGACCAGGCCGCGCAGATCGGGCGCTACGCCGTCCTCGCGGCGGGCTGGCCGGAGTCGGTGGCCGCGGTGACGATCAACCGCGCGTGCGGGTCGAGCCAGTCGTCGTTCGACTTCGCCGCGGGCATGGTGCTCGGCGGGCAGTACGACCTGGTCGTCGCCGGTGGCGTCGAGACGATGACGCGGGTGCCGCTCGGCGCCGGTCGCGACCTCGGACGCCCCTACGGACCGCTCGTCCGCGAGCGCTACGCGGCCGACCTGACCAGCGGCGAGTTCCCCGACGGCGACTTCAACCAGGGCATCGGCGCCGAGCGCATCGCGCGGGAGTGGGGCTTCTCGCGACGCCGGCTCGACGAGTACGCGGCCCGCTCGCACGAGCTGGCCGCGGCCGCCACCGACCGGGGCGACTTCGCGGGCCAGCTCGCGGCCGTGCCGTCCGCGCCCGGCCTCACCACCGACGAGGGGCTGCGCCGTGGCACCACCGCCGACACCCTCGCGACGCTGAAGCCCTCGTTCACCGAGGACGGCGTGATCCATGCGGGCAACGCCTCCCAGATCTCCGACGGCGCGTCCGCCGTGTTGATCGCCACCCCGGAACGCGCCGCGGAGCTGGGGCTGACCCCCATCGCGCGCTACCACTCCGGGGCGGTCGCCGGCGCCGACCCGCTGAAGATGCTCACCGGCCCCGTCCCGGCCACGGCCAAGGTGCTCAAGCGAGCCGGGCTCGGCGTCGCCGACATCGGCGCGTTCGAGGTCAACGAGGCCTTCGCCCCGGTGCCGCTGGCCTGGCAGGCCGAGTTCGGCGCCGACCTCGACCGGCTCAACCCCCTCGGCGGCGCCATCGCCGTCGGGCACCCGCTCGGCGCGTCCGGCACGGTGCTGATGACGCGGCTGGTGCACCACATGCGCGAGCACGACATCCGCTACGGCCTGCAGACCATGTGCGAGGGCGGCGGCACGGCGAACGCGACGATCGTCGAGCTGTTGCGCTGAGCTGCGCGGCCCCCGGTTGCAGCATGGTGGCTTCACTCCAACGAGGTTGGAGCAAGGCCACCATGCTGCAGAGCCCGGCGAGACCGCGAACCGATTCCCAGGTCCTGCTCAGCAACCTCCCAGACTCCGGGCAGAGGATGGGTCCATGAGCGACGAGCAGAGGGAGCAGGGTCGGGACGCGAGCGCTCCGGCCGATGGCTCCCGTACCGACCAGAACCCCGTGCCGTCCCCCGCCGAGGCGGGAACGCCCCCGGCCTACGCACCCCCGGCCTACGCGGGGGCAGGCGCCTACGGCGGCGCGGCCCGCCCCTACCCGGGCTCGGCCTACCCCGGCCAGGCCT
Organism: uncultured Pseudonocardia sp.; assembly: GCA_964247105.1. Lineage (GTDB taxonomy): Bacteria > Actinomycetota > Actinomycetes > Mycobacteriales > Pseudonocardiaceae > Pseudonocardia. Next base: position 14,853 of record CAXTTN010000079.1, read on the forward strand.
ATCCCCCGCCGCCCGCCGCAGGCGACACCGCGCAGTTCGGCGCGGCGCCGGACACCCGCACCTGGCCGCCCGCCGCGACCGCGACCGTCGAGAAGCCCCGCCGGCAGCGCGGCATGGGCACCGTGGTCGCCGCCGCGGTGATCGCCGGCATCGTCGGGGGCGGGGCCGGGTTCGGGGGCGCGTACGCGCTGCTCGGCCAGGGTTCGTCGGGCACGACGCTCTCGCAGTCGCCCGCGTCCAGCGCGTCCAACGCGTCCACCATCGTGCCGGGTTCCGTCGCGGCGGCCGCCGCCAAGGCGATGCCGAGCACCGTCGACATCCAGGTGAGCCTCGCGCAGGGCACCGCGGAGGGCAGCGGCGTGATCCTCACCGCCGACGGCGACGTGCTCACCAACAACCACGTCGTCGCGGGCGCCACCGGCACGATCACGGTCACCCTCGCCGACGGCAGCGAGCACCAGGCCACGGTCGTGGGCACCTCGCCGAGCTACGACCTCGCGGTGATCAAGCTGCAGGGGGTCTCCGGGCTCACGCCGGCCACGCTCGGCGAGAGCGGGAGCGTGCAGGTCGGCCAGCAGGTGGTGGCGATCGGCTCGCCGCAGGGCCTCACCGGCACCGTCACGACCGGCATCGTCAGCGCGTTCAACCGCACCGTCTCCGTGCAGGGCGAGAGCAGCGGCGCGGCCGTCGTCTACAACGGCCTGCAGACCGACGCCCCGATCAACCAGGGCAACTCCGGCGGCCCCCTGGTGAACCTCGACGGCCAGGTCATCGGCATCAACTCGGCCATCGCCACCGGCAGCTCGCAGAGCACCGGCAGCATCGGGCTGGGCTTCGCGATCCCGGTGGACCAGGCCAAGCGCGTGGCCCAGGAGATCATCCAGACCGGCTCGGCCACCAAGCCGGTGCTCGGCGTGACCGGCAGCACGGGACGGCAGGGCGGCGCGTCCGACGGCGGCGGCGCCACGATCGCCGGCGTGCAGGCCGGATCGCCCGCCGCGACGGCGGGGCTGGTCGCGGGCGACGTCGTCACGAAGGTCGGCGACGCCAGGGTCGAGGACTTCTCCGACCTCGTGGCCCGCATCGGCTCCTACGCCCCGGGCCAGAAGGTCACGCTCACCGTCACCAGCGGCGGTGCGACGAAGACCGCGGACGTCACGCTGGGCAGCCAGGCCGACAAGGCGGCCAGCACCAGCAACGGCGGCGAGAACGCCAACCCGTTCGGCGGGAGCAACGGGGGGAGCCCCTTCGGCAACCTCATCCCGTTCGGCAACGGCGGCAACTGACCCCCCACCCGACGAACCGGCCGGGCGGCCCCTCCCTCCACCGCCCGGCCGGTTCTCGAGTTCACCGAGCCGGGCCCGCACCTCGTCCCCGTCGGCCCCGAGGGCGGGCGGCGGGCGGCGGTAGGAGGGCGGTGTCGCCGAGTAGTCGACGGGGTTGCGCACGCCCGGCACCCACTGCCCCTCCCCGGTCACCTCGCGGTGGCGCAGCGCGGCCAGCACCCCGACGGCCGCGTGCAGCCCGGTGATCACGTCGAACACCGCGACGCCGGCCCACAGCGGCGTCCCTCCCGGTTCCCCGTGACGCTCATCAGGCCCGACGTGGCCTGCACGAGCAGGTCGTAGCCGGGTAGCGCGGCGCCCCCCGCCCTGCCGAAGCCGCTGATCGAGCAGTACACGACGCCCGGGTTGCCGGTGGCGACCGTCGGGTGGTCCAGGCCGAATCGGCGCAGGCCGCCGGGCTTGAAGTTCTCCACGAGGACGTCGGCGCGCGCGGCGAGGCGGCGGGCGACGTCGAGGTCGCCGGGATCGGCCAGGTCGAGCACGATCGAGCGCTTGTTGCGGTTTGACCGCCGACGCGCTCTGTCCCGCGGAGGCGGCATCGGCACGACAGGTAGTAGGTGGCGGTGCCGTCGGCCGTGGCCGGTGGGGTCCAGGTGCGGGTGTCGTCACCGGTGCCGGGGCCCTCGACCTCGATCACGGTGGCGCCGAGGTCACCGAGCAGCATCGTGGCGTACGGGCCGGCGAGGATGCGGGAGAAGTCGGCCACGACCACTCCCGCGAGCGGGCCGGTCGCGTCGGGTTCGATCACCCGGCGATGAGATCAGCTGGATTACAGTCAGAGCTGCCTGTTCGGGGTTAGGGTCAGACCATGTCCGACGAGGTACTGACCGAGCGGGACGGCGCGGTCCTGGTGATCACCCTGAACCGCCCGCAGGTCCGCAACGCCGTCAACGGGGCGCTGGCCCGGGCCGTCGCCGCCGCGCTCGACGAGCTGGACGCCGACGGCAGCCTGGGCGTCGGCGTGCTGACCGGCGCCGGTGGCACGTTCTGCAGCGGGATGGACCTCAAGGCCTTCCTCACCGGCGACGTCCCGAGCGTGCCGGGCCGCGGGCTCGCGGGCATCACCACCACGCCGCCGGACAAGCCGATGATCGCCGCCGTCGAGGGCTACGCGCTGGCCGGGGGCTGCGAGATCGCGCTGGCCTGCGACCTGATCGTCGCCTCCCGCGACGCGAAGTTCGGGCTGCCGGAGACGAGGCGCGCGCTCGTGGCCGGGGCGGGCGGGCTGTTCCGGCTGCCCCAGCGCATCCCGCGGGCCATCGCGATGGAGTACGCCCTGACCGGCGAGCACTTCGGTGCCGAGGACGCCCACACCTGGGGCCTGGTCAACCGCCTCACCGACCCCGGAGAGGCGCTGGCGGGCGCGCTGGAGCTGGCCCGGAAGATCACCGCCAACGGCCCGCTCGCGGTGCGCGCCACGAAGCAGATCGTGGCGCAGGGGGCCGACTGGCCGGCCGAGGAACGCTGGGCGCGCCAGGACGAGCTGATGCGGCCCGTCATGACCAGCAACGACGCCCGGGAAGGCGCCACGGCCTTCGCCGAGAAGCGCGCCCCCGTCTGGACAGGGAAGTAGGCACCATGCCGCTGGCCATCTCCGAGGACCACCTCGCCCTCGCCGGCGTCGCGCGCTCGTTCCTCGCCGGGCAGCGCGCCGCCGCCCGGGCGACGCTCGACCAGGCCGACGAGGCGCTCCCGGCGTTCTGGAAGGAGCAGCCGGGCTGGCTCGGGCTGCACCTGCCCGAGGAGTTCGGCGGTGAGGGCGCGGGCATCCCCGAGCTGGCCGTGGTGCTGGAGGAGCTGGGCCGGGTCGTCGCGCCGGGCCCGTTCCTGCCGACCGTGCTCGCGTCCGCGGTGCTGGCGGCGGCGGGCAGCGAGGCGTTGCGGGCGACGTTGCTGCCGGGGCTGGCCGACGGCTCGCGGGTCGGGGCGGTGGGCCTCGCGGGCGTCGAGTCCGACGACCGCGTCACCGACGAGATGGTGCTCGGCGGCGGGCTCGCCGACGTGCTGCTGCTCGTCACCGGCGACGACGTGCTGGTGTTCGACGCCGCCGCCGCGGAGCGGCAGGTGCCGAAGAACGGGCTCGACACCACCCGCCGGTCCGCGCGCGTCAGCGTCCCGGCGGACGCGGCCCTGGGCCGGATCGCGGGCGGCGCGGCCGTCGCGAAGCGGCTCGCGCGCGTCCTCGCGGCGGCGGAGGCGGCGGGCAGCGCGTACGCCTGCCTCGACATGGCCGTCGCCTACGTGAAGGAGCGCAAGCAGTTCGGGCGCACCGTCGGCACGTTCCAGGCGGTCAAGCACCACTGCGCCGACCTGCTCGTCGACGCCGAGCTGGCGGTGGCGTCGGCCTGGGACGCCGCGCGGAGCGCAGGCGGAGCGCGCATCGGAACAGCCCGGGCCCCCGACTCCGATCTCGCCGCGGCCGTCGCCGCGGTGCGCGCGGTCGCCGCCGGTGTCCGTGCCGCCGAGACGACCATCCAGCTGCACGGCGGCATCGGCTTCACCTGGGAGCACGACGCGCACCTCTACCTGCGCCGATCGCTCACGCTCGCGGCGTTCGTCGCGCGGGCCGGCGATCCCGAGCGCGACGTCGCGCGGCTGGTGGCGGCGGGTGTGCGGCGCACGCCCGACCTGGACCTCCCGGACGAGGCCGACACCTACCGCGCCGCCGCCCGCGCGTTCGTCGCGACGCTTTCGGGTAAGGACGCGGCCGCGCGCCGCGCCGCGCTCGTGGACTCGGGCTACCTCGTGCCGCACTGGCCGCCGCCGTGGGGCCGGGGCGCCGATGCGGCCGAGCAGCTCGTGATCGAGCAGGAGTTCCGGGGCATCGACGTCCCGTCGCTCGGGATCACCGGCTGGAACATCCAGACGATCCTGCAGCACGGCACCGACGAGCAGGCGGAGCGCTGGGTCGGGCCGACCCTGCGCGGCGAGCTCGAGTGGTGCCAGCTGTTCTCCGAGCCGGGTGCGGGCTCCGACGCGGCCGCGATCTCCACGCGCGGCGTCCGGGTCGACGGGGGCTGGCGCGTCACCGGGCAGAAGGTGTGGACGACGCGGGCGCACGAGTCCGACTGGGGCTTCGCGACCGTCCGCACCGACTCGTCGGGGAAGAAGCACGCCGGCATCACGATGATGGCGATCGACCTGCGCTCCGCGGGCGTCGACGTCCGGCCGCTGCGCGAGCTCACCGGCGACGCCCTGTTCAACGAGGTGTTCTTCGACGACGTCTTCGTGCCCGACGAGTGCGTGGTCGGCGAGGTCGGGCAGGGCTGGCGCGTGGCGCGCGCGACCCTGGGCAACGAGCGCGTGTCCATCGGCGGCGGCGGAGCGGGAACCCTGCCGATCCGCGCCTGGGACCTGCTCCCCCTGGCCGCGGCCGCACCCGACCCGCACGTGGCGCAGCGCGAGGTCGGCACGCTCGTGGCCGACGAGCTGGCGATGCGGCTGATGCTGCTGCGGCAGGCCGCACGGGCCGTCGGGGGGAACGAGCCGGGGCCGGAGGGCAACCTGTCGAAGCTGTTCTCCAGCGAGCACTCCCAGCGGGTCACGAGCCTCGCGATGCGCCTGACCGGCGCGGCCGCCGTGATGGGCGGCAACGAGCTGGTGACGCGGTGCTACCTCTGGTCGCGCTGCATCACGATCGCCGGCGGCACGTCGGAGATCGCGAGGAACCAGGTGGCCGAACGCCTGCTGGGCCTCCCCCGGGACCCCCTCATCACCTGATCACCCGGCAGCGCCGGCCCACCCCCGCGAGTCGACCTTCTGTTCACGTCGAGATCGCCGATCCGGCACAGCGAAGGCGTGCTGAATCGGCAATCTCACCGTGCTCGATAGGTCGACTCGCGGGGGGTGGGTGGCTGCGCGCGGGCCGGCCCGCCACCGCACATTCCGGACAAGCGGACACACCACGGGACAGAACGTTCGCGCAGGTCAGGGCCATGAACAGAAAGGAAACAATCGTCCACTCGTTCGGCGGACGTGGACCACCCGATCGAGATGCAGCATGGCCCGACCGGCTCGTGGGAGTCGCTTCGGAGGTGCAGCATGACGGATGTTTCTGATCGCCCGTCGGCCAGCGGGCTCAAGCGCGACGTGGGTTTCACGTCGCTCATGTTCATCTCACTGGGCTCGATCATCGGCTCGGGCTGGCTGCTCGGCGCGCTGACCGCCGCCTCGGCGGCCGGCGGCGCGTCGGTCATCTCCTGGATCCTGGCCGGGATCATCCTCATCCTGCTCGCCCTCGTGCACGCCGAGCTCGGCGCGACCTACCCGCTGGCCGGGGGCACCGCTCGGTGGCCACGGTTGGCGTTCGGCTCGATCGCCGGGTTCACGGCGGGCTGGGTGGCGTGGCTGCAGGCGGTCACCATCGCGCCGATCGAGGTGGAGGCGGCGCTGAGCTACATGGACCACCTGTGGCCCGGCTTCGTCGACACCGCGGGCTCGCTGACCGGACGCGGGCTCGTCTTCGCCGTCGTCCTGATGCTGCTGTTCACGCTGCTCAACGTCCTGGGCGTGAAGTGGCTGGCGGAGTCCAACAAGATCGCGGTGATCTGGAAGACCGCGGTGCCCGTCCTGACGGTGCTCGTGCTCGTGTTCGTCTCGTTCCACGCGGGCAACTTCACCGCGGGCGGCGGGTTCGCCCCCTACGGCGCGCACGGGATCTTCGCCGCCCTGCCGCTGGGCGTCGTGTTCGCGCTGCAGGGCTTCGAACAGGCCGTGCAGATGGCGGGCGAGGCGAAGGACCCGCAGAAGAACATCCCCCGCGCCGTGATCAGCGCCGTCATCGTGGGCACGCTGATCTACCTGGCGCTGGAGGTCGCGTTCATCGGCGCGCTCAACCCGGCCGACCTGGTCGGCGGCTGGGCCAACCCCGTCGGCAAGGGCGACTTCGGCCCCTATGCCACCCTCGCGACCTCGCTCGGGCTCGGCTGGCTCGCCGTGATCCTCTACGTCGACGCGTTCATCTCGCCGGCCGGCACCGGCCTGGTCTACGTCGGCACGTCGGCCCGGCTGTCCTACGCGCTCGGCCACGCCGGTTACGTGCCCAAGGGGATCGCCAAGATCTCCGGCCGCGGCGTCCCGTGGACCTCGGTGCTGCTCGCGTTCGTGATCGGGCTGATCTGCTTCCTGCCGTTCCCGAGCTGGCAGAGCCTCGTCGGGCTGGTCACGTCGGCGACGGTGATCATGTACGGGTTCGCGCCCGTGACGCTGATCGCCCTGCGCCGCGTCGACCCGGACCGCCCGCGGCCCTACAAGCTGCCCGCGGGCGAGGTCCTCGCCCCGGTGGCGTTCGCCTGCGCCAACGAGATCATCTACTGGGCCTCGTGGACGGCGATCTCGAAGCTGCTGCTGGCCATCCTGGCCGGCTTCGTGATCTTCGGGATCTCCTACGCGTTCCACAAGCCGATGGAGCGCCCGCCGTTCGACTTCGCGTCGCTCGGCTGGATCGTGCCGTGGCTGGCCGGCCTGGGCGTGATCTCGCTGCTGGGCAACTACGACGGCCTCGGCGTGATCCCGGACTGGTGGGACCTCGCGACCGTCTTCGTGTTCAGCATCGCGGTGTTCTACCTGGGCGTCCGCCTGGCGCTCCCGACGGCCCGCGTCGCCGCCGCCGCGCGCCGGGAGCAGGAGGAGGCCGAGGCCGAGGAGTCGCTGCTCGCGTGACGTGAGCGGGGCTCCGGTCGGGCTAGTGTTGGCCCGACCGGAGCCCGGCGAGCGTGCGGAGTCGACGATGACCAATCTGGCGGCCAACCTGGTGGCGACCGCGGCGGCGCACGGCGACCGTCCCGCCGTGCGCCTCGACGACCACGTGCTCACCTACCGCGACCTGCACGCGGCCGCGGCCGCCGTCGCCGGGGCGTTGAAGGAACGGGGCATCGCGCCCGGCGACCGGATCGGGATCGTGCTGCCGAACGTCCCCGCGTTCCCGATCGTGTTCTACGGCGCCCTGATGGTCGGGGCCACCGTCGTCCCGATGAACCCGCTGCTCAAGGCCCGCGAGGTGGAGTACTACCTCAAGGACTCCGGCATGTCCCTGGTCTTCTGCTGGGACGGCGGCGGCGACGCGGTGCCCGAGGCGGCCGAGGCCGAGGGCGTCGACTGCGTCGTCGTGGGGGCGATGGGGCCGACCGGGCTGCCGGGCACACCGGCGCCCGAGGCCGTCGCCCGCGCGCACGGCGAGACCGCCGTGATCCTCTACACCTCCGGCACCACCGGGCAGCCCAAGGGCGCCGAGCTGACCCACCACAACCTGGCCAGCAACGCCGCCGTCACCATCAACGCGCTGATCCAGATCACGCCGGACGACGTGATCATGGGCTGCCTGCCGCTGTTCCACGTGTTCGGGCTGACCTGCGGGCTCAACGCCTCGGTGCGCGCCGGCTCGTGCCTGACCCTGATCCCGCGCTTCGACGCGGGCAAGGCGCTCTCGGTGATCGGGCGCGACAAGGTGACCGTGTTCGAGGGCGTGCCGACGATGTACGCGGGGATGCTGCACCACGAGTCCTCCGGTTCCGCGGACGTCTCGTCGCTGCGCACCTGCATCTCCGGCGGCTCCGCGATGCCGGTGGAGATCATGAAGTCGTTCGAGGAGACGTTCGGCTGCATCATCCTCGAGGGCTACGGGCTGTCGGAGACCTCGCCGGTCGCGTCGTTCAACCAGCCCGGCATGGAGCGCAAGCCCGGCACGATCGGCGTCGAGGTGCCCGGGTGCGAGATGAAGGTCGTCGACGACGACGGCAACGAGGTCGCCACCGGCGAGCCCG
>CAXTTN010000080.1:0-22673 GCA_964247105.1 uncultured Pseudonocardia sp.
CGTGCTGCTCATCGCGGACGGGGCGTTCTCCGAGCGCGATCTCCTCGACGCCGTGCGCACCCCCGCCTGCATGCCGTGCGACGTCCTCGTCGTGCCGCGGATCCGCTACTTCAACACCCACACCGCGATGCCCGACCACATCGGCTCGATCCCGATCATGAGGATCCGCACGCCCGCGCTGCGCGGCTTCTCCCGCGCGCTCAAGCGCGGGTTCGACATCGTGGTCGCCGCGATCCTGCTGCTGATCGTCAGCCCGGTGATCGCCGTGTGCGCGCTCGCCGTGCGGATCGAGGGCGGGCCCGGTGTGATCTTCCGGCAGCGGCGGGTGGGCCGCGACGGCGTCGAGTTCGACTGCCTGAAGATCCGCTCGATGCGTCCGGCCGACGACAACGACTCGGCCACCACCTGGTCGGTCGCCACCGACAGCCGGGTCGGCCGGGTCGGCCGGTTCCTGCGCCGCTCCTCGCTCGACGAGCTGCCGCAGCTGTGGAACATCCTGCGCGGCGACATGACGCTGGTCGGGCCCCGACCGGAGCGCCCGCACTTCGTCAGCCGGTTCTCCGTCGAGTTCGACCGGTACGCCCACCGGCACCGCGTCCAGGCCGGGCTCACGGGGCTCGCGCAGGTCAGCGGTCTGCGCGGCGACACGTCGATCGCCGACCGCGCGCGCTACGACAACTACTACATCGAGAACTGGACGCTCTGGATGGACGTGAAGATCATTCTTCGGACGTTCTCCGAGGTCCTCTTCGCGAGAGGCCGCTGAACAGATGACCAGCCACACCGTGGCCGACGCCGTGATACTGGTGGGCGGCCAGGGCTCCCGCCTGCGTCCGATGACGCTCACGACGGCGAAGCCGCTGCTGCCCACGGCGGGCGTCCCGTTCCTGGAGCACATGCTCTCCCGGATCCGGGGCGCCGGCATCGAGCACGTCGTGCTCGGCACCTCCTACAAGGCCGAGACGTTCGCCGAGCACCTCGGCGACGGCTCGGCGTTCGGCCTCGACATCGACTACGTCGTCGAGGACGAGCCGCTCGGCACGGGCGGCGCCATCCGCAACGTGGCCGACCGGCTGCGCGGCGAGTCCGCGGTGATCTTCAACGGCGACATCCTGTCCGGCGTGGACCTCCCCGGGCTGCTCGCCGCGCACGAGGAGCGGGCCACGGACGTCACGCTGCACCTGGTCAAGGTCGCGGACCCGCGCGCGTTCGGGTGCGTCCCCACTGACGTCCACGGGCGCGTCGAGGCGTTCCTGGAGAAGACCGACCAGCCGCCCACCGACCAGATCAACGCCGGCTGCTACGTGTTCCGCCGCGACGTCGCCCTGGCCATCCCGGCCGGACGGCCGGTGTCGGTGGAGCGCGAGACGTTCCCGGGGCTGCTGGCCGGCGGGGCCGCGGTGTTCGGTTTCGTCGACTCGTCGTACTGGCTCGACCTCGGCACCCCGGCCGCGTTCGTCCGCGGCTGCGCCGACCTGGTCACCGGCATCGCGCCCACCGGGGCCCTGCCCGGCCCCGTCGGCGCGTCCATCACGCTGCCCGGCGCCTCCGTGCACGCCACCGCGTACGTCGCGGGCGGCTCCACCGTGGGGCGCTCCGCCCGGGTCGGAGCCGGCGCGCACGTCGAGACGTCCGTGCTGTTCGACGGCGCGGTGATCGGCGAGGACGCGCGCGTCGAACGGTCGGTGGTGGGCGCGGGCGCCCGGATCGGGGCGGGCGCCGTGGTGCGCGACTGCGTCGTCGGCGACGGCGCCGTGGTGGGAGGGTTCGCGATCCTGTGCGCGGACACGCGGGTCTGGCCCGGGGTGGCGGTCGGGCCGGGCACCACCCACACCGGTGTCCATCTCGACGGAGGCACCGCATAACGGTGTCCGACAAGGGGGAGCAGACGATGGCCCGGCGGGGGAAGCACGCGGGTTGGTGGCTCGTCGGCCCGGTGCTCGTGGTGGTGCTCGCCGCCGGCGCGGTGCTCGCCACGGCGGGCGGTCGCGAGGCGGTCGCCCGCACCCTGTCGAACACCGTGGCGGGTGTCGCCGGTCCGCCGCCGATCCCCGTGACGACGTTCGGTGTCGCGGCCGACGGCCGCACCGACGACGCGGCCGCCATCCAGCGGGCGTTCGACGCGCTCAGCCCGGGTGACACGCTGGAGTTCCCACCCGGCACCTACCTCCACTCCGCCGCGATCACCGTCCGGGTCCCGCGGGTGACGATCACCGGTCCCGGAACCCTCGTCGCCACGGACGAGTCGAACTCGGCGTTGCGGGTCGACGCCGACGGCGTCACGCTCAGCGGGCTCACGCTCGGGGTGTCGGCCACCACCCGCCGCTCGTCCGAGCCGCTGCAGCAGAAGCTGTGGATCTCCGGGCACACCGGCGTGGTGGTGCAGGACGTCACCATCACCGGATCGGCCGCGGCCGGCGTCTTCGTCCAGGGCGCGTCGCAGTTCCGGCTGGACCGCGTCACGGTGAAGGACACGCGCGCCGACGGCATCCACATCACCAAGGGCTCCCACGACGGGGTCGTCGACCACGCGGTCGTCTCCAACACCGGCGACGACGGCATCGCGGTCGTGTCCTACGACGGCGACGGGCCCAGCTGCCACGACATCACGGTCAGCTCACCGCAGGTGCTCGGCACGGCCTGGGGCCGCGGCCTCTCGGTGGTCGGCGGCACCGCGGTCACCTTCACCGACGTCCTGGTCCGCGACACCGACGCCGCCGCGCTCTACATCGCGGTGGAAGGCGATCCCTACTACGCCGGAGCGGTGCAGGACGTCACCGTGAAGGGCGGCACGCTGCTGCGCGCCAACAGGAACACCACCATCGACCACGGGGCGATCCTGGTGCTCTCCGGGCGGCCGGGGGTCCCGGTGCGCAATGTCGACATCGCGGACCTGGCGGTCGACGACACCCGCGCCACGGCGTCGCACGCCGTCGGTGTGGTCACCGACGCCGGCGCGGCGCCGCCGGAGAACCTGCGGTTCGAGAACCTCACGTTCCAGGGCGGCCCCGCGGCCACCTTCGGCGGCAACGCGCCGCAGGGCTCCTACGCCGTGAGCGGTTAGGTACCGACGCACTCCGGAGCCACATGGCTGCTGGAGGCCACCTCCAGACCGCCACTCGGCTCCGAAGTGCGGGGGTCTAGTTGCCCCAGGCGCGGGCGCGCACGAACACGGCGGCCGCCTCGTCGGAGGCCAGGCCGCTCGCGGGCAGCCGCGTCACGGGAGCCGAGACGCGGCTCCACGACGGCGCGGCGTCGGCCGGCAGCACCAGCGCGTTCGTCCAGCGGGCCAGCGACGCCTCGCGGGCCCACCCCAGCGGGGTGCGCGGCGCGTCGGAGCCGGTGAGCAGGACCGTCGGGACGCTCCCGCGCACGCGGCTGCGCACCCGGCCGGCGCACAGGCCGTGCAGCACCAGCAGGTCGGCGCCGTCGGCTGCGGGGCCGCCACCGCCGCGGGCGAGGGTGTCGATCTCGACGTCCCAGCCGTGGTCGCGGTGGTCGGCGGCCAGCCGGGTGGCGGTGGCGCCCGCGTCCTCGTCGCCCGACGCCACCACGTGGCGGACCCGCATCGGGGCGCGGTAGGGCGACACGCCGGTGCGTCCCGCGAACTCCGGGCCGGGGCCGTCGGGGTCCGGTGCGGGGGCCGGGGCGGCGCCGCCGCGCGCGGCCTCCAGCGTGTCGGCCGCGACGTCGTCCCAGGTCCGGAGGTTCGTGCCGGGGGGTCGCCGCCCGGGGGTGGTCATCGCGGTGGCGACGGCGTCGACCCAGTCGTCGGGGCTCCAGGAGGCCGCGGCCCGGCCCCAGCCGGCCGCGGCCTCGCAGAGGGCGGGATCCTCGGAGGTGATCACCGGCGTGCCGAAGGCCGCGGCCTCCACCGTGGGCAGGCCGAAGCCCTCCAGCAGGCTCGGGCACAGCACGACGGACGCGTTCTCGTAGCACCAGCGCAGCGCGCCGTCGGGGATCCCGCGCAGGCCCACCGCGGCCCCGTCGGCGATCAGCGCGTCCCAGGCGGAGCCGCCGCGGTCCTCGGTGCCCCACGGCGTCGGGCCCACCACGGCCAGCACCGCGCCGGGCACCCGCTCGCGCACCCGCGCCCACGTGCCGACCACGAGCCCGAGGTTCTTCCGGACCGACGCGTCGCCCACCACCAGCGCGAACCGGGCGCCCGACAGCGCCTCCACCGGTTCCGGGGTGGCGGTCGTCAGCGCCGGTGACGGGGCCAGCTGCGCCACCCGCACGCGGTCCCGCACCTCGGGCAGGTGGTCCACCAACCGGTCCACGGTGGCGTGGCTCACCGCGACGACGACGTCGGCGTCGCGCAGCGAGGCCCGGTACGGCCCGCCCAGCAGCAGCCGCTTGAGCAGCGGGTAGTCGCGGCCGCGGTCGAACAGCAGCATGTCGTGCACGGTCAGCACCCGGCGCGTGCCCGCGGCGAACCGGGGCAGGATGTGCTTCGTCCCGTGGATCACGTCGAACCGGCCCCGCCGGAGACCGGGCAGCGCCCCGAGCCGTTCCAGGATCGACAGCGCGGGTGTCGGGAGGCCGGGCAGCGAGTGGACGCGGTCGGCCGGCACGAAGCGCGTGAAGGCGTTCGCCCCGTCGCCCGCGACGAGGACGTGCAGCTCCACGTCGGGGCGCCGCGCCAGTGCCTCGGCGAGCCCGACGGTGTAGCGCACGACGCCGCCGAGCGACCCCGATCCGGGGACGTGGGTCGCCATCAGGAGGTAGCGCAGCGGCGGTGGGGTCGGCGCGGTCATCGCGTCCCTTCCTCGGCCCGGCCGGCCCGGCGCATCACGACCGCGATCACCGCGGCGGCGACGATCGAGGGGAACACGCGGCCCTGGCTCCAGTTGATGTAGCGGGGGAGCTCGACCACGCCGAGGAACAGGATCGGGTAGATCAGCAGTCCGGTCGGCGAGGACTCGCGGAAGGAGCGGTACAGCAGCCCGAGCACGACGCCCGCCCCGAGCATGTACGCGAGCCCGCCCGCGATGCCGTAGTCCACGAACGGCGCGGCCAGCCCGCTGGAGTTGTTGAACTCGGGGGTGCCGTGCTCGGTGAGGATGTCCAGGTAGGCCTGGGCGTTGTCGCGGCCGCCGTCGAGCACGGACCAGAGCTTGAGGCTGCCGATGCCCGGTGCGGTCCAGAACGCGGCGAGCGTCTCGTACGGCCACCGGCCGGGGAACCGGTTGTAGGCCATCTCCAGCGCCCCGTTGTTGAGGGCGGTGGCGTAGTACCCGACGAACCGCTCGACGGCGAACTGCACGAACCCGCCGTTGGACCGCTCCCGGAAGAACACCCAGCTGCGGGAGTACTCGAACAGGGCGAACACGACGACGACGAACGGCAGCGCGAGCACCGGCGCGACCCGCACCGTCGCGCGCAGCCGGGGCGAGCCGCCCAGCCGCATCGCGAACACCACCGCGGCGGGGACCAGCAGCTCCAGCAGGGCGAGCCGCTCGGTGAGCAGGAACGCGCGCGGGAGGGAGAGCACGATCACCACGACGATCCGGACCCAGTGCCTGCGGGCCGGGCTCTGCACCATCAGCAGCGACGAGACGACCACCGACACGAGGCCCACCTGCGTGAGCGTGGTGACACCCGGGATGGTGCCCAGCGTGTCCTTGATCGTGCCGTCGTAGACGCCCTCCTGCCCGAACGCGGCCGTGAGCTCGGAGAGCGAGATGCCGGCCCGCGCGCCCGCGACGAGGAACGCGGCGTAGCCGAACAGCGTCAGGCCGAAGAGGATCCGGCCGGCCTTCTCCAGCAGCGCGATCTCCGACGGGCGCAGGTCCGGCCAGCGCCCGGTGCGCACGCGCAGTGGCCGGGCCGCCCCGACGACGGCCGCGCCCAGCGCGACGGCCAGCCCGGCCGCGAGCAGCAGCAGGAGCGTGGTGGTGGTGATGGTCTTGGGGCTGCGCCACAGGTCACGGAAGGCCTGGTCGCCGAACGCGCCTGCGGAGACGACCGCCAGCGGCACCACGACCAGGGTCATCCCCACCGGGGAGAGCCACCAGACGGAGCTGGACGGGCCGCGGCGGGTGACGGGGCGCGGGGGAGCGGCGGGCCGTTCCGGCGTGAGCGTGCTCACGCCGAGCGCACCGGCGTGCGCAGCACGGCGACGGCCGCCCGCAGGTCCCAGGACGGCAGCGGCCTGCCGTACGCGGCGATCGTCTGGGCGGCGGGGAGGGCGATCGCCGAGACGCCGCTCGCGATGGCGAGGCCCAGCGGCCCGAACCACCACGCGGCGGCGATGGTGGCCGGCACGGCGACGGCGAGCGCGATGGCGCAGGCGATCACCGCCCGCTTGATCAGGCCGCTGATCAGCAGCAACGGGACGCTGAAGCCGAGCGCGGCCTGCCCGATGCCGCCCACGGCCAGTATCAGCAGGAGCGGGAGGCTGGCCTCGAAGTCCGCGCCGTAGGCGATGCCGAGCAGCGGACCGCCCGCCACGGCGAGCACCAGGACCACGGCGGTGGTGGCGGCGGTGGCGAGCGTCGCGGTGGCGGCGAGCAGCCGCACGACCTCGTCACGGCGGCCCGCGGCCCACATGCGCGCCGCCATCGGCGTGATCGCCAGCGACGCGAGGCCCTGCAGCACCGTGACCTGGAACGCGAGCATGCTCACGGTGCCGTAGCGGGCCGCGTCGAACGGCGCGAACAACGCTGACGAGAGCCAGACGTCGCCGCGGCCGACGACGAAGAACGAGCCGTCGAGGGCGAACAGCACCAGCCCGGTGGCGACGGTCGCGAACAGCGAGCCGGAGCCGCCGCGCCGCGGGGCGACGAGCAGGTGCCGGCCACGCCAGACCGTCACCACGAGGAGCACCAGCGCCACCGCGGCGTACACGCCGAGCATCTCGACGAGCGTCGGGTGCGGCACCAGCAGCACGACGGCGACCAGCGCGGGCAGCACCACGACCGTCCGGACGTGGTGCGTGCTCGCCACCGAGCCGCGCACGTCGCCGACGGCGGCGAACACGTCGCTGAACAGCAGCCGCAGGCTCTCCGCCACCAGCATGACCGCGGCCAGCAGCACCGCCGCGAGCTGCTCGGGGCGCCCGAGCAGGCCGATCGTCGAGACGAAGGCCACCAGCGGGCTGCTCACGACCGAGAGCAGCAGCGCCGCGCGGAGGTGGGCGCTGACCGTGTGGCGGCGGCTCTCCGGATCCTGGCCGCCGACGGTCCGGATCACGTTCTGCCCGAGGCCGAGCTTGCCGAACATCGGCCCGAGCATCAGCCCGGCGAGCACGGCGAGGAACACCGCGGCGTCGGCGTCGTCGAGGCCGCGCACGGCGACGACCGTGGTCAGGAGGGTGGCCAGCAGGCCGCCCGCCGCCGCCGTCGCGCGGAGCACGAGGCTGGTGCGGAACTCGGTGGTCGTGCCCCCGTCGGTCGTGGCCCCGTCGGTCGTGGCCCCGTCGGTCGTGGCCCCGTCGGTCGTGGCCTCCGTGGAGGTCTGCGGCTCAGGCATTCTTGCGACGGCCGAGCTTGAGAGTCAGCTGGCGCAGCCAGGGCAGCTGCGTCACCACGCCGACGGTCGCCGACCGCGGGCCGGGCAGGCCCGCCGCGAGCGCCGAGACGTGCCGCGCGTCGTCGAGACCGAGCCCCACCACCACCACGGACTCGACCTCGGTCGGCAGCATCCGCAGCAGCTCGGGCCGGACGCCGACGTCGACGATCACGCAGCGCCTGCCGCTGCGCACCGTGCCGACCAGCTGGTGCCAGGTGGCGTCGCCCGCGCGGCCCGGTCCGGCCGGGTCCTCGATGCGGGTGAAGGTCAGCCCGTCCACCTCGGTCTGCTTGAAGCGGACGCCCACCGGGTCGTTCCCCAGCTCCTCGGGGACCAGGGGGTGCCCGTCGGTGCCGAACTCCGCGAGCACCGTCGGGGCCAGGTCCGCGGCACCCACCGCGAGGAACGTGGCGACGGCCCGCGACGCCGATTCCTTCGACGCCGCGACGACGCCGATCGTGCGGCCGACCAGCGGCATGGGGCCTGCCACCTGGCCCGCGAGGACCTTCGCCGCGTAACGGTCGCGGGTGCGCAGCACCTGGAGGCTGGAGGTGGTCCAGTCACGGGGCAGCGCCACGACGGGGTGCAGGACCCGCCCGACGACGGACTCGGCCGCCGCGGCGTCGAGCACGGCGGTGCTGCGCGAGCGGACCAGCATCATCAGGCCCACCGCGAGCAGCCCGCCCGCGAGCGCGCCGAGCACCGCGCCGAGCAGCCACGGCGACGAGCCGCCGGTCTCGGCGGTGGCGGGCGGGTCGATCACCCGGATCGGCGCCGCGTCGCGGTTGGCGAGCAGCTGCAGATCGGAACGGGCCGAGAGCAGCCGGTCGACGCGGGCGGCGAGGCTGGGGTCGGGCGTTCGGCTCGGCCCCGGCACCTGGATGTCGCGCAGCGTCTTGTCGATGCTCGCGATGGAGTCCTTGACGTAGGCGCGGTAGTCGTCGGTGCGCCGCGCGATGTAGAGGTCGACGCCGGCCCGGACGACCTTCAGGCCCGCCTCGTCGGTGGCGCCCTTGGCGGAGAAGTCCGCCACGGTCGACTGGCCGACGCGGGTCACGGTGATCGACGGGCCGTCGGGCTCGCCCGCCTTCTCCGAGACCTGGTCACGGAAGGCGTCGCTGGACAGCGACGCGAACTCGTTCGCGGCGAAGTTCGCCAGGCTGTCGGCGGACTGCGAACCACCGTCGCCGGTGGCCGCGACGAGCCCGGGATCGGCGGGCGCGGCGATCTCCACCAGCGCGCTCGCCGTGGCGCCGCCCGCGGTGAGGACGCCCACGACGCCACCGGCGACGCCACCGAGGATCACACCAGCCATGAGCGCGGCGACCAGGCCGCGCAGCGCGCGCCCGCGCGGGGAGGGCGGGCGGATCCCGATCACGTCGTTCGACCGCGGGTAGGGCGGGTCGTGCGGCGGCTCGAACACGCTCGCCTCGTCGAACATGCCCGAGGCGGGGGCTCCGGACCGGGGCGCGTGCGCCGGTTCGGGCGCGGCGTCGGCGGCCGTGGTGGCGGACCGGCCGTTGTGGCTGCCGTTGGTCAGGCTGGTGCGCATTGTCGGGATGCGCGGCGTCGGGCTGCCGTTGGTGGGGCTGCCGTTGGTGGGGCTCCCGTTGGTGGGGCTCCCGTTGGTGGGAGCGTGGCCGTTCGTGGGGCCGGGGCCGTTGGAGGGGCCGTTGGAGGGGCCGTGGCCGTCGGCCGGGCGGGCGCTGCCGCTCGCCGCATCGTCGGTGGCGTCGCGGCGCTGGTCGAACACGGGGATGGCGGTGGTCGGGTCCGACCCGTCGGCCGGTTCCCCGTGCTCCTGGTAGGCCTCGTCGTGCGCGTCGTCCGCGGCCAGCACCGCTGTCGGACCTGGCGTGGGCCTGCCGCTCTTGTCGGGCATGGGTCGGGATCCCCCGGGTTCCCCCTGGCCGCGTTCGAGACGGCCGGGCTCGTCATTCCTTCGATTTCTGTGCCGGTTGGGGTCTGGCCGTCGCTGGCAGTGACCGGGACGCAGGGCGTCCACAATTTCCGTCGGACCAGGACCGCGCAGCGTTACGTGCTGCACGATCGGGTTACCCGTTCACTGCTCCGAACGGGTCCATTTCGGAGGGAGTGCGTAACCTCCGCTGGACGGCGGTCGACACGTGACCTAGGCGGAGATCCGGTTCGCAGTCGGCCGGCCCCTCCGTGCTCCCCCCCGCCTCCAGGACCTCCCCCAAGACCTCCAGGCGGGTCCGATCTGCCGGTACCGGGCCTGCCGGCGGCTCTCAATGTCGATGACTGTGCTGGCTAAGGGAGTGGACGAGTGGGTTTCACGAGGGTTCGACGATCGCACAGGAGCTGGCGAGGACGCCTGCGAACCCTGATCCTGTCCGTGCTCATCGCGGTGTCCTCGATGGTGCCGATGGCGCTGTGGGGAGCGGGTACGGCGTACGCCCAGGCCACGAACCTGACCCAGAACCCGGGGTTCGAGACGGCGACCGGTGGCAAGGCCACCTGCTGGGACACCTTCTACGGCTCGGGCGCCAACACCTACACGACGGCCCTGGTCAGCCCCGGCCGCACGGGCACCAAGGCCCAGCGCATGAGCATGACGGCCTACACCAACGGTGACCGCGCCATCCGCGCGAAGGAGACCGCGGCCTGCGCCAGCGCCGTCACGCCCGCGAAGACCTACAACCTCAGCTTCTGGTACACGGCCACGTCCGGCGCCGCGTCGGTGACGCTGTTCCGCCACACCGCCGCGGGCTGGCAGTACTGGCAGGACCTCGGCCCGCTGGCCGCGGCCGCGGCCTACACGCAGTTCACCGCGGTCACGGCGGCCGTCCCCGCCGGCACGGACCTCATCTCGTGGGGCCCGTACCTGCACGGCGTCGGCGTGCTCACGGTCGACGACTTCTCGACCACCGACGCCTCGATCGTGCCCACCACGACCACGGTGCCGCCGACCACCACCACGGTGCCGCCGACGACCACGGTGCCGCCGGCCACCACCACCGTGCCGCCGACGACCACCGTCACGCCGCCGGTCGTGCCGAACAACCTGATCAAGAACCCGGGCCTCGAGGACCTCGGCGCGGGCGGCTTCCCGAACTGCTGGGCGGTCGGCGGGTCGGGTGTCAACACGTTCACGGCCACCGCCACGAGCCCGGGACGCACGGGCGCCAACGCGCTCAAGCTCGACATGACGGCCCGCACCTCGGGTGATCAGTCGATCAAGCAGGCCGAGACGGCGGCGTGCGCGCCTGCCGTCACCGTCGGCCACACCTACAACCTGAGCTTCTGGTACACGGCCACGGCGGCGGGCGCCGCGGTGACGCTCTACCGCCACGACACCACCGGCGGCTGGCAGTACTGGCAGGATCTCGGCCCGCTGACGCCATCCGCCACGTACAAGCAGTTCCAGGCGGTCACCCCGGCCGTGCCGGCGAACACCGACATGGTCGTCTTCGGCGGGTACACCCAGGCGGTCACCACGCTGATCACCGACGACTACTCGATGGTCGACACGGCACCGCCCGTCACGACCACCACGACGACGGCCGCGACCACCACCACCGCGGCGGCGCAGCCCAACCTCAACCAGAACCCGAGCTTCGAGACGCTCGGTGCCGACGGGTTCCCGACGTGCTGGGCACAGGGCGGGTCGGGCACGAACACGTTCGCCTACTCGGTCGCCAACCCCGGCCGGACCGGCACCAACGCCCTCAAGATCAACATGACGGCGTACACCAGCGGCGACCGCACCGCGAAGATGACGCAGACCCCGGCCTGCGCGCCGGCCGTCGCCGAGGGCCACCAGTACGCGCTCTCCATGTGGTACCAGTCGACCACCGCGAACGCGGCGGTCACGCTCTACCGCCACGACACCGCCACCGGCTGGCAGTACTGGCAGGACCTCGGCACGCTGCCGACCAGTGCGGCCGCGTGGGCCCCGTTCACCGCGCTCACCCCGGTGATCCCGGCGGGCACCGACATGATCAGCTGGGGCGGTTACGTCTACGGCGTCGGGTCGCTCACCACCGACGACTACTCGACGACCGACACCGCCGCGGTGCCGCCCACGGCGACGTGCACCGGCACCGGGGTGCAGTGCGCCCTGGGTTCGTGGCAGATCCTGCCGTTCAACGAGCCGGTGCGGGCGATCCACACCGTGCTGCTGAACAACGGCAAGATCCTGATGGTGGCGGGCTCGGGCAACAACCCGGACAACTTCGCCGCGGGGTCGTTCAAGTCCGCGGTCTTCGACCCGGTCACCGGGACCTCGATCGACGTCCCGACGCCGGTCGACATGTTCTGCGTCGGGCACGCCCAGCTGCCCGACGGCCGGGTGCTGGTCATGGGCGGCACGAAGGACTACCAGGCCGCCGACGGCAGCCACGGGTTCCTCGGGCTCAACCAGGGCTACATCTTCGACCCGGCGACCAACCAGTACACCCGCACCAACGACCTCAACGGCGGGCACTGGTACCCGTCCGCGACGATCATGGGCAACGGTGACGTCCTCTCGGTCGGCGGTCTCGCCGAGGCCGGCCTCAACGTCGAGAGCAACGTGACGGAGTACTTCTCGGCCGCGCAGAACCGCTGGCTGGCGCCGAACGAGGTGGTGAACACCAACCGCCGCTGGGGCCTGTACCCGACCCTGGTCCTGATGCAGGACGGGCGGCTGTTCTACACCGGCAGCCACTCGCTGGGCGGCAACGCGTTCGACGCCACCGGCGCGGAGATCTACAACTACCAGACCGGAACCCGCACCGACGTGCCCGGACTGCAGAACAAGGACCTCATGGACCACTCCATGAGCCTCCTGCTGCCCCCGGCCCAGAACCAGAAGGTGATCACGATGGGCGGCGGCAACACCGTCTCCAACGTGGACGCGGGCCGGCTCACCAACCTCATCGACCTCAAGGCCGCGAACCCGACGTACACGCCGGGCCCGCTGCTGCCGAGCGGGACGATGGCCGACACCGGCCAGCCGCAGACCCCCGCCCAGGGGAAGATGTACGTGAACGCGGTGATCCTGCCCGACGGCAAGGTCTTCGAGACCGGTGGTTCGCTGCACACCAGGGCCGACGACGTGTTCGAGTCGTCCATGTACGACCCGGTGGCGAACACGTTCACGTCGATGGCGCCCGACCCGATCGGCCGCAACTACCACGGCTCGGCGATCCTGCTGCCCGACGGCCGGGTCATGATGTTCACCAGCGACCCGAACAACGGCAACTTCGAGTTCCGCATCTCGGTGTACTCGCCGCCGTACCTGTTCAAGGGGCCGCGGCCGGCGATCACCGCGCTGCCCAACGCCACCTGGGCCTACGGCACGACGCAGCAGGTCACCGTGGACCGGCCGATCGCGAAGGCCCAGCTCATCAAGGCCGCCGCCGTGACGCACCAGTCCGATCCCAACCAGCGGTCGGTGGACCTGCCGCTGACCGGCACGGGCACCCAGCTCGGGCTGAACCTCACGGCGAACCCCAACCTGGCTCCGCCCGGTTGGTACATGTTGACCGTGACGGACGCCAACGGCGTGCCGTCGCTGGCGAAGTGGGTGAAGGTCGGATGACCGAGAAGGAACTCCTGTCCCCGGCCCTGCACCGGAGGCCGCGGCGCCGCAACCCCCTCACGGGGGTGGCCGCGGGCGGGGTGATCGCGCTGGTGGTCGGCGCGGTGGTCGCCTTCGGCGCGCTGCCGTCGGGCTCGGCACAGCCGGCGCCGCCCACGTCGGACGCCCAGGCCTACGTCAGGGCGTTCGCCACCGGCCTGAAGGGGAAGGTCAACACCCCGCTGCCCAAGCCGGTGCCGTTCTCCTACGGGGCGACGGTCGACGGGTGCGACCACGGCTACGGCTCGGTCAACGTGTGCGTGCCCTACAACTTCCCCCCGCAGGTGGGGAAGACCCCGGCGGCGAAGTGCGCCTACCTGGCGGCGCACAAGTTCACGGCCCTGGAGGTGACGGGCAAGGACCGGCACGGTCTCGCGCCCGCCGGGGGACCGAAGGCGCCCGACGGCAACCCGTACGCCTGCCCCGGTGTCCTGCCGACCGCGTAGGCGCAGCATGGCTGCCGGTATTGCCAGCACAGGCGCACGAGCGCTCAGGGCCGCGGGTCACGCCGCGGCCCTGGGCGCGCTGGCCCTCGGGCTGGCGGCGTGCGGCGGCCCCGCTCCCGCGGCCGCGCCCGTGCAGGGCCCGGTCGCGCCGAAGGCGGGCACGGCCACGGCGGCACCCTCCGACGGCCTGACCGTGGTCCCGACGGCCGAGGGCTACAACGTCGCCGACGTCGTGTTCCTGCAGCAGATGATCGGCCACCACCAGCTGGCCATCCAGCTGGCCCGGTCGGCCGACGCGCGGTCGCAGTCGGCCCCGGTGCGCGCGCTGGCCGACACCGTGCTCGCCGAGAGCGACAGCGAGGACACGCAGATGACCGTCGTGCTGAGCAGCCTCGGCATCGACGCCGGCACCGCGGTGGCCGGGGGGCACTCCCACTCGGGCGGCCCGACGGCGGAGGACGTGGCGGCGCTCGCCACGAAGTCGGGCACCGCCTTCGACACATCTTTCGTCGACCTCATGACCGAGCACAGCCTGGGCGCCACGCAGCTGGCGAGGGCCGAGGCCGCGGAGGGCAGCAACACCGCGCTCAAGCAGTTCGCGGCGGCCGTGGCCACGAGGGAGTCCGACCGCACGGTCGAGCTGGCCGAGCTGCCCTCCTGACCGGCGGCCGGCCCCCGGCGGTCACCGCGGCCGGGGGTCCTCGATCATCTCGACGACGGCGTCGCGCATCCGCTTCCGGAACGACGTGGCCGAGAACCGCTCGACGCTGTCGCGGATCGCGGCGCGGTCCCACTCGGTGGTGGCGGCCACGTCGATGGCGCGGCGCAGGTCGGCCACGTCGTCCGGCTCGGCCAGCACCCCCGTGCGACCCGGCTCGACGATGTCGAGCGCGCCGCCCCGGCGCACCGAGACCACCGGCGTGCCGCACGCCTGGGCCTCGGCCATCGAGATGCCGAAGTCCTCGTCGGCGGGGAACACCATCGCGCGCGACCTCCGGTACAGGTCGCGCAGCGTGGCGTCGTCGACCTTGCCGGCGAACGTCACGTTGGAGCCCGCCCTGGCCATCAGCTCCTGCTTCAGGTGCCCCTCGCCGACCACGGTGAGCCGGTGCGGGGAGTTCTCGAACGCGGCCACGGCCAGGTCGGCGCGCTTGTAGCTGACCAGGCGCCCGACGTAGACGAAGTCCGCCCCCGCGGGCGAGCCGTTCTCGGCCGGGGTGAAGTACTCCGTGTCCACCGGCGGGTGGATCACGCTGGGGGTGCGGCCGTAGTGGCGCTGGATGCGCTGCGCGACCGCCGTGGAGTTGGCCACGAACCGCGTGACGCGGGAGGCGGTGCTGCGGTCCCAGCGGCGGAACCCGGCCATCATGGCCTGCGCGGCCGGCCGGACGGCGCGCGGGAAGCGGCTGCGCTCGCTGGTGAAGTCCCACGCGTACCGCATCGGGGTGTGGCAGTAGCAGAGGTGCGGCACGCCCGTGGCCACCTTCACGGCCTTCGCGCAGGCGTGGCTGCTGCTCACGACCGCCTCGACGTCGGTGAGCTCGGGCCGGACGCGCCACGAGAGCGGCATCAGCGGCAGCATCCACTCGTGGTGGTCGATGGCGCCCGGGACGCGCTGCAGGAAGGAGGGCTCGGCGTGGCCGAACTCCTCGGGGAACGACGCGTAGCGCGCCATCGTGGTGACGAGCCGGGGCGTGTCGAACGCCGTGAGCAGCTCCTTCACGACCCGTTCGGAACCGGCGTAGGAGACGAGCCACTCGTGGGCTACGGCGATCTGCGGCCCGGCGGTCGGCGGCCCGTGCGATGTCTCCGGGGCGGCTGATGGCATGGTCATCAACGGTTCCTCGTCATGGGGGAGCGGGACGGTGCGTCAGGGGCGCGGGCGGCAACGCCTGCGCGCTTCACTCGGTTGGGTGACCTCGTTGCCCTTGGAGTCGTCCGCACGAGGCGTAGGGTTACGCCTCTTGTGTCCCGAATTGGCGAACTTTCGGGGCAGCGACAGCCAGCGCGGCGAGCAGCGCCACGACCATCGCCGCCGCGTCGAGCGCGTCCGCCGCGTCGGTGGACAGGAGCACCGCGGTGGTGATCCGGTGCAGGTGCAGCACCGGCACCGCAGCCGCGATCCACACCGCGAGCTGCCACCGCGGCAGCCGGTCGCGGGCCGCGAGACGGCCGAGCCCGAGCGCGAACGGCACGACCAGGACGACGGCGTCGTAGGGCTGGTGCACGAGCCCCAGCAGCACGGCGGCGCCGATGCCCGCCGTCATCACCACCGGTGGCGTCCGGCGGGCGAGGACGGCGGCGGCCGCGGTCGCGGCGAGCGGCACGGCAAGCTGGACCCAGCCGGGTGGTGAGATGCCCGCCCGCCCGGCCAGCCCCACCAGGTCGATCCGCCCGTTGAACGGGGAGAGCAGCCCGGTCGAGGCGTCCGGCGAGCTCGCGTAGGCCAGCAGCCGGCCGATCGACTCCAGGAACGCGACCGGGCCCCCGGCCGACACGACGCAGGCGAGCAGGACGGGGGCGCTGGCGACCGCGAGGCCGAGCAGGCCGCCCACGGTGGCCCGCACGCGGCCCGTGACCAGCAGCACGACCACCAGCGGGAGCCCGAACTGCGGCTTGAGCAGCGTCAGCGCGAGCCCGAGCGCGCCCAGCCGGGCGTCGCGCTCGGTGACCGGGCGCTGCGCGAGCGCCCGCATGACGAGTGCCCAGCCGAGGAACACCAGCAGCGTCCCGCCGTTCTGCAGCGCGTAGCGGCCCGGCGACCAGACGGTCAGGAACGCCACGCCGAGCGGCGTGCCGATCGGGACCCACCCGGGCGTGGCCCACCGCAGCACCGTCCACACCAGCACGACGGCCAGCGCCGCGCCCAGCACGAGGTAGGCCGCCGCGGCCGCCCCGAACGGGAGCAGGGCGAGCGCCGCCGACAGCAGCAGCCAGGCGGGCGCGTAGGGGTCGAACTCCTGCGCCCACGGGTGGGTGGCGAGGTAGGTCGCGGGGTCGTAGGGGTTCCCGCCCTCCCACAGGTACCGGCCCGGACCCCAGATCGTGTCGCGGAAGTCCGCCATCTCGTGCGGCACCTGCCACGGCATGCCCGGGTAGGTCAGGTCGGAGAGCCAGAACGCCCACGACACGCCCAGGGCGGCCGCGGCCAGCACCCACAGCAGCGCGATGAGGGCCGTCCTGCGGTTCATCCCTCGCGGTCCGCCGTGCGGGGCCCGGCCGACGAACGGGAGCGGGTGCGCGCGACGCCCGCGGCGACCTGGCGCCGCGCGTGCTCGCCGACCCCCACCACGGTGAACCGTTCCGCGATCCGGTCGAGTGCCCAGGCGAGCAGCGCCCGCTTCTCGACGGCGGGCACGGCCATGCCCGGGAAGAACCCGAGCGCGGGGGCGTCCTTCCCGTCCAGCAGGTCGAGCGGGTGCAGCAGCAGCGACGGTCCGACGCCCCGCAGCCGGCACATCGCCAGCGCGGCGCGGAAGTAGGCCTTCGCGGCCTTCGGCGCCGACGCGTGCAGGTGCACCAGGTAGGAGACGTGCACCGGCACGCGGGCCAGCGGCATCGTCGTCACCGGGATCTCGACCAGGCCGCCGGGCTCCCAGCGGAACGGGTGCACCGGCAACAGCCCGTCGCGGGCCGAGCCGAACAGCGCCGCCCGCTCGGTGCGCTGCGCGCCGTCCATCCCCGAGGACCGGAAGTAGTACCAGCGCGCGAGCGGGCCGATCCAGGTCGGCAGGATGCTCGCGTCGTAGGCGTAACCGCGTTCGACGAGGACGTCGAGCAGGTCGGGGGAGACGCTGTAACCGGGCCCGCGGAAGCCCGCCGGACGCGGTGCGCCCGCCTCGACGATCGCCGCCTCGGTGCGTTCCAGCTCGGAGACGAGCTCCTCGCGCGGGTAGCGGTGCAGCCACGGCTCGTGCCGGAACGAGTGGTTGGCGATCTCGTGCCCGGCCGCGGCGAGGGCCCGGACGGCCTCCGCGCCGTCGTCACGGGCGGCGTCGGCCCCGACGACGAACACCGTGGCGTTCCGCGCGTGGCCGGCGAACACGTCGAGCATGCGGGGCAGGAGCACCGGCAGGTAGCTCGGCCACCGCTCCCACTCGGGGTCCCCGTGGGTCTTCAGGTACGACCACAGGTTGTCCATGTCCAGCGAGACGCTGGCGACGGGGCGCTCGGGCACGGCCTCAGGTCCTCTCCGCGGCCGCGAGCTGCGGCCATGCGTCGTCCAGGAGCTGGAGCGTCTGCTCCACGTTGAGCGTCCCGTCGACGATCTGGGCGCTGCCGACGGTGAACAGGCCCGGGACGGTCGTGCGCACGGACGGCACGCGGTCGCGGTACCCGGGTGTGGGCACCGGCAGCACCGTGCGGGCGCGCGCCACCGCGAACGTCAGGACGTCGGCCTCGTCCAGCCCGTACATCGCGAGGAAGGCGGGCAGGAACTCGGCGCGGAGCTGCTCGTCGGAGCGGTCGAAGGCGGGGTCGTCGGGCTCGGTGTAGCGGGGCAGGTACACCAGCGTGTGCCCACCCAGCTCGGCCGGGTCGATCAGCGCCGTCATCTCGATCACCGCGGTGAACGGCTTCGGATCGGTGACGTAGGTGATGTAGGCGCCGGTCACCGGGCGGCGCAGCACCACCGACGGGCAGAGCACCCCGAGGTAGCGCACGTCGTCGAGCCGGGCCCGCTCGGCCGCGGTGAGGCCGGGGCACAACCGCGCCGCGATCGGCGCGGCGCTCGTCACCAGCACCCGGTCGTGGACGGTGGCGCCGCCCTGCTCCACGGCGACGCGCAGGCCCCCCTCGGCGGCCGTGACGGAGGCGACCCGCGAGCCGGTGCGGACCTCGACCCCCCGCGTCCGCAGGTCGCGGGCCAGCGCGTCGAGGACGCCGGCGTAGCCGCCGGTGACGTGGCCGAGCCGATCCGCGCCCCGGCCCTGGAAGCGGGCCGTGGCCAGCCTGCGGATCGTGGCCCAGATGAACGCGGCCGACGCCTCCTCCGCCACCCGGCCGAGCTTGGCCCGCAGCAGCGGCAGCCACAGCCGCTCCGTCGCCTGGCGGCCCGACCAGCGCCGCAGCCACCGGGCGGAGGTGATGCCGTCGAAGTGGCGGGCGGAGCTCCAGCACGCCCCCCACGCCACGGTGAGCAGGATCCGCGCCTTCGCGACCGGGCCGAGGAACGGCAGGGCGAGCAGCTCGGCCGCGCTCGACGCGGGACGTGCCGCGCCGTCGGCGAAGCAGGCCGCGCGGCTGGTGTACCAGTGCACCGGCCCGACGCCGAGCTCGCCGAACAGCGCCTGGACGCGGGCGTCGGTGCCGACGACGACGTGGTAGAAGCGGTCCCACGTGATCGGCGCGGATCCGGGCACGTCGAGCTGCCAGCTCGAGGTGAGCCCGCCGAGCGCCGGCGCCGCCTCGTAGAGCACCACCTCGGCCCCGCCCGCGGCCAGCCGCCGCGCCGCCGCCGCGCCGAGCATGCCGCCGCCGACCACGGCCCAGCGCTCGCTCACGGCCTGCCCGCCCGGGAGCCGGTGCGCGCCGCCTGGAAGTACAGCTCCTCGAAGGCCCGCTTGACCTGGATGGACAGCAGCGACGCCGCCGCGAGGACGGCCCCGGCGAGCAGCAGCGCGCCGCCGAGCGCGAGAAGCCCGCTGCGCTCGGCGGGCACCAGGAGCGCCACCACGAGGAGCGCGACCCCGGCGACGGCGGCGGCCGCGGCCGCGGCGAGGAACACCAGGTACGGGCGGAACAGGACGCCGTCGAGCATCGTGCGGTAGGTCATCGCCCGCGACCGGCCCGCCCGGTTGCGCGACCGCTCCGAGCGGTGCGCCAGCCCGCCCCAGTCCAGGGTCGCGGGCACCTCGACGATCTCCCCGCGCATCACCTGGGTCTTGTAGAGGATCTCGACGTTGATCCGGTGGTCGGTGGCCTTGAGCGACAGCGACCGCAGGAACGGCCCGTCGTAGGCCCGGACCATGCCGGTGAACGTCCGGATCCGGCTGTTGGACGCCGCCGCGAGGAACCGGTTGGCCAGCCGGCTGCGCCGCTCCAGCGCGCGCGGGACGTGGAGGGCCTGCCCGCCCGCCATGTACGGCGAGGCGATCGCCACCTGCCGGTCGGCCAGCGCGGCCACCAGCCCGGGGATGTGGGCGGGGTCGTAGCTGAGGTCGCAGTCGAGCACGACCACGACGTCGCCCGTGCTCGCGGCGAAGCCGGTGCGCAGCGCGGTGCCGAGCCCGAAGTTGGCCGCGTGCCGCAGGACGCGGACCGCCAGGCCCGGCCGCTCCACCGTGGCCGCCGCGGCCCGGGCCGCCGCGGCGGTGCCGTCGGTGCTGCCGTCGTCCACGACCAGGATCTCCCACGCCCGGTCGGGGAGCTCGGCGGTGAGCACCGCGGCGATGCGGACGATGGTGTCGGCGACGGTGGGCGCCTCGTCGAGGGCGGGCACCACCACGGTTCCCGTCGCGGAGCTCATGCCACGGAACGTCCGGCCGTATCGGCGTCGTACGGGTCCTCGACGACGGCCGAGCCCTCGACGGTGTAGACGACGTCGCACGACGGGCAGGGGCGCGGGCCGTCGGCCACCGGTCCCCGGCGCAGGTCGGCGATCGGCCGGCCGCACCGGCACACCAGGGCCAGCGGGCGTGCGGGGTTGCCCACGACGAGGGTGTACGGCGCGACGCTGCGGGTCACCACGCTGCCCATGCCGACCACGGCGAAGCGGCCGACCACCAGGTCGTTGCCGATGGTGGCGTTCGCGCCGATGGTGGCGCCGTCCCCGACCGCCGTCGGCCGCGTGTGTTCGTCCACATCGGACGATCGCCGCTCGCTGAGGTCGTTGACGCAGGCCCGCGGCGTGTCGTCGTTGGTGAAGGTGGCGTGGGCGGCCACCATGACCCCGTCGCCCAGCCGCACGCCGGTGCACACGTAGGCGAACGAATTGATCTTGCAGCGGTCGCCGACCACCGCCGCGGCGGCGACGTAGGCCTTGCCCCCGATGATGCAGTCGCGGCCGACGCTGGCGCCGCGCCGCAGGTGGGCGTGGTCCCACACGCTCGTGCCCGCGCCCAGCCGCACGCCGTCCTCGACGATCGCCGTCGGATGCACGTACGCGCTCATCGGTGCTCCTCGACCGTCACCCAGCCGCCGCCGGCGAGCGACCGGTAGCCCGCGTCGACCACCTCGGCGGCGGCGAGCGCATCCGCCGCCCGCGCGAGCCGCGCCTGCGGCCGGCCGCCCAGCTCGGCGGCCACGGCGGCGATGTTGGCCCCCAGGCACCGGTCCTTCCGGTAACCGCTGCCGAACGCCTCGGGGGCCGCGTCCCCGCGCGCCAGCCGGGCCCCGTCCCAGCCGACCTCGACGGTGCCGCGGCTGCCGAGCACGGTCAGGTAGGCCCCGGCGAGCCGGCGGAACGACCACGTGACGTCGATCTGCACCAGCGGTCCCGCCGCGGTGCGGGCGAGCAGGGTGGCGGAGTCCTCCACCGCGACCGGCTGCACGGCGGGCCCCGCGGCCGCGACGACCCGGGTGAGCGGCCCGACCAGGTAGCGGGCGAGGTCGGCGCCGTGCACGGCGTTGTCGATCAGCGCGCCGCCGCCCGAGACGCTGCGGTCGGCGTTCCAGCGCGTCGCCATGTCGGTGACCCCCGCGAACGCGATCTCGACCTTGACCACGTCGCCGAGGGCGCCGTCCGCGATGAGCTCGCGCGTGCGGAGCACGTCGTCGACGAAGCGGAACTTCGACGCCATCGTGAGCAGCGTGCCGCTGTCCTGCGCCACCGCGGCCAGCTCGCGGGCCGCGGCCGGCCCGGCCTCCAGCGGCTTCTCGCACATCACCGCGACCCCGGCCCGCAGCAGCGGCTCCACCACCGGGAGGTGCGTGGCGGGCGGGGTGGCGACCACCACGAGGTCCACCGCGTCGCGGTCGGCCAGCCGGGCCTGCTCGACCACCCGGGCTCCGTGGTCCGCGGCGACCCGCGCCGCGGCCGCGGGATCGGCGTCCGCGACGGCCACGAGCGAGCAGCCGTCCGCCGCGGCCGCGGCCGCGGCGTGGGCGCTCCCGATCGCGCCGCACCCGATCACCCCGATCCGGACGGTCACGCGCTCGCCCCCGCCACCGCGTCGCGCAGCGCCCCGGCCACGAACGCGGCGTGGTGCGGCTCGTAGCGCTCGTTCAGGCCGAGGACCAGGACGCTGTCGAGGAACGCGAACGTGCCGGGGAAGCGCTCGGCGGCGTAGTCGAGCGCCTCGGGGCGGGCCGTCGCCAGCGGTCCGCCGGTGCCGCCGAAGATCCGCCGCTCGGCGAAGATCCCGCACCGGAACGCGGGCTTCGCGATGTAGCGCGGCGAGGACGGCACGCCCATCGGCCGCAGCGACTGCGCGAGGGTGCCCGGCCCACCGGGCACCACCGCCGCGTCGACGTGGACGGCGTAGCGCCAGTAGGCGTGCTCGGAGCCCGGGGCGGCGGCGACGGCCGTCAGCCCCGGGATGGTCGCCACGGCGTCGTCGAGCACGGCCGCGATCTCGCGCCGCCGCGCCACGGCACCGTGCAACCGGCCCAGCTGCGCGAGCGCGACGGCCGACTGGAGCTCGGTCATCCGGTAGTTCAGGCCGAGGCCCCGGTGGTCGGGGTCGGGCTCGCCGTAGGGCCAGGACTTGTTCACCATCAGCCGCGCGGACGCCGCGGCGCCCGCGTCGTCGGTGAGGACGAAGCCGCCCTCCCCGCAGGTGATGTGCTTGCCCTGCTGGAGGCTGAACGCGCCGACGAGGCCCAGGGCGCCCGCGACGCCGTCCGGCGTGCGGGCGAGGTAGGCCTGTGCCGCGTCCTCCAGGACCGGCACCCCGACCCCGTCGCAGACGGCGCGGATCGCCGTGACGTCGGCCGGGTTGCCGAACAGGTGCGTGACGACCACCGCGCGCGTCCGGTCGGAGAGGGCGGCCCGCACGGTGTCGGCGGTGACGTTGCCCGTGACCGGGTCGACGTCGGCGAAGACCGGGACGGCGCCCTGGTAGAGGATCGGCGTGAGCGCGCCCATGTCGGTGATCGACGTGGTGACGATCTCGTCCCCCGGCTGCGGGTCGACCACCGCGACGGCCGTGTGGACGGCGGCCGAGCCCGAGGCGCACGCCACGGCCTCGGCC
>CAXTTN010000081.1:0-22449 GCA_964247105.1 uncultured Pseudonocardia sp.
GAGGACCGGGCGCAGCCGCGCGCGGAACACCCACCCGGCGAGCGCCAGCGCGGTGAGCGCGCCGCCGACGAGGTAGCGGCCGCCACCGGGCGCGACGACGTCGAGGAGGGCCGGCCGGAAGACCAGCACGCCGACGGCGACGGCCATCAGCACGGCCTGCCCCACCAGCCGTTCCAGGACGACGGCGCGGACCCCACGGCCGACGTCCCCCGCACGCCGGCCGTGGTCCACCGCGCGGTGCACGTCGCCGAGGATCCCGGCCGGCAGCACGGAGTTCAGGAAGACCGCCTGGTAGCAGTCCATGGTGGCGGACGGCAGCGACATCCGCAGGCCGAGGCGACGCGCGACGAGGCACCAGCGCCACGCGCTGGCCCCGGTGGTGAGCAGCCCGATGCCGAGCGCGGCCGACAGCGTCTCGGTGTCGATCGCGCGCAGGCTGTCGAGCACGGGGCCGGCGCCCAGCCGCGTCACCAGCAGGACGACGACCGCGACGCCCGCGGCCAGCTTCAGCACGGCGAGCCCGGTGCGCGCCGTCGTGCGGCGTCGCGCGGCTTCCGGCGCGCTCACGACACACCGATCGGGATCGCCAGGAGATCGGCGTGGCCGACGACCACGCGCAGGTCGCCGTTCTCCAGCCGCCTGCGCAGGTAGGGGCCTGCCGCCTTGCGCAGCTCCGGGCGCTGCTCGCACGCGGCGGAGAGCCAGCCCCGCAGCCACTCCTCGCGCAGCGCGGCGTCGTCGGGGCCCAGGCGCCACGGGCTCGGCGCGATGCTCACCCGCACCCCGCGCCGCCGGAACGCCCGGGCCGCGGTGACGACCGCGTCGGGTCCCAGCAGGCGGCGGCCCCCGACGGCCCGTCGCTGGTGGGCGTTGAACGCGGCGGCGTAGGTGCCGTCGAGCTGGTGGTCGGCGGGCGAGAACAGCACGGTCCCGACCACCGACAGGGTCAGCAGCGTGGGGCAGCCGGCCGTGGCGCACGCCTCGGCGAGTGCCTCGACCTCGCCCTCGGTCATCATGTCGAGCAGCGCCGACGCCGTGACCAGTGACGTTCCGGCGAGCCGCGCGGCGTCGAGGTCGGTGAGGTCGCCGCAGCGGACCTCCGTGGTGACGTCGCCCGGCAGGCTGATCGCCGCGCGCTCCAGCACCTCGGGGTCGCGGTCGTGCAGGATCCAGTGCTGCGGGTTGGGGATCCGGCGGGCGAGCCAGCGCCCCATCGAGCCCGTGCCGCAGCCGAGGTCGCGGATCACGAGCAGCCCGTCGCCGAGGTGCGGGACCAGCAGGTCGACGAGGTCGGTGGCGCGCGCCGCCGCGTCGGCGGGCTCGCGCAGGGCCAGCCAGTCCGGCGTGCAGACCACCGATCCGGTCGTGCTCAGCCGGGGGTCCACCCCGGATCCCGCCACTACGCCAGTGCTCGTACCAGGCATCGTGAGGTCACCTCCCATCCGTCGAGTTCGGTGCGTCGTCGTCGGGCGGCACCCCGGGCCGCGCTGCGCAGTGCGGGGTCGCCGAGCCATCGGCGGAGCGCGGCGGCCAACGCCGCCACGTCGCCGGGGGGCACCAGCACGCCCGGCACCCCGTAGGGGGTGCGGCCCACGGTGTCCGGCACGCCGTCGACGGCCGACGCGGCCACCGGGATCCCCCGGGCCAGCGCCTCCGTGACGACCATGCCGTAGGTCTCGGCCCGCGAGGGGAGCACGAGCAGGTCGGCGGCGGCGTAGGTCGCGTCGAGCGCGGCACCGGTGCGGGGGCCGGCGAGCTGGATGCGGCCCTCCAGGCCGTACCGCGCGATGCGGGCCCGCACGTCCGCGACGTGGTCGCGGTCGCGCTGGAGCGGCCCGACGAGCAGGCAGCTCCAGGCGCGGTCGGCGACCCGGGCCAGCGCCTCGACCAGCAGGTCTTGGCCCTTGGTCGGCGTGATCGACCCGACGCACAGCAGCCGCGCGCCGCCCTTGCGGCCGGGCGCGAGCGCGGCCCGGTCGACACCCGGGGTGACGACGTGGACCCGGCCGGCCGGGATGCCGTGGACGTCGACGATGCGCCGCGCCGCCCAGCGGCTGGTGGCGACGACCGCCGACGCGGCGTGCAGGGTGGCGCGCTCGCGCCCGGCCAGCTCGGCGGCGGCAGCGGGCGCGAGCCCGGCCTCGTCGCCGAGCGGGAGGTGCACGAGCACCGACAGCTTCAGGCGCGCCGCGTGCGGCGCCACCACGTCGGGGACGCCGCAGGCCACGAGCCCGTCGAGCAGCACGTCCTCACCGGCGGGGACCCCGGCGAGCGCGCGGTCCAGCTCGGCGCGGGCACCGTCGTCGGGTCGCGGCCAGGTGCCGGCGACCGGCAGCTCGCGGACGGTCCGCCCGGCGGCGGGCAGGCCAAGGCAGACGCGGCGGTCGTAGACGTTGCCGCCACTGGGGCGCGTCGGGTCGTCGACGTCGCCGGGGAGGACGACGTGCACGGGAGGGGTCGGCGCGATCACAGTGCACGCTCGTAGCTCGCCCACGCGACGTGGGACTCGTGGAGCGCGACCGCGATGCCGGACAGGCCACGGGCCCCCTCGCCGAGCGCCCCGGCGTGGACCCGGTCCGCCAGCCGGTCCGCGACCACCTTGGCCAGGAACTCGGTGGACGTGTTGATCCCGGCGAAGGCCGGCTCGTCGTCGAGGTTGCGGTAGGTGAGGTCGGCCAGCACGGCACGCAGCTCGGTGGTGGCCAGGCCGATGTCGACGACGATGTTGTCGGCGTCGAGCTCCGCCCGCCGGAACGTCGCGTCCACCACGAAGGTGGCCCCGTGCAGCCGCTGGGCCGGTCCGAAGACCTCGCCACGGAAGCTGTGGGCCACCATCATGTGGTCGCGAACGGTGATGCTGAACACGGGGTCTCCTCTACGGGTCATAGGTGACACGGACGCAGAGCCCCGGCGGTTCACGATCGTGAAGGCCCGGCATCACCGCGGGCAGGTCGTCGAACCGGCATTCGTCGCTGACCAGCACGTCAAGCCGCCGATCGAGAAGCAGCCGCAACGCCAACGTCATTCGTTCGGCGTAACCCCGACGGGCTCGACGCGGTGACACCGTGCCCACCTGGCTGCTACGCACCGTGAGCCGCCTGGTGTGGAAGGCCTCCCCGAGCGGCACGGTCACCGGCCGGTCGCCGTACCAGCTCAGCTCGATCACCTCGCCCTCCATCGCGAGCAGCTCGAGCGAGCGGGCGAGGCCGGCGTCGGTGGCGCTGGCGTGGACCACGAGATCGCAGTCGCCCGCGGCCACGTCCGGGTGCGCGAACCCGACGCCGAGCGCGGCGGCGACCGGCGCCCGCGACGGGTCGGGGTCGACGAGCTCCACCCGCACGCCCGGCATCCCGGCCAGTACCGCGGCCACCGAGCACCCGACCATGCCCGCGCCGACCACCGCGATCCGGTCGCCCACCAGCGGGGCCGCGTCCCACAGGGCGTTGACCGCGGTCTCGACGGTGCCGGCCAGCACGGCGCGCTCCGGCGGCAGGCCGTCGGGGAGCAGGGTCACGGCGGCGGCCGGCACGACGTAGCGGGTCTGGTGGGGGTAGAGGCAGAACACCGGGCGGCCGCGCAAGCCGTCCGGCCCCTCCTCGACGACCCCGACGTTGAGGTAGCCGTACTTCACCGGGCCGCCGAACTCACCCTCCTGGAACGGCGCCCGCATCGCCGCGCGCTGGCTCACCGGGACCCCGCCGCGGAACACGAGCGCCTCGGTGCCGCGGCTGATCCCGGAGAACAGCGTGCGCACGACGACGTCGTCCGGGCCGGGTTCGGGCAGGTCGACGGGCCGGATCTCACCCTCGCCGGGGCCGGCGAGCCAGAAGGCTCTCGCGCTCGCGAACATTCTTCTCCGATCGGTGAACCGCGGCGGCGGCCCGTCCGTGTGAAAAGTCATGGGACGACGACAGACGCTAGTGACACCCGGTGAGGCGCAGTCCGGCGCCGCGGGTGTGCAGCTCCTGCTCCTGGCCTGGCTCGGGACGGCGTTCGGCGTCGGCCCGTTCGGGGTCCTGGCCGGCGTGGTGTACGCCGCCGGCCTGCTCGCGATGCTGACCGGCGCGATGCGGCGGGCCGGGAAGCCCGCGCTGGGCCCCGCCGACGTCGTGACGCTCGCGCGGGCGCTGCTGGTCGGCGGCGTGACGGCGCTGGTCGTCGACGAGCTGCACACCGGGAGCACCGCGGTCGCGCCGCTCGTCGGGCTCGCGGCGGTCGCGCTGGCGCTGGACGCCGTGGACGGCCAGGTCGCGCGCCGCACCGGCACGGTGTCGGCGGTCGGGGCGCGCTTCGACATGGAGGTCGACGCGTTCCTCATCCTCGTGCTGAGCGCGCACGTCGCGACGATCGTCGGGCCGTGGGCGCTGGCGATCGGGGCGTTGCGGTACGTGTTCGTCGCCGCGAGCTGGGTGCTGCCCTGGCTGAACGGCTCGCTGCCGGTCAGCTACATCGCGAAGACGATCGCTGCGCTGCAGGGAGTGGTGCTGGTGGTGGCGTCCCTGCCGATGCTCGGCCTGCCGGCCGCGACGCTGCTCGTGGCGGTCGCGCTGGCGTTCCTCTGCTGGTCGTTCGCCCGCAGCGTCCTGCAGCTGTGGAAGGGTCGCAACCCGCTGCTCAGCGCGCGGGCCGCCGGTCAGCCGCTGTCGATCACCGCCGGTACTTCGCGATGAACTGCGCGTAGCGCGTGGCCCCGGTGCCGCTCGACACATCACCGATGCGCAGGACCGTCAGCCCGAGGTAGCCCCAGGTGTCGAACGCGTCGTTGATGTTGTCCCAGCCGAAGTCGGACGTGACGCCACCCTGCAGCGCGTTCTCGCCCTTGAGCGGCACGCGTGCGTCGTAGGCGTACTGCCCGATCCAGCCGACGAGCGTCTTGGCCAGCGAGTACTGCGGCGGGACGTTCATGTCGCCCATCTCCAGCGCAGTGAAGTGCACGACCACGGTGCGGCCGCGGGCGTCCACCTGCCGGGCCAGGTCGATGATCCGCTTGTAGCCGTGGCCGGTGGCGCGGGCGTCGGGGTCGACGCTGGTCTGGATCAGGCCGGTGGTGACCTCGGTGGCCCGCGGGTAGGCCGGGTTCGTGATCGTCCAGTGGACGCCCGGGATCTTGTAGCCGATGTCGGCCAGCGGGAAGCTGCGGCCCAGCGCCCCGACGACGGTCTCCAGCACGCGCCGGCCGTGGTCGACCAGCGAGCCGTTGTACCAGTCGACGAAATCGCGGCCGTAGGTGCTGTTGCGGTAGGCGCCGGAGGTGAAGAACGCCGTGGCATCGGCGGGCGGGCCGATCTGGGCCTTCGCCGTGTACGCGGTGCCCCACGCGACGTTGACCCCGCGCAGGTTCTTGTACGTGCGCAGCGCCGTGTCCTGGAAGTCGGCGACCGCCAGGGGCGAGTACGACTGCAGGCCGCCGCGCGTCGGGTAGCCGGTGCCGACGTCGTGGGCGTTGTAGGACGGGTAGCGCAGCTCCCCCGACGGGCCGAGCGAGACGTTGATCTCGACGACGTCCTTGTCGTAGCGCCGGCCGAAGTGGTCGGCGAAGGCGCGCGTGAAGTCGCGGTACTCGTTCTCGACGACCTGGTCGGCCCAGCCCTGCACCGTCTCCGGCGAGTAGTTGCCCTGCTCGCTGCGGTGCTGCAGCCCCGTCAGCCCGAGCTTGATCCCGTGGAAGGACCGGTTGGCGTACTTGGCCCACAGCCAGGACGGCAGCAGGAACGAGCAGTCGTCGCCGACGTTGCCGCCGCACTGGTGGAACGACAGGATGGGGGCGATCCGCAGGCCGTGGGCCGTGATCAGCCCGAAGACCTTGTCGTAGTAGCTCCAGTCGAAGCGGTTGTCGGCCTGGCCCTCGACGATGCCCCACCACACGTCGACGCTGACGGCGTTCACGCCGTAGGCCTTCACGGTGGTGAGGTTCTGCTCGAACGCCGGAAAGTCGATCACCTTGAGCGGTGCGATGACGTTGGCGGTGAACCTCGGGTTGCCCAGCGCCACCGGGCCCGGCACCCCCGCGGGTGCCGCCGTGGCCGGGCTCGCGCCCACCATGGCCATCGCCAGCACCAGCACCGTCGCGGCCACGACCGACATCGCCCTGCGCATCGCGTTCCCCCGAACCTCGCCGATCTCCCCAACCTCGGCCATCGGGACCAGCCGGTCAATCCGCCACGACGTGGCAGTTTCGGGACATCACCCGACCGGAGGCTCGGAACCCGGCCGGCTCAGCCGGAGTCGGTGCGGAGCGCGTAGAAGGTGAGCCGTGCCCCGTCGTCGGCCGACGCGGTGCGGGGATCGGCGTCGGACTGCTGGTAAGCCCCGGCCTGGAACCGGACGGTGGCGTCTTCGAACGCGGCCGGGAGCGGCGCGTCCCGGCTCGC
The DNA here is from genome assembly GCA_964247105.1 of uncultured Pseudonocardia sp. Classification (GTDB taxonomy): domain Bacteria; phylum Actinomycetota; class Actinomycetes; order Mycobacteriales; family Pseudonocardiaceae; genus Pseudonocardia. Next base: position 6,372 of record CAXTTN010000081.1, read on the forward strand.
GCGCTCCGTTCCGTGGCTCGCGGTGAACGTGTAGGTGCCGTTGCCGTTGTCGCGGATGCCGAAGTCGAACCGCTCGCCGAGCGGCACCCCGTACAGCAGCGGGAAGCGGTCGGAGGCGGACCCCGACTGCCCCCGCTTCACCACGACCTCGATGATCCCGGCCCGGTAGTGCAGCATGATGAACGGCACCGAGTTGATCTTCTCGGCGCCGTGGATCTGGCCGATGATGACGTCCTGGCCGGCCGCGGGCACCTGGGCCACCGACAGCGACGCGGTGAGCGCGTGCGGGCCGGAGCCGGCCGGGAAGACGTCGAGGCCGACCAGCTCGGTGCGCGGGTGGCTGGAGTTCGGGGTGGTCGCTCCGCCGGCCGGGGCCCAGAACGCCAGGCCCCCGCTGGGATCCTGGGTGAGCCAGGGCGGGGAGAACCGGGCCGGGTCGACACCGGCCGCGGTGCCCTTGGGGCCGGCGACGGGCAGGGTGAGCTTCCAGCCGTCGAGGGCCACCGGGCCCGTGGCGGGCTGCGCGGTGGGCGACGCGGCGGAGGTCGCCGGCACGGCGACCGGGGTGCCCGGCGTCGGGCCCGCACACGACGCCAGCGCCGCGCACGACACCGCCGCCACCAGGCACGTCACCGTGCGAGACGCTGTAGTCCGATTGGTGGTCACACCTTCTCCTGATCGGGCACCGTCGGCGCGCCCGCACCCATCACGGCCGGTCACCATCTTCACGACGGTACCGGCCGCGGCACCCGCCGCCGCATCGGCGTCATCGGTCGGGGGATCCGGTGAACCGGACGCGCCGTTCGTACGTGTCCCTTTCATGACTGGAGTTCGGAACGACGATGTGTGCGCGTAGGGTGGCTGCCCGTGGCCCGATCTGCCGGCGACGAAGAGCTGGTGCGGTCGGTGTACGCCGAGCACGGGCGAGCGATGCAGATGTATGCGACGCGGCTCACCGGTGATCCCGCGGCGGCCGAGGACGTGGTGCAGGAGGCCCTCATCCGGGCCTGGCGCAACCCCGACGTCCTCCGCAACGGCAAGGGCTCGGTGCGCGGCTGGCTCCTCACCGTCGTGCGCAACATCGTGATCGACGCCGCCCGCGCCCGCAACGCCCGCCCGCAGGAGACGCCGGAACTCCCCGACCGGCCGCCCGTCCAGCGCGACCACGCCGATGCCGTCGCCGCGTCGATCACCGTGCACGACGCGCTCGGCAGGCTCTCCCCGGAGCACCGCTCGGTGCTCGAACAGATCTATCTCCACGGCCGCAACCTCGACGAGGCGGCCCACGCACTCGGCGTGCCGAAGGGCACCGTCAAGTCCCGCTCCTTCTACGCGATCCGCGCCCTGCGCGATCTCGTGACGCCGACGCCTGCTCCCCAGGAGCGACCGCTATGACTTCCGCTACCGGCGGGGGGACGGGATCATGACCGTCCACAACCCCGAAGACCTCACCGCCCACGCCCTCGGCCTGCTCGACGGGCCGTCCGCCCGCGCCGTCGAGTCCCACCTCGGCATGTGCGCCGACTGCCGCCGCGAGTGGGCCGACGTGCGCGAGACCGCCGCGGTGATCGGCTCGGTACCCGCCGAGACGTTCGTCGACGGCCCGCCCCTGGGCGATTTCGCGCTGCGCCGCGCGCTGCGCCAGATCCGGGCGGAGACCACCGCCGAGCAGAACACCGACGAGAACCCGATCCCGATCCCGATCCGCCGCAACAACCTCCGGCCGGCGCTGCTCCGCGGCATCGCGGCCGCGGCCGCCGCGCTCGTGCTCGTCGGCGGCGGAGCGGTGGTCGGGCGCCTCACCGCGCCCGAGTCGTCCACGGTCGCCACGGCCGAGGGCCGTACCGTCGTCGGCACGCAGGGTGGGGTGCGGATGACCGCGACCCTCACCCCCGCCGCGGGCTGGGTGCGGCTCGCCGCGTCGGTGCAGGGCCTGGCCCCGAACCAGAAGTGCACCCTGCTCCTCATCGCGCAGGACGGCACGACCTCGGTGGCCGGGAGCTGGATCACCGGGACGCCCAAGCCCGGTGCCACGCCGGCGGGGGTCAACGGTTCGGCGATCGTCGACCCGTCGGCGGTCCGTGCCGTCGCGGTGCGCAACGACGCCGGGCAGACGCTGATCTCGGTGCCCGTCCCGTCGGGGGTCTGATCAGGCCTCGGCCGGGACGCTCTCACCCGCCAGGTAGGCCGCCACGTCCTCGAACCGCATCGGCGGCGCGAAGTGGTAGCCCTGGGCCGCGTCGCACAGCGCCTCGCGGGCCCGCAGCAGGTGCTGGGGGGTCTCGACCCCCTCGACGACGACGGTCAGGCCCAGCGTGCGGCCGAGCTCGGCCACCGCGTTGACGAGCACCCCCTGGCGCGTCGTGTCGAACTCCAGCAGCGTGCGGTCGATCTTCAGGGTGTCCACCGCGAGGCCCATGAGGAAGCCCAGCGAGGAGTAGCCGGACCCGAAGTCGTCGACCGCGACCCGCACGCCGAGCCGCCGCAGCCGCGCCAGCTCGACCCCGGCGCGGGCGGCGTCCTCCAGCGCGGTGCTCTCGACGATCTCCAGGGTGAGGTCGGTCGGCGGCAGCCCGCTGTCCCGCAGCGCCCCGAGCACGTCGTCGACCAGGCGGCCCGACAGCAGCTGGTACACCGACACGTTGACCGAGATGCCCAGGTCGGGTTGCGTGCGCCGCCAGTGCACCGCCGCGCGGCACGCCTGGCGCAGGACGTCGCGTCCGATCTCGTGGATCGCGCCGGACTCCTCCGCGATCGGGATGAACACCGCGGGCGACATCAGGGAGCCGTCGGGACGGCGCCACCGCGCCAGCGCCTCCAGCGACGTCGGGCGGAGCGTCGCCAGGTCGACGATCGGCTGGTAGTGCACCTCGATCTCGCCGAGATCCACGGCCCTGGCCACCTGCTGCGCCACGTCGGTGCGCGCCGTCGCGCTCGCGCGCATGGGCGGCTCGAACGCGACGAGCCGGCCCTTGCCGGAGTTCTTCGCGACGTACATCGCGATGTCGGCGTCGCGGAGCAGGTCGTCGGCGCTGTCGGAGCCGTGGGCCATCCCGATGCTCGCGCTGACCCGCACCTCGACGCCCAGGACCGTGAACGGGCTGCGCAGCACCTCGACGATGCGGGCGCCGACCACGGCGGCCCGGTTCCTGCGGCCCGCCGCGACGACGACGGCGAACTCGTCGCCGCCCAGGCGCGCGGCCGTGTCGCCGTCACGCACGCAGTCGAGCAGCCGCTGTGCCGCGGCGCGGAGCAGTTCGTCGCCCGCGGGGTGGCCGAGGGTGTCGTTCACGTTCTTGAACCCGTCGAGGTCGATGAGCAGCACCGAGACACCGCGCTTCGACTCGCCCAGGAGCTGGCCGAGCCTGCGCAGCAGCAGCGCGCGGTTGGGCAGGCCGGTCAGCGGGTCGTGCATCGCCTGCCGGGTGAGCTCCTCCTCCAGCGTCCGCCGCTCGGTGACGTCGCGCCCGTTCCACACCAGCCCGCCCACGTCCGGGTCGTCGAGGAGGTTCTGGCAGACGGCCTCCACCAGCCGGACCCGGCCGTCGGCGGTGCGCAGGTGCAGCTCGATCGTGTGCACCAGCCCCGGCTGCTCGGCCAGGAACGCGACGGCGTCCGCGACGGCGGCCCGCTGGCCCTGCTCGACGTGGGTGAGCAGCGGCTCGTCCAGGAGGTCGTCGGGCGGGACGCCGAGCAGCGCCTCGGCGGCGGGGCTGATGTAGGTCACCACGCCGTGGCGGTCGGTGACGACCGTCAGGTCCGACGCCCGCTGCACCAGCGACCGGAACCGCACCTCGCTGGCCCGCAGCGCCTCGTAGGCGCGCGCGATGTCGCTGCGGCTGCGGCGGGTGATCACGAGGACGGCCGTGGCCCCGAGGCCGAGCACCAGCGCGATCAGCCCCCCGAGGCCGACCTGGCTGCGCCGGTTCGCGTCCAGCGCGTCGATCGTCGTGGAGTAGAACCGCTTCTCCTCCGCGCTGAACAGGGCGTTGACCCGCTGCTCCACCTGGGACCCCAGCGCCATCGCGCTCAACCGCAACGGGTCGTCGTCCCTGCCGGAGAGGCGCCGCCACGGGAAGCGGGCCACCGCCGCCTTGATCTCGGCGATCTCGCGGGTCTCGGCCGCGTCCGGGGGGAACGAGGCGGCCGAGACGTCGAGCTGGCGGCCCAGCAGCCCGCGGTGCAGGGCGATGTCGTCGGGGGTGCTGGTCTCGCCGAGCGCGGTGGTGAGCTGGAACACGATCAGCGACTCGCGCATGGCGTTGCCGAGGCTGGCCGTGCGCGACTGGGCGTTCTTCACCTGCTCGACGACCCCGCCGAGCGCGACGGCGTTGACCACGACGAGGCTCACCGTCGCGACGGTGACCACGCCGACGGCGCCGACGAGGATCCGCTGCCGCAGCCCGGGCACCCTCATCTCACATCGATCGTCTTCAGGCTCCAGATCCACTGGTCCGGGCTCACCGCGGCCGCACCCGCACCGGTGAACACGATGCGCGTCGGCCCGCCCTCCTCGACGGGGATCGTCGTCCCGTCGCCCCGCCGGGTGGCGAGGAAGACGCCGCCGGCCCGGACCTCGGCGACGGTCAGGTCGATCTGGTAGTCGTCGAGCGCGGTGAGATGCAGGCTGCGGGCGTCGGGCTCGACCCGCGCCGCGGTGAGCACATCGGCCAGCCACACCCCCTGGAACTCCAGGTTCTGCTTGACCCACGGCTCGTAGACCCCGACCTCGAGCACGCCGAGACGGTCGAGGCCCGCAACGTCGAGCTGCAGGGCCCGGGCGGCGTTGGCGGATCCGATCCGGCCGGTGAAGGTGAGCACCGGGTCGCCCTCCGGGGCGGGGACACCCGGGCCCGCCGCCGGCCGCGGCGGGGCGATCACCGAGACCGTCATCTGCGCCGCGGGAGCCGGTGCCGTCGCGGGCTGCGCCGCGCAGCCGGCGGCGAGCGCCGCCACCATCAGCAGGCCTGCGCCCCGAGGTCCGATCGCCATCTCCACCGCCCTTGACTCCGTACCCCGGTGGGGTGCGAACCGTAGCGCAGGCCGGCGGCCGGGCCGGAGTGCCCGACCAGGCGTTCCCGGAGCCGCCATCACCGGTTTGAGCTGGGCGAACGGGCGATTCCGCGGTGCCGGCGGCGGGCCCAAGTTCGCTCGATCGGGTAGGTGACGGGGGGCTGGAGCCTCTAGGCTGCAGCACCGTGAGCGCCCCGCCGCGGCGGGCCCCGGGCGACGTCCTCGTGCATCTCCGCCGGGCCCGCGACCACATCGACCGCCACTACGCCGAGCCGCTCGACCTCTCCGTGCTCGCCGCCGTGGCGGGCATCAGCCGCTACCACTTCCAGCGGCTGTTCACCGCCACGTACGGCGTCTCGCCCGCCGCGCACCTGTCGCAGCGGCGCGTCGAGCGCGCCCAGGACCTGCTGCGCGCCACCAACCTCACCGTCACCGAGATCTGCCACCTGGTCGGCTTCTCCAGCCTCGGCTCGTTCTCGGCGCGGTTCCGGGCGCTCGTGGGCGAGACGCCGAGCGAGTTCCAGCGGCGCTGGGCGGCGACCGGGGCGCCGCACATCCCCGGCTGCTTCATCCTGATGCGGGGGCTGGCCGAACGTCGTCACGCACGTGGGTGATCGCCGCGGGCCGCGCGGCAGGGCCCGGGGCAGGGCCGTGGCGCGCGACCGACGCCGATCACGCCCTTCTGAGCGGCGCGCGGGGTGTCCGGCGGCATGTGTCGGCGGGTGGCAGCACTCCGCAATCCAGGAGAAGCCGCCACGTCCCGCACCGCCCTAGCCTGGTCGCATGATCACCAACATCTCGATCGTCTCCGTGTTCGTGAAGGACGTCGACGCGTCCAAGGCCTTCTACATCGACGTGCTGGGCTTCGCCGAGCAGTCCGACATCACGCTGCCCGACGGTTCCTACCGCTGGTGCACGGTGATGCACCCGACCCAGCCGGAGCTCTCGGTCCATCTCGCCGTGCCAGGCCCGCCCCAGTCGCCGGAGCTGGTGGACGCCATCAACCGCGCGCTCGACGACGGCGGCATGTCCGGCCTCGGCCTGACCGTCGACGACTGCCACAAGACCTACGAGGACCTGCTCGCCAAGGGCGTCGAGTTCATCCAGCCGCCGTCGGAGCGGCCCTACGGCATCGAGGCGGTGGCCCGTGACAACTCGGGCAACTGGATGGTGCTGGTCGAGCACCGCGAGTTCACCCCGGCCGACTTCGGCTGACCGGCACACACCCCCGGTCGACGGGGGGGGTGCGGCGGCGTGAGCGTAGGGGCGCACCGCCCGGTTGATCCTGCCTGCCCAGGGCGCTGGTATCGAACACATGTTCACGGTCGGGAGCCTTGACGAGGCGGGATGGAACGCCGCCTTCGACGAAGATCCCGATGTCGACGCGCTCCGGCGCGGCGACCCCCACCCCGACGCCCTCGATGCCGACGGGTGGGACGTCGCGGCGCCCAGCCCGGGCGGGTTCGCCGGGCTGGAGCTCGACATCGCCACCGCCGATCCGGCCCGCCTCACCGACGCGCAGGTGATCGACGCCATCGTCGGGTTCGAACGGGTGGCGGGGTGGCGGGGGCCCGGCAGGCCCGGCTGCTGGCCGAGTTCGCCCGGCGCCGCCCCGGTGACGATCCGAAGGCCGGGATCTCCGATCACGCCTCAGGGTTCTCGCGGTGGGCGCCCGACGAGATCGGGCTCGCGCTGACCTTGTCGCGGATGACCGCCGTCGGGCGCCTCGCCCAGGCCCGGCAGCTCACCGAGGTCCTCGACGACACGCTGCACGCCTGGGAGTCGGGCCTCCTCGACGCGTCCAAGGTGCGGGCGATCACCGACGCGTGCTTCCGGAAGCCGCCCGAGCAGGCCCGCGCCATCCAGGACCGGGTGCTGGCCCGGGCCCCGGAGCAGACGCTGTCGCAGCTGAAGAAGGCGCTCGCGCGGGCGGTGATCGCAACCGACCCCGACGGGGCCGCCGCGCGCCACCAGGAAGCCCGTACCGACCGGCGGGTCCGCGTGCACCCGGCCGAGGACGGCATGGCCACCCTGTGGGCGTGCCTCACCGCGCCGGATGCGCTCACCTGCTACGGCTGGCTCACCGCTCTCGCCCGCGGCCTGGGCCGCGACGACACCCGCACCATGGATCAACGCCGCGCCGATCTGCTCGCCGCGCTGATCACCGACCGGTTGACGGTGGTCCCGCCGGACGGCGCAGACGGTGACAGCGCAGACGGTGACAGCGCAGAGGCGCCGTCCCCCGCCGAGCCACGCTCCGACCGGCCACCCCCGGCCCCGCCCGCACCACCGGGTCGGCTCGGGTGGCCCACTCCGGTCAACCCCGGCAAACCCCTCGTCCAGATCCTGCTGCCCCACTCCACCCTCACCGGCGCGGACGACCACCCCGTCGAGCTGGTCGGCTACGGACCCGTCCCGGCGCCCCTGGCCCGCGCCATCACCGCCGATGCCGTCTGGAAACGCCTGGTCACCGACCCGCTCTCGGGAGCCCTGCTCGACCACGGCCGCGGCACCTACCGGCCGCCGGCCGCACTCGCCGATTTCGTCCGCGCCCGCGACGTCACCTGCCGCTTCCCACCCTGCAACCGCCGCGCCCTCGACGGCGAGCTCGACCACACCCGGGCCTGGACCGGCGAGGACGGTCTGACCTGCGAGGCCAACCTGTACGGCGGCTGCGTCCACCACCACCTGAAGCACGATGCTCCCGGTTGGAGCGTCCGGCAGGATCCCGACGGCACGATCACCTGGATCACCCCGACCGGGCACCGCTACACCAGCGAGCCCTACGACTACCGCCCCGAACCCGCGTCACCGACATCCTCGGCCGCGATCTGCAACTCCTCGAACCCCTCCCCGCCGGCACCGTCGACGACGCACCCTTCTGAACGGCTGCCGTCAAGGATGGGTTAACGCTCCTTGACGGCGACGGCTCCGCGGAGCTTGCTGCGAGGATGAACATCCTGGCCCCGAGGTCGCCCGCCCTGCTGGCCATCGCCGTACTGGCGCCGCTGGCCGTGTGCGGCCTGCTCGTGCCGCTGCGGGGCGTCGTGGTGACCACGAACGCCGCGCTGGTCCTCGTGCTCGTGGTGGTCGCCGTCGCCTCGACCGGGCAGCGGCTGGCGGGTGTCGTCGCCGCCCTGTCCAGCGCCGTCTGGTTCGACCTGCTGCTCACCGTGCCCTACGGACAGTTCGCCATCACGAACCCCGACGACGTCGAGACCGCGGTGCTGCTGACCGTCGCCGGGCTGGCCGTCACCGAGATCGCGCTGTGGGGGCGCCGGCAGCAGTCGCGGTCGAGCAGCCGCGAGGGCTACCTGGCGGGTGTCGTCGCCGCGGCGCGGATCGTGGCGTCGGGCGAGTCGTCGGTCCCGGAGCTGGTCGAGCGGGTGGGGCGGCAGATCAAGGACGTCCTCGACCTCGACGCGTGGCGCTTCGACACCCACCCCGCCCACGACGGCGCCCGGCTCGAGCGCGACGGCAGGGTGAGCTGGAACGGCCACACGGTGGACGTGAAGCGCGACGGGCTCCCGACCATGGACGAGATCACCCTCATCGTGGAGAGCGGTGGCGCGAGGTACGGCCGCTACGTGCTCACCGCGTCGACGACGGTCCGGCGGCCCGACCTCGAACAGCGGCTGGTGGTCGTCACCCTCGCCGAGCAGGTGGGCGCCGCCCTCGCCGGTGCGGAGCACCCGCACATCGCATAACGCGCTGCCGTGACGGCATCGTGAACTCCGCGAGGGTATGCCGGGCGTGCGAGCGGCACGGCGCGCGGTGGGACGGCTCGACCGCGAACCGCACCCGGGCGTTGCGGTGCCGCCCAGTGGCCGGCTCCGAGCGGCCGGGCCGGCTGGTCGCGCCGACCGTCCACCAGCCGGACGCCGCCGCATGGTTGGTCCCCCTGACCGGCCACGCCGACTGGGTCACCGGCGGCGCGTTCAGCCCCGACGGCACCCACATCCTCACCACCAGCGACGATCGCACCGCCCAGATCTGGGACGCCACCACCGGCGAGCAGGTCGCGTGGCAGCTGGAGCAGCTGCCCGACCGCGAGGCCGCCGTCTGGTCGGCCCGGACGACCGCCTCCTCCGCGCCTCCCCCCGGCGCCTGGCGCCGGCTCGCCTGGCTCGTGCCCGTCGACGGTGTCCTCACCCCGCTCTGAACCCACCACCGGCGGCGACCTCGCAGGGTCGCGGGGCCCGCGAGGTGCCGGCCCGGTCGGCGAAGTGGCGCCGGCCCGCGCGGCGACGACGCGACGTCGCGCTCCGCGATGTCGGCGGCGGCGGCGTTCCGCGGGACGCCGGTGATCGACGTCTCGGCACCGGGAACCGTGCGGGCCACGGTCCTCCGCGCCGAAACGGTGATCATGGCTCGGCGCGACGGGCGGCGGCGGCGCCCCCTCCAGCCGCTACGAGGGGCTCCTGGTTTCCGACCGGTTCGCGGCGGCGCCCAGGACGGCAACACCGAGAGGTTCGCCGAGGTACTCGCCCGCCTGCCGGGGGCCGACCGCTCAGCGGTAGACCTCGGGCCGCCGTTCCCTCAGGTGCACCAGCACCCGGCGGACCGTGGCCACCGACGCGGCGACGTCCAGCTCGGCCACCGCGATACCGGCCTTCGACCAGGTGCGGGCCAGGATCTCGCCGTCCGGCCCGACGACCTTGGCCTGGCCCAGGAAGCGCATGCCGCCCATCGTCCCGGTCAGGTTCGACGAGACGAGCACGACCTGGTTCTCGGCGGCGCGCGAGCGGTCGTAGAGGTCGAACAGCCGCGACTGCCGGTCGTCGGACATGCGCGGTGCCCGGTTGGTGACGCTGGTGGGCCAGGCCGAGAGGCAGGCGAGCACCTGCGCGCTGTCGAGGGCGAGGCTGCGGGCCGACTCGGGGAAGGTCTTGTCGTAGTCGACGAGCATCCCGAGCCGCCCGACGGGCGTGTCGATCGCCCGGAACTCCGAGCCGGCCGCGTACACCCGCGCCTCGCCGGGCGGCTGGTGCACCTTGCGGTGCAGGCCGAGCAGGCCGTCGCCGGTGACGCACGCCGCGGTGTTGTAGCGCAGCTCGCCGGCCGCCTCACAGAAGCCGATGCAGACCACCATGTCGCCGGCCATCGCGGCGACGGCGGCGAGCTCGGGGCCGTCCGGGTCCAGCGCGGGCGGCAGCGACGACGGGTCGGGGTCGGCGATGTCGTCGAGGTAACCGCCCAGCGCGGCGTCGGGCAGCACGAGCAGCTGCACGCCGTCGCGCCGGGCGTGCTCCACGAGCGTCGCGACGCGGGTGAGGTCGAAGGCGACGTCACGGCCGAAGCCGGCCGCGACGGCACCGATCCGTGTCACACCCACGCGGTCAGCTTCGCACGCGCGCTCAGCCGGCGACCGTCGCCCGGTCCAGGTCGGGTTCCAGGTAGATCATGCGTGCCTCCGGCACCGCGGCCCGCACGCGCGCCTCCGCCTCGTCGATCGCCTTCGCCACATCCTCGACGGGCAGGCCGGGGGTCAGCGCGATCTTCGCCGCGACGAGCAGCTCCTCCGGGCCGATGTACTGCGTCCGGATGTGGATGACGCGTTGCACGGCGTCGGCGGTCAGGCCGTCGACGATCGCGGAGAGCACCGGCGCGGTGGCACCCTCGCCGAGCAGCAGGCTCTTCATCTCGATGATCAGGATGATCGCGATGACGCCGAGCAGCAGGCCGATCGCGATGGTGCCCAGCGCGTCGAACACGGGGTTGCCGGTGAGCACCGACAGCCCGACGCCCAGCAGCGCCAGCACCAGCCCGACGAGCGCGCCGAAGTCCTCCAGGAGCACCACCGGCAGCTCGGGAACCTTCGACTGGCGGATGAAGTTCCACCAGCTGCCGGTGCCCTTGAGCGGGCGCGACTCGTGGATCGCCGTGCGGAACGAGTAGCTCTCCAGCCCGACCGCGACCACCAGGATCGCGACCGCCACCAGCGGCGAACTGAGCGGCTCGGGCGCCTCCAGCTTGTGGATGCCCTCGTAGATCGCGAACACCGAGCCGAGCGTGAACAGCAGCAGCGCCACGACGAACGAGTAGAAGTAGCGGTCGCGGCCGTAGCCGAAGGGGTGCTCGGGGGTGGCCGCGCGCTGGGCCCGCTTGCCGCCGAGCAGCAGCAGGCCCTGGTTGGAGGTGTCGGCCAGCGAGTGCACCGACTCGGCGAGCATCGACGACGACCCCGTGATCAGGTAGCCGACGAACTTCGCCACCGCGATTCCCGCGTTGGCCAGCAACGCGGCGACGATCGCCCGAGTCCCACCACCAGAAGACATGAGGAAAACCCTATCGCGCACCCTCCCCGCAACCGGACGAGTGGCACATTCGTCGGATAGGTTCCGACGAGAGTGCCACTCGTTCGGCGGGGGCGGGCTCAGGGCAGCGCGTCGCCGGCCAGGAACAGCTGGGTGCCGGCCGCGGTCGGGTGCACCGTGACGGCCGTGTCGGACGCGTCCAGCCACACGGCGCGGCCGCGCGCGATGTCCAGCTCGCCGCCGTCGGTGCGGACGCGGGCCGCGCCCGCCGTGCACAGGAGGATCCGCGGGCCGCCCTCGGGCACCTCGACATGGTCGGCCGGGCCGGCGCCCAGCTCGAGTCGGCGGAGCAGGAACTCCTCGGCCGGGGTGTCGTAGGAGACCCACGCGCCGTCGGGGCGGCCGGTGAGCACCGCCTGCGGCCCGGCGGCGAAGTCGAGCACCCGCAGCAGCTCGGGGACGTCGACGTGCTTGGGGGTGAGGCCGCCGCGCAGCACGTTGTCGGAGTTCGCCATGAGCTCGATGCCGGCGCCCTGCAGATAGGCGTGCAGGTTGCCGGCGGGCAGGTAGAGGGCCTCGCCGGGCTGGATCGTGACACGGTTGAGCAGCAGCGCGGCCAGCACGCCGGCGTCGCCGGGGTAGCGCTCGGACAGCTCCAGGACGGTACGGGCCTCGGCGTGCAGCGCGCCGGCGTCGCCGGCCAGCCGGACACAGCCGGCCTGCAGCGCGGGCACCAGCGTGTCGAGCAGCGACTGCGGCAGCGTGATCCACGTGGTGAACAGCGCGCGGAGCCCGGCGGCGTCGGGCTGGGCGGCGAGCAGCTCGACGTGCGCGGCCAGCTCCGGCACGTCGAGCGCGCGGAGCAGCGTCAACGTGGCGGCGGGGTCGCGGAAGCCGACGAGCGCGTGGAACTCGGTGAGCGCGCAGATCAGCTCGGGCTTGTGGTTGGCGTCGCGGTAGTTGCGGTCGGCGGCGTCGCGCGGGACGCCCGCCGCCTCCTCCCGCGCGAAACCCTCCCGGGCCTGCTCCAGGCTCGGGTGGGCCTGCAGCGACAGCGGCTCGTCGGCCGCCAGCACCTTGAGCAGGAACGGCAGCGTCGCGTCCCAGCGGACGGAGCGCTTCTCGCCGAGCAGGCCGCCCGGGTCGGCGCGCACCGCGTCGAACAAGGAAGTGCGCCCGCCGTCGCCGTGGAAGATCCACGACGGATCGGCCGGGTGCGCGCCCAGCCACATCTCGGCCTGTGGATGCGGCGCGGGCACCTGCTCGCCGAGCAGGTCGGCGATCACCGTGCGCGAGCCCCACGCGTAGGCCCGCACCGGGTTGTCCAGCATCTCCATGTGGGGTGTCCTCCCTCAGGCGGGTGCGATCGTGCGGGTGGCCAGCCCCAGGTACACCGCGGCCACGTCGAGACGGGATGCGAGCAGCCCGGCCCGCAGCAGCGCGGAGTGCCGGACACCGCGGGCCACCTCCTCCACCGGGTGCAGGACGTCGGCGGGCGCCTTGGTGCGGCGGGTGCGGCGCAGCATGACCTGCCCCGGGTCGTCCTCGGCGGTGCCCAGCAGCACCAGCCGCACCGGCAGCGCCTCGGCACCGGGCGGGTCGTCGAACGGGTCGTGGAAGATGTCGCGCTCCGCGCCGGCGTCCAGCGCCCGCAGCAGCGCGGTGGCGGTGGCGGCCCGGCCCATCTCGGAGGCGTGCGCCACCACTCCGGCGTGCGTGGCCAGCGCACCGGCCCCGTGCTCGGCGACGGCCGCGGCGAGCGCGTCGGTGCCCCACAGCAGCGGGGTGTGCTCGGCCAGCCGCAGCGCCAGCGTCTTCGCCGGGTTCATGAACGGGTCGTGGCCGGGCTGGTTGCGCTCGGCCTCGGCGTCCAGGACGTCGGCGAGCGCGTCCAGGCCCGGATCGAGCGCGGTGGGGTGCAGCCCGAGCGCGGCGGTCACCGCCAACCCGACGGCGAGCGCGCGCGGCAGGTCCAGCCCGTCCGGTACGGGGATGCGCGGCTCGATCAACCGCACGCGCCCGGCCCCGGCCGAGGCGACCGGGCCCTCGGCGGGCGCCGACAGCAGCACCTCCGCGCCCCGCCCGACCGCGCGGGCCACGGAGTCGGCGAGCTCGGCGTCGGACGGGTCGGCCGTGTGCGCGACGACCACGTCGAGCGGCCCGATCCAGCTCGGGATCGTGTCGGCCAGCACCACCGGGACCGGGCACGCCGGCCCGAGCAGGGCCGCGAGCAGCCCGGTGGAGGTGGCCGAGGCACCCGGCCTGCGCAGCAGCACCAGCGAGCGCGGGCGGTGGCCTTCGAGCTCGCCGACACCGGCCTCGATCGCGCCCTGCGCCGCCGACCGGACCTGCGCCCCCGCGGTGGCCGCGGCCCGCAGCACGCCGTTCGTGTCGATCGCCGCCAGCGCGCCGGGGTCACCCAGAAGCGTGTCGTCCAGCACGATCATGCGCCGCCCGCGTCGTCGAGCAGGACCTCGTCGAGCAGCAGCACGGGGATGCCGTCGACCACCGGGAACACGCGGCCGCAGCCGGTGCACGTGAGCGCCTCGGCGTCGGGATCGGCGGGGGTGCCGGCCCGCAGCGGCGCGTGGTCGTCGGACGGGCAGGCCAGGATGTCGAGCAGCTGGGGGTCGAGCTCTACGGCCACGGTTCCCTTCCTTCTCATGCGGGGCCTTCTCGTGCGGGGTGCTGCCGTTGACTCTGCCAGCAGGACCCTCACGCCCGCACGATCGCGAGCACCTCGTCGCGCAGCGCGGCCACCGCGGCGCCGTCGGCCGCCTCGACGTTGAGCCGCAGCAGCGGCTCCGTGTTGGACGCGCGCAGGTTGAACCAGGAACCGTCGGGCAGGCTCACGGTGAGCCCGTCCAGCTCGTCGAACTCCGCCCCGCGCGCCGCGTAGACCTCGCGGACCGCCGCCGTGCGGCCGGCCTGGTCCAGGACCGTCGAGTTGATCTCACCGGACGCGGAGTAGCGCTCGTAGGCGGCCATCAGGTCCGACAGCGTGCCGTCCTGCTCGCCCAGCGCGGCCAGCACGTGCAGCGCGGCGAGCATGCCGGAGTCGGCGCGCCAGAAGTCGCGGAAGTAGTAGTGGGCGGAGTGCTCGCCGCCGAAGACGGCGTCCGTCTGGGCCATCGTCTGCTTGATGAACGAGTGCCCGACGCGGGTGCGGACCGGGCGCCCGCCGTGCTCGGCGACGATCTCCGGCACGGCGCGGGAGGTGATCAGGTTGTGGATGACGGCGCTGCCGGGCGACTTCGCCAGCTCGCGGACGGCCACCAGGCCGGTGATCGCGCTGGGGCTGACCGGCTCTCCGCGCTCGTCGACGACGAAGCAGCGGTCGGCGTCGCCGTCGAAGGCGAGGCCGATGTCCGCCCCGACCTCGACGACCTTCTTCTGCAGGTCCACCAGGTTGGCCGGGTCGAGCGGGTTGGCCTCGTGGTTGGGGAAGTTGCCGTCCAGCTCGAAGTACAGCGGGACGATCTCCAGCGGCAGCCCGGTGAGCACGGCGGGGACGGTGTGGCCGCCCATCCCGTTGCCCGCGTCGACCACGACCGTGAGCGGCCGGCCACCGGAGATGTCGACCAGGCCGCGCAGGTAGGAGCCGTAGCCCTCCAGCATGTCCGCCTCGGTGACGGTTCCGCCGCCCGGACCCGCGGGGACCCCGGCCTCGACGTCCTCGCGGATGGTGACGAGCCCGGTGTCCTGGCCGATCGGGGTGGCGCCCGCGCGGCACAGCTTGATGCCGTTGTACTTCGCCGGGTTGTGGCTCGCGGTGAACATCGCACCGGGCAGGCCCAGCGTGCCGGAGGCGTAGTACAGCATGTCGGTGCTGGCCAGGCCGATGGAGACGACGTCGACGCCCTGGCCCGTGACACCCTCGGCGAACGCCGCGGCCAGCGACGGCGAGCTGTCGCGCATGTCGTGTCCGACGGCCACGGCGCTGGTTCCGGGATCCTCCGCCAGCAACAGCCTGGCCATGGCGGCGCCCAGGTCGCGCACGATCGTGGCGTCGATCTGCTCGCCCACGACCCCGCGGATGTCGTATGCCTTCACGATGTTCGACAGGTCCGTCACGGAGGAGACCCTAGCGGGGACGGCTTCAGCCCTCCGTGGGGCCGGGCAGCACCCGCAGGTGCCCGCGACGGCCGGTGCCCGTGACGGGCGCGGCCTCCACCGGGCGGTCGGCGCGTCCGGCCTCCCGCACGGCCTCGGCCAGCGCGGTCAGGTCGTCGTTGCTGTGCTGTGGGGCGGCGAACTCGCCCTCGAACCGCACCACCTCCCAGCCCCGCGGCGCGGTGAGCCGGTGCGCGTGCCGGTTGCACAGGTCGTAGGAGTGCGGCTCCGCCTGGGTGGCGAGCGGGCCGACGACGGCCGTGGAATCGGCGTAGACGTAGGTGAGCGTGGCCACGGCGAGCTCGGTGCACCCGGTTCGCGAACACCGCCTGACGCTCAACACCCCGCGACGATAGCGCGCGCGGACGTCGCGTGGCGGGTGCGACGCGCGGGCGCACCCGGGCGCACGTTTCCACGGACGACCCGATCAGGGGTCCGGGGGCGGACTACGATCCCCGGGTGACCACCGCACGCCGCACCCTGCGCCGCTCCCCCCGCCGGCGGGATCGGCGGGGTCGTGGGCTGCGCGGGTTGCTCTACCCGGAGTCGGTCCCGGCCACGCGCACGCGCGCGGAGCGGTTCGACGCGCTGGTGCTGGAGGCGCTCGAGCCGATCGAGATGCGCTGGGGATCGGAGCTGGCCGATCTCGACCTGGCCGTCGACGACGTGCCCGAGGTCGACGCCACGTCCCCCGA
>CAXTTN010000082.1:0-22091 GCA_964247105.1 uncultured Pseudonocardia sp.
GTGACCGGCTCGGGCGAGCCGTCGACCGTCACGACGGTGGCGTCGCGGAACGCCGACCAGGCCGCTGCCGCGACCCGGTCGGCGGGGACGCCGCCGTCACCGATCCGCGGGTCGTCGCGACCCACGGTCTCGGCGCCCGGGGCGGCGACCGTGATCGACCCGTCGAAGGACGCCGTGCCGTCGTGCAGGCCGCGCAGGCGCCGCATCGGCGTGAAGCGCCAGTTCTCCTCACGCCCGCCGGGGACCTCGAAGGCCTCGACGTCGTAGGAGGTGAAGCGCTCGCTCGCGG
Organism: uncultured Pseudonocardia sp.; assembly: GCA_964247105.1. Lineage (GTDB taxonomy): Bacteria > Actinomycetota > Actinomycetes > Mycobacteriales > Pseudonocardiaceae > Pseudonocardia. Next base: position 290 of record CAXTTN010000082.1, read on the forward strand.
ACGCGAGCGGTTTCGATCCCTGGCCCTCCTTCGCCCCCGACAGCTCGGGGGCCAGGCCAGCAACTTCCGTCGTCATCCGACAGAGCCCTCCATCTGCAGCTCGATGAGCCGGTTGAGCTCCAGCGCGTACTCCATGGGCAGCTCGCGCGCGATGGGCTCGACGAACCCGCGCACGACCATGGCCATGGCCTCGTCCTCGGTGAGCCCGCGGCTCATCAGGTAGAACAGCTGGTCGCCGCTCACCTTGGAGACGGTGGCCTCGTGGCCCATCGAGACGTCGTCGGTGCGGACGTCGACGTAGGGGTAGGTGTCGCTGCGGCTGATCGTGTCGACCAGCAGCGCATCGCACTTCACCGTCGAGCGGGAGTTCTTCGCCCGCGCGTTGACCTGCACCATGCCGCGGTAGGACGTGCGGCCGCCGCCCCGGGCCACCGACTTCGAGATGATCGTCGACGACGTGTTGGGCGCCATGTGCACCATCTTCGCGCCGGCGTCCTGGTGCTGGCCCTCGCCCGCGAACGCGATGGAGAGCACCTCGCCCTTGGCGTGCTCGCCCATCAGCCACACGGCCGGGTACTTCATGGTGACCTTGGAGCCGAGGTTGCCGTCGACCCACTCCATGGTGGCGCCCTCTTCGGCCTTGGCCCGCTTCGTCACCAGGTTGTAGACGTTGTTCGACCAGTTCTGGATGGTCGTGTAGCGGCAGCGGCCGCCCTTCTTCACGATGATCTCGACGACGGCCGAGTGCAGCGAGTCCGACTTGTAGATCGGCGCCGTGCAGCCCTCGACGTAGTGCACGTAGGCACCCTCGTCGACGATGATCAGCGTGCGCTCGAACTGGCCCATGTTCTCGGTGTTGATCCGGAAGTAGGCCTGCAGCGGGATGTCGACCTTCACGCCCTTGGGCACGTAGATGAACGAGCCGCCCGACCACACCGCGGAGTTGAGCGCGGAGAACTTGTTGTCGCCGCTCGGGATGACCGAGCCGAAGTACTCCCGGAACAGCTCCGGGTGCTCGCGCAGCCCGGTGTCGGTGTCCAGGAAGATGACGCCCTGCTCCTCGAGATCCGCACGGATCGAGTGGTAGACGACCTCGGACTCGTACTGCGCCGCCACACCGGACACGAGCCGGGCCTTCTCGGCCTCCGGGATGCCCAGCTTGTCGTAGGTGTTCTTGATGTCGGCGGGCAGGTCGTCCCAGGTGGCGGCCTGCTTCTCCGACGAGCGCACGAAGTACTTGATGTTGTCGAAGTCGATGCCGGAGAGATCGGCACCCCAGCGCGGCATGGGCTTCTTCTCGAAGATGTCGAGGGCCTTGAGGCGGAAGTCCAGCATCCACTGCGGTTCGGACTTGAGGGCGGAGATGTCGGCGACGACGTCGGCGGACAGGCCGCGACGTGCCGTGGCGCCGGCGGCGTCCGGATCGGCCCAGCCGAAGTCGTAGCGGCCGAGCGTCGCGAGCGTCTCCTCCTGGGTCAGCTGCTCAGGAGCGGTCGTCATTCGGACTGCCTCCCTCTCGGGATCGGTGTGGCCCCGGGGCGGAGCCCCGAGATCGTTGCCCCGGGGCGGAGCCCCGAGATCGTGGTGGTGACCAGCCGGCGGTCGGGAGATGCCGGCGGGACGTGTGTGGTGCACGCGGAATCCCCGCGCGCGATGGTGGACAGGCGCTGCACGTGGGTGCCGAGCAGCTCGGCGAACGCGTGCGTCTCGGCCTCGCAGAGCTCCGGGAACTCCGCTGCCACGTGGGCGACCGGGCAGTGGTTCTGGCACAGCTGCACGCCCGGGCCCGCCTCGCGGGTCTGCGCGGCGTAGCCGCGGGCGGTCAGGACATCGGCCAGGACATCGGCGCGGGCGTCGGCGCCCTGGGCCGCGCTGATCCGCGCGGCGCCCTCACCCAGCATCTCCTCGACGCGGCCCTGGGCGAAATCGGCGACGGCGCCCTGGCCGCCGTGTTCGGCGAGGTAGCGCAGCGCGGCGACCGCGAGATCGTCGTAGCCGTGGCCGAAGCGGGCGCGGCCGGCGTCGGTGAGCAGGTACTCCCGGGCCGGACGGCCACGGGCACGGGGGCCGCGGCGCGGCGCCTCGCGGGACTCGGCGCCGCCGTCGGCGAGCAGGGCGTCGAGGTGGCGGCGCACGGCGGGGGCGGAGAGCTCGAGCGACGCGGCCACCGCGGCGGCGGTGATCGGGCCCTGCTCCATGAGCAGGCGCGCCACCGCCTCACGCGTGCGTCCGTCGGGCTCGAAGCTTTTCACAACACCAGTGTTGCCTATATCGGCGCGGACGGCAAAGGGCACCCGTCCAACGGGTGAGGACGGTCACAGGTCGGCCTCGAAGACGGACGGTCACCACGCCGCGGATGCGCCTGGGGACGAGCGGGGGAAACGGAACGATCGCGGCATGACGAGCACCATCGACAATCCGGAGCCGGCAGATCTGCGCGCGCGCAGTGCGCCCGGACCACACCAGCCGGCGCCGGTGATGATCAAGCCAGCACCATAGGGCGTCGCCAACCTGTGCAGCGGAGTTCCTCATCACGCCGCGTGCGTGCCTCGGGAAGCGCGGGTAGAATGCAACGATCACGGCATGATCGATACAATAGACGATCCTGAACCGGTGAACCCGCCCGCGGCTGTGCCTGCAGAAATCAGGCGTCGACGAAAGTTGTTTTCGCCCATCTCCGCGACGCCATTACTGCTGTTGCCTCTCCTCGGCGTTCTGGCATTCGGCAACACCGCCAACGCGGAGTCCAGTCCCGTAATCAGCCAGAATCCGCAACAGTCCGTCGCACGGCCGAGCCCGCCACCGATCGGCGACTGCGACGAGATTGCGAAGAAGCACCCCTCGCGAAGCATCACGCCGCGGACAGCATCTGTTCGCCTCTATTCCCCGTTGTCGAGTACGCCAGTGCTGGACACCGAGAACCACATCCGCCTGGCGGTCACGTACCCGTCCCCGACACCGGAGAGCCGAACCGCAGTGTTCGCGCTGCCGGTAGCAGATGGCGTTGTCACAAACTGGGGAATCGGACTTCAACTCCCCCACGGCGCCCGCGGCTCCGGTTTTTCGCAGACGGTCGACAAGCGGGCCGGAACCGGGTCGGTCTCGGTGACGATCGACGGCAGCCCGGTCACGTTCTCCTGGACGACGCAAGTCCTGGGCGACTGCTTGTGGGGGAGTGAAGTCGGCAGTCGCCAGCCTTACCGGCAGACGTTGGTGAGCTTCTCGATGTCACCGGTGAGCCCGGCCACCTTCGAAGAGGACACGAATGCACCCGGCGAATGACCTGCGGTCGCGGTAGCCGCTTTCGAGGAAGACACGAACGCCCCCGGCGCCGTCGGTGCGATCCCGGTCATCGATGCTGAGGCCCGGAGTGTGAGACCGCGCCTCGTCGCGGTCCTGCGGCCCGGGAAGCCACCCCCTCGCGTCAGGTGGCACGACCGGTTCACCCGGTCCCGGGACCGCCGATGCGCGGGCAGGCGTCGCCGACGCCCTCGCTACGCTGCAGTCATGGTGGCTCCCGAGGTCGACGGGGTGCGCCCGGTCGAGGTCACCGGGCCGCCCCGCGATCCGAGCCGCATCGCGCGCCGCCTGGGGCTCACCGGCACGCTCCTGATGGCGGTCGGTTCGCTCGGCTCGGGCGCGCTCCCGGTGCCCAACCCGCTGTTCGGGCTGCGCGTCATCGGGCTGCCCAGCCGCAACGTCACGCTCGCGATCGCCGTCACCTACGCGGGCATCGGCGTGCTGGTGCTGTCGTGGCTGTGGGTGGGCAAGATGCTGCGCTCCCGCGGCGCGGTCGCGCCGGCGCCCACCCGCCCGCAGCTGGCCCGCACGGCGGCCCTGTGGGCGATCCCGCTGGCCGTGGCCCCGCCGATGTTCTCCCGCGACATCTACAGCTACCTCGCGCAGAGCGCCACGCTCGCCCGCGGCATCGATCCCTACGTCCTGGGCCCGGCCGAGGCGCTGGGCGTCGACGACCCGCTCACCCGCAGCATCCCCACCATCTGGCGCGACACCCCGGCCCCCTACGGCCCACTGTTCCTGCTGTTCGGCCGCGGCATCACGGCCGTGTCGGGCAACGACATCGTGCTCGGCATCTTCTGCTACCGGGTGCTCGCGGTGTTCGGCATCGCGATGATCATCTGGGCCCTGCCGCGGCTGGCCAAGCGCTGCGGGCTCGACGGCGGGCTGGCGCTGTGGCTCGGCGTGGCCAATCCGCTCGTGCTGTTCCACCTGGTCAGCGGCATCCACAACGAGTCACTGATGATCGGGATGTTCCTCGCCGGGATGGAGATCGGCCTCCGGGCGGGCGATCGGCTGCTCGATCCGCGGTTCCTCGGCGGGGCCGCGCTCATCGTGTGCGGCTCGGCCATCAAGCTGCCCGCGCTGCTGGTGCTGGGCTTCCTCGGGCTGGACTGGGCGCGGCGGCGCGGCGGGCGCGTCCGGGACGTCGCCAAGGCCGCCGGCGTGCTGCTCGCGATCACCGTGGTGATCTACACGCCGCTGTCGGTCGGCACCGGGGTCGGGTTGGGCTGGACCCGCACGCTCGACGTGCCGAGCCTGATCCTGTCCTGGATGTCGGCCACCACCGACCTGGGGCTGATCGGCGGGCAGGTCGGCGTGCTGGGCGGCCTGGGCGACCACACGACGGCCGTGCTGTCGCTGTTCCGCGGCACCGGGCTCGCGATCGCCGGTGTGGTCTGCGCCGTGCTGCTGTGGAAGGTCTACCGCGGCCGGCTCGACCCGATCACCGGCATGGCGGCGGGCATGGGCGCGGTCGTGCTGCTCGGCCCGGTCGTCCACCCCTGGTACGTGCTGTGGGGCCTGATCCCGCTCGCGGCCACGCGGGCGCTGCCCCGCTACCGCCGGGCGTTGCTGGCCGCGTCGGCGGTGCTGGCGCTCGTCGTCCCGCCCACGGGCGCGGACTTCAACTTCCGGCCCTACCAGCTGCCGTTCGCCCTGGTCGCGGCGTTCGTCATCCTCGTGCTGGTCCTGCTCGAACAGCGGCGGCAGCTCGCCGGGGAGTCGGGCCCCGACATCTCCGCCCTGCCGGGGCGTTCCGAACTCCCCCGCACCTAGGATCAGGGGGTGAGTTCGAGCCCCGCGCCACCCGCCGTCTCGGTACGCGGACTGGTGAAGCGCTACGGGCGCACCACCGCCGTCGACGGGCTCGACCTCGAGCTGCCGGCCGCCTCCGTGCTGGCGCTGCTGGGCCCGAACGGCGCCGGGAAGACCACCACCGTCGAGGTGTGCGAGGGGTTCCTCACCGCCGACGCGGGCGAGGTGCGGGTGCTCGGCGTCGATCCCGCCGGCGCCCCGGACGCGCTGCGCGCCCGGATCGGCGTGATGCCGCAGGGCGGCGGTGCCTATCCCGGAGTGCACGCCGGGGAGATGCTGCGGCTCGTCGCCGCCTGCTCGGGCCGCCCGCTGGATCCGGCCTGGCTGCTGGAGGTGCTCGGCCTGGACGCCTGCGCCCGCACGCCCTTCAAGCGGCTCTCCGGCGGCCAGCAGCAGCGGCTCGCGCTGGCGTGCGCGGTGGTCGGACGCCCCGAGCTGGTGTTCCTCGACGAGCCCACCGCGGGCATGGATCCGCAGGGCCGCCGGCTCGTGTGGGAGCTGATCGAGGCGCTGCGCCGCGACGGGGTGGCCGTGCTGCTCACCACGCACCTCATGGAGGAGGCCGAGGCGCTCGCCGACGACGTGGTGATCGTCGATCACGGCCGGGTCGTCGCGCACGGCAGCCCGGTGGCGCTCACCTCCGGCGCCCAGCAGCGCGAGATCCGCTTCCGCGCCAAGCCCGGCATGGATCTCGACGGGCTGGCCGCCGCGCTGCCCGCCGACTACCTCGCGAGGGAGACCAGGGCCGGCCGCTACCTCGTGCAGGGCCGGATCGACCCCGGCGTGCTCTCCACCATCACCGCGTGGTGCGCCGACCAGGGCGCGCTGGCCGACGACGTGCAGGTGGCCCGGCGCAGCCTGGAGGACGTGTTCCTGGAGCTGACCGGCAAGGAGCTGCGGTCGTGAGTCGCTTCCCCGCCGGGACCTTCACCCCCGACGCCGCGCCCGGCTCCCGGCCGCGCATGCTCGCCGCGCAGTCGGCCACCGAGATGCGCCTCGCGCTGCGCAACGGCGAACAGGTGCTGCTCACGCTGCTCATCCCCGTCGTCCTGCTGGTCGGGCTGACCCTGCTGGGCATCGTGCCGCTGCCCGAGCCCCGGGTCGCGACGGTGGCGCCGGGGGTGCTCGCGCTCGCCGTGATGTCCACGGCGTTCACCGGGCAGGCCATCGCCCTGGGCTTCGACCGCCGCTACGGCGTGATCCGCAGGCTCGCCGCCACCGCGCTCCCCCGCTGGCTGCTCGTGGCCGGGCGCCTGGCGGCGGTGCTGGGCGTCGTCGTGCTGCAGGTGGCGGTGCTGGGGCTGATCGCCGCGTTGCTGGGCTGGCGGCCGGCCGGCGCGGGCGTCGGCTGGGCGGCGCTGCTGGTGCTGCTGGGCTGCGGCGCCTTCGGCTCGCTGGGGATCCTGCTCGGCGGGTCGCTGCGCGCCGAGATCACGCTCGCCGTCGCCAACCTCGTGTGGTTCGTGCTGCTGCTGGCCGGGGGCATCGTGATCCCGGTCGGGCAGCTGCCCGGCCCGCTCGCCGCCGTCGCGCAGCTCCTGCCCAGCGGGGCGCTGGCCGAGGGGCTGCGCACGGCGCTGATCAGCGGCCAGGGGCCCGGCGCGGGCCCGGTGCTCGTGCTGCTGGTGTGGACGGCGGTGGCCGCCGCCCTCGCGGTGCGCACCGTCCGCTGGCGGTAGCCGGGGTTCGGCACCACGCAGGGAGTCGCTACGCCCGGCCGGCCGACCGGAGCAGATCGACCAGGACGGAGCCGGTTCGGTCCAGCGGTGCCAGGTCGCGCCGGGCGCGGCAGAGGATGACGGCCCCCTCCAGAGCGGCCAGCACGGCCGTCGCCAGCGACTCCGCGACGGGTGCGGGCACACCGTCCGCGAGCAGGGCGTGCCGGAACGGCTCCTGCCAGCTGGTGAAGACGCGCTCGGCGCACGCGAGCAGGTCCGGGTCGTCGGTGTCGTGGACGACGGCCGCGATCGAGCAGCCGGCGTCGATGCCGGAGTCGGCGAGGGACTGCCGCCACATCCCGACGAAGGTCTGCAGGACGGCCACCGCCCGTGACGGCGGGCCGTGCTCCCGTGTCGCCGCGTCCGGGGCGACGGGAACGCGGGCGACGCGCTCGAGCTCGTCGTGGACCTCCGCACCCATCCACGTCAGCGCCTCCAGGGTCAGCTGGTCCTTGCCGCCCGGGAAGTAGTGCCGGATCGAGCCGCGGGGAGCCCGCGCGTGATCGGCGACCTCCCGCATGCCGGTCGCCCGCAGACCCTCCCGGGCGATGAGCGCTGCGGCGCTGCGCACCATGCGGTCCCGCGGGCTCTCGCCCCGGCCGGGCAACCGGTCGGGACCGGCGGGGACCGACCGGGGGTCGTCGAGACGGGCGGCATCCACCTCCGCAGGTTAGCACTTGACTATTACCGCCGTCATAGGCAAGGGTCTGACCCGGCGGTTATTACCGCTGACATAGAACCAATCTCCTGCTGGAGGATGTTGTGGCCGACGACGTGCAGAACCTGCTCGACCGCGAGGAGCTCCGGGAGGTGCGGGCCAGGGTCGCCTGGGCGCTCGACACCCGGGACTGGGACCTGTTCGGCTCCCTGTTCGCCGACCGGGTCGACCTCGACCTCGGTGCCCTCGGAGTGCCGGCCGCGACGATCTCGCGCGAGCAGGTCGTCGCCCTGTTCCAGCAGTCCTTCCGGCGTCCCGTGGCGGAGATGGGCACGCAGCAGCTCTACGGCAACCCGGTCGTCGACCTCGACGGCGACACCGCGACCGTCCGGTCCTACCTGCTGGGCCACCACCACGTGCCCGGACTGGACACCGGCGAGGTCGTGGAGCTGCGCGCGGCCTACACCGACCGGCTCGCCCGGACCGGTGCCGGCTGGAAGATCACCGCGAGCGCGCTGCACCTGCTGTCGCTGGTCGGCAACCCGGCGATCTTCGCCTGAGCCCGGGGTGGGCGGCTACACCGCCCACCGCCGGTCGGCCGTGAACCCGACCGACATCGACACCGGCTGTCCGGCCGCGGCGAAGCGCTCGTGGAGGTCCGCGCGGACCGCGTCGAGGTCGCGGACCGTGGCGGACGGTTCGGTCACGACGAAGTCGATCTCCACGTCCAGCCGCCCGCCCACCTTGGACGCGCGCAGGAACGACTCGGCGAACCCGTTCTCGGCCTCCACGGCGTCCACGATCCCCTGGATCCGCGCCAGCAGCTCCGGCGGCGGCGACATCGTCAGCACCTCGCGGAAGCCGCCCGCGACCAGCCGCGCCGGCACCGGCAGGAACGCCGCCGACACGATCACCACCATGACCGGGTCGACGTAGCGGGCCAGGTCGGCGCGGCCGGCGGCGTCGAGGGCGAACGCGATCACGAAGCCGGCGAGGACACCGAGGCTGAGCAGCGTGTCGCCCCACCACTCGGCGGCCTCGGCCCGCACCAGGTCCGACCCGCCCGCCCCGCGCCGCCGCAGCACCAGCGACACGGCCAGGCCGCCGAGCGTCGCGACCAGGCCGTAGGCCACGGCCCACCCGACCTCGACGTCCCGGCCGCCGCTCAGGACGTCGGCGACACCCCCGACCAGCGCGTACACGCAGAGCCCGCCCAGCGCGGTGGCCTTCAGCACGACGGTGAGGGGCTCCCACACCTCGCGTCCCCACGGGTAGCGCTCGTCGGCGCCCTTGCGGGCGGTGCGCAGGGCCAGCACGGCGAGCAGCGACAGGGCGACGCTCGCGAACGAGTACAGGCCGTCGAACACGATCAGCTGCGACCCGGTGGCCAGCCCCCACACCAGCGCGAGGACCGCGAACGCCGCCGACGCCCAGACCGAGATGAGCAGGGAGGTCATCGCCACTCCAGCCAGGTCGCCCCGGGGTGGGCCCGGCCCAGCACCGCGGCTGCGGCCAGGAGGTGCGGCTCGGCGATGTCCGGCGGCGACCACGCGTCCGCGATCGCCCGCGCCTGCCCCGCCACGACCGCCCGATCGGTACCCGTCACACCCCCAGCATCGCCGATCGGGGGACGACTTCGACAATCCCCCTGTTCGGTGAGTGACCGCTGGGCGCAAACGCTGCACTGAGGGGGCGAACTGGCGAACGGCCTTGACACGTACGCGGCGGCCTGGCCAGGATCTGTTCCCGAGCGGTTCAAATTAATGCACGGCGAACCACTCGGCCGACGAGGTACCCACTTCCAGAGTATTTCTCCGGGAAAGGCGCGGACGTGTACAGCTACGCACTCGAATTCAACCTGGAAAAGCGCGGCGACGACGCCGAGGAGTTCCTCGCCGATGCGGCCCGGCGCTGGCCGGAGCTGTGGGAGAGCCTGCCCGGGGTGACGGCGACATTGCTGTTGTCCAACGCGTTGGCGCTCGGTGGCGAATTCGAATACCAGTGGCGGGTGGACATCACGGCCCTGAGCACGCTGGCCGACGTCGACGCGGCGATGAAGGGCGACCGGCGGTGGCGCGAGACCCGCGCGGAGTGGTTCCGGCACCGGACCGCGGCCCGCGCGCACCTCTCGGAGCACGTGGCGGGGAACGAGAACTACGCAGCGGAGTGGGGCGAGAGCAAGGACGGCGCCGTGCACTTCGTGCACCACTCGACCGCCACCGCCACCGGCCTGTCCACCGAGCAGCTCGACCGGGCGGGCTCGCTGGCGGGGGTGGTGAGCGTCCAGACGCAGCGGTCGATCGCGGGCGGCCCGGGCGGCACCACGCAGACCTGGCTGCGGCTGGCGGATCTGCGGGCCCTGGACGCGGTCACCGAAACGGGCCTGGACGTCGGAGCGGGCCGGCTGTTCGGCGAGCTGCGCGAGGTGGACGGATCCCTGTTCGCCGGTGCCTGACGCGGAGGAGCGCTCCGCGCTGGTGGCTCGGCTGGCCGGGCGGCTGTCGCTGGACGGTACGCGGCTCCCCGCCGCCCGGGCCGTGATCATCGGTGTGGGAGCGCTCGGGTCGGCGGCGGCGTCCCAGCTGGTCCGGGCCGGGGTCGGAGCGGTGCGGCTCGTCGACCGCGATGTGGTCGAGGCGCGCAACCTGGCCACCCAGTCGCTCTACACCGAGCAGGACGCACGGACCCGCCGGTTCAAGGCCGAGGCCGCGGCCGATCGGCTGCGGGAGCTCGACCCCGGTTGCGCGGTCGAGGCGGTGGTGGCCGACTTCGCGCCGGTCAACGCCCGCAGGCTCGCCCGGGACGCCGATGTCCTGCTGGACTGTGCCGACAATCTGGACACCAAGCTGCTGCTCAACGACGTGGCGGTGGCCGACGGTACGGCGCTGGTCTACGCAGGATGCGCGGGCACCGAGGGCTCGACCATGGCGGTGCTCCCGGGCCGCACACCGTGCCTGCGCTGCCTGTGGCCGCATCCCGGAGCGGGAGCGGCCCGGCTGACCTGTGAGTCCCGTGGCCTGCTGCCCAGCACGGCGGCGATGGTCGCCGCGGTGCAGGTCACCGAGGCACTCAAGGTGGTGCTGGCCGCCGATCCCGGGGAGTTGTCGGGGCTGGTCCGCGTCGACGTCTGGGCCGGTGTGGCCCGACGCGTCTCGCTGTCCGGGCGGGACCCGGAGTGTCCGGCCTGCGGCCGCGGCGAGCTCGCCTACCTGTCCGGCCGGGCCACCACCACGGCACGGGAGCTCTGCGGAGGCGACACCGTGCTGCTGTCCGCCCCGACCGGCGTCGATCTCGACCGATTGCGCGCTCGCCACCGGACGAACCCCTCGCTGCTGGCCCGGGCCGAGTTCGTGAGTGTGGACGTCGAAGGCTGCCGCATCGTCGCCTTCGGCAGCGGACGCACGCTGATCCACGGCGCCGGTGGTCTGGGTCGGGCGAAGGCGGTGCACGCCCGACATGTGCTCGGGTGATCCGGCGGATCGATCGACGAGGCCGGGTGGTGGTCCGGTATCGGCGTGACGGATCCCGGCCGCCATTCCGTCGTGCGCGCAGCCCCATTCTCTCGCGGTCGATGACGGCGCCCGTCATTGTTTCGGCAAACGTCTGCCGTTCGTCGAGCGGCGACAACGGTGACCGCTCTACGCGCCGCCGTGTGTGGGAAGCGGGATCTGCGCGTTCGGGGCACTGCGCAGCCGGGCCAGCGTCTCCGGGCTCTGCAGGTCGATCCAGGCGTTGACCTGCGAGTAGGTGGCGCACACCGTTTCCGGCTGGACGCACACCTCCGGCAGGAACTGCTCGACCGCCGTGAAGAACGCCCCGCCCGACCAGTTGTTGAAGTGGTTGCCGATCACCAGCGGCGCGCGGTTGCCCGTGAACGCCGCCGCGTACGCGCCGCGGTAGGTGTCCAGGGTCGCGGTGGTGAACGCGGCGGCGCGTTCGGGCTGGTCACGGGCGCCGTTGAGGGTGAACCAGAGGTTGTAGTCCATCATGATCACGCGCTTCCCGCCGAGCGCCGGCACGCGCACGATCGGCATCCAGAACTCGCGGATCCCGTTGTCGTCGGTGGGCCAGGCGATCCCGTTGGAGGTGCGGCTGCTGTCGTAGGTGAGGCCGTGGGCCCGCATCGCGGGCAGCGCCTGGTCCCACTTCCCCTCCAGGCACGGCGTCCGGCCGCCCTTGACGTCGGACGGGGCGAGCCGGAGCCCGCCGTCGCGCGCCGCCGCCGCGACGAAGCCGGCGAACTCGTCGAGCTCGGTGTCCCACATGGCCGTGGACCAGGTGCCGATGCTGGGCTCGGACCCGGAGCAGAAGTGGCCGTTGTAGTGGGTGCCGATCTCGTGGCCGCGGGCGCGGGCCTCGTCGAGGTCGGTGACGAGCGTGGCGACGTCGGCCGCGGAGCCGCCGAAACCGATGGAGGACTTCCCCGGCTCGTGCCCCGGCCCCCGGTAGCGGCTCCTCTCCGCGTCCGGCACGAGGTAGAGGCCGGACAGGAAGCCGGTGACCCGCGCCTCGGCCGGCCCGGCCAGGGCCATGATCTTCTGCCAGTGGTCGTGCGAGCCGGCGCCGTCGAAGGAGAAGATCACGAACTGGGGCGGCTTCTCGCCGGGGGCCAGCGGGTGCATCACGGCGGCGATCCGCGCCGCGGCCCGTTCGGTCTGCTCCTGCACCGGATCGGCGACCGCACCCGCCGGTGCGGACGAGGAGAACTGCTGGCCGACGACCATCGCGGCGGCGAGCGTCAGCGCGCAGATCAGGGGCGCCTGGTTGCGGATCAGGTGGGGCACGCGTGGTGGCACGGCTCCGCCTCCCCTCGATCGTCGAGGTGAACGCTAGGCGCACGGCGGCCGGCAGCGGCGGCGACGCGCCGGGAACCGGGGACGCGGCGCGCCTCCGTGCCCGTTCGCCGGTCCCGTGCGACGGTCGAGGTCGGTCAGGGCCGGTGGGGGGAACACAATGGACGCGGTGGATGTGGCGCGCGCGCTCCCGCGCCGCATCCCGCCCCGGCGGCCGGCGGGCGCGACCACGCCCACCGGGCTCCGTCACGTCCCCGCGCTGGACGGCCTCCGCGCGGTGGCCGTCATCGCCGTGCTGGCCTACCACGCGGATCTGACGTGGACCGCGGGCGGCTTCCTCGGCGTCGAGGTGTTCTTCACCCTCAGCGGCTTCCTCGTGACCGGGCTGCTGCTCGCGGAGTTCCGCGGGCGCGGCCGGGTCGACCTGCCCGGCTTCTACCGGGCCCGCGCGCGCCGGCTGGTGCCCGCGCTGGTGGCGGGCGTGCTGGGGACGCTCGTGCTGTTCACCGCCGTGCTCGGCGCGACGGTGCCCGACCTGCGCGCCGACGCGATCGCGTCGCTCACCTACGTGCAGAACTGGCACCTCGTGCTGGGCCACGTGCCCTACGCCGAGGCGTTCGACCGGCCCTCGCCGATGCTGCACCTGTGGTCGCTGGCGGTGGAGGGCCAGCTGTACCTGGTGTGGCCGGTGGTGCTGGTCGTGATCCTGCGCGTGGTGGGACCGCGCGCCGGGGTGGTGCCGGTGCTCGCCGTCGCCGGGGCGTCGGCGTGGGCGATGGCCGCGCTCTACGACCCCGACGACTTCAGCCGCGTCTACTACGGCACCGACACCCGCGCCGCGGGCTTCCTGATCGGGGCGGCGCTCGCGATGCTCGTGGTGCGCCGCCAGGGCCACCCGCCCGGCAGCCGCGCGGCCGACCACGCGCTCGACGTGCTCGGCGGCGCCGCGCTCGTGACGCTCGTCGTGGTTCTGCTCGCGACCTCGGAGTACGCCGACGCGCTCTACCAGCGCGGCGGCTTCGCCCGCACCGCGGTGCTCACGGCGCTGGTCATCGCGGCGGCGACCCGCCCGCGCAGCCACGTCGGGGCGGTGCTCGCGCGCGGCCCGCTGGTGTGGCTCGGACAGCGCTCGTACGGCGTCTACCTCTACCACTGGCCGATCTTCGTGCTGACCCGCCCGGACATCGACGTGCCCGGCCCGGCCTGGCTGGTGGACGCCGGCCGGATCGCGGCCACGCTCGCCGTGGCGGAGCTGTCCTACCGGTTCGTCGAGCTGCCGGTGCGCCGCGGGGCCCTGCTGCGGTGGAGCGCGGCGCTGCGGAACGGGCCCCGCCGCTCCCCCGCAGTCGGGCTCGCCGTGGCCGGGCTGGTGGTGGGCGCGTTGACGTCGAGCTGCGGCCCGCTGGTCACGGTGCCGGGGGTCGCGGCGCCCGCCCCGGTCCCGGCCGTAGCGCTTCCACCAGCGGTGTCTCCGCAGGTCACGATCCCGGCGCCGGCGCCGGCACCGATGTCGACACCGGCGTCGGTGCCGGCGGCCCCGACACAGGCCGCCGCGCCGGTCCCGTCCGGAGCGGCGCCGCTGGTCGTCGGCGACTCGGTGGTGCTGGGCAGCGCCGAGGCCCTGCGGGACGCGCTGGGCGCGGCCACGACGGTCGACGGCAAGGTCGGGCGCCAGTTCGACCGCGGCCCGGCCGTCGTCGCGGCCTGGACCGCGAGCCATCGCGGGCCGGTGGTGGTGCACCTGGGCAGCAACGGCATCATCCGCGACGCCGACGTCGAGGCGATCGTGGCCGCCGCGGGGACGCGGCCGGTGGTGCTCGTCACCGTCGCGGTGCCGCGCCGCTGGCAGCAGCCCGACAACGCCGAGCTGGCGGCCGCCGCGGAGCGCCATCCCGGGCAGGTGCGGATCGCCGACTGGGCGTCGGTCGTCGCGGCCGATCCCACCCTGCTCGGCCCCGACCAGGTCCACCCCGACCAGCGTGGCCGCGTGGCGCTCGCCGCGGTGATCCGGGCCGCGCTGGGCTGACCGGTATGGCACACCTCGGAGCCGGAACGCGGTTGCGGGGTGGCCACGGACCGCCCGATGGCTCCGAAGTGCGAGCAGTGAGACGATCGTGGGGTGAGTTACCCGCGCTTCCCGGCCACCTCGGTTGTTGTCATGCGGCGGCTGGCGATCCTCACCGTGATCGGGCAGGCCGGCATCGCCGTCACCGGGTCCGTCGTGCGGGTCACCGGGTCGGGGCTGGGCTGCCCGACGTGGCCCCAGTGCTTCCCCGGCAGCCTCGTGCCGACGCCGCACGCGGAGGTCGCCGCGCTGACCCAGTGGATCGAGTTCAGCAACCGCCTGCTCACGTTCGTCCTGGTCGTGGCCACGGGGCTGGCGTTCCTCGCCGCGCTCAACACCCGCCCGCGCCGCCGTCGGCTCACCTGGCTCGCGCTCGCGCAGCCGCTCGGCGTGGTCGCGCAGGCCGTCATCGGCGGGTTCGTGGTGCTGGCCGGGCTGGTGTGGTGGAGCGTCGCGATCCACTTCATGGTGTCGATGTTCTTCGTGTGGATGGCCGTCCAGCTCGTGGACGCGGCGGGCGACGGCGCGGGACCGTCCCGGCCGGTCGTGGGGCCTGCCGTGCGCGGCCTGATCGCCACCAGCACCGCGGTGCTGGGGGCGCTGCTGCTGGCCGGCACGTTCGTGACGGCGTCGGGCCCGCACGCGGGCGACGCGAAGACCCCCCGCCTCGGGCTCGGGGTGGAGGCCACCGCCCAGCTGCACGCCGACCTGCTGTTCGCCTACCTCGGCCTGGTCGCCGGCATCGGGTTCACGCTGTGGGCGGTCGCCGCTCCCGCGCGGCTGCGGCGCCGCTTCGCCGTCCTCGTCGCGCTCGTGCTGGCCCAGGGGGCCCTCGGCGGGATCCAGTACGCGCTGGGCGTGCCCGAGGTGCTGGTGTCGTTCCACGTGCTGGGGGCCGGGCTGGTGACGATCGGCGCCGCGGCGCTGTGGGCGGCCACCTCGGAGCGCCCGTCCGCCGCACCGGTGGAGCCGCCGTCCGAACTGGCGGTCGCCCGCGCCTGACCGGACGGGGCATGATCGGCGCGTGCGCGCCATTCAGATCACCGAACACGGTGGCCCCGAGGTCCTGATCCCCGTCGAGCTGCCCGAGCCGGTCGCCGGGCCCGGCGAGGTGCTCGTCGACGTCGCGGCGGCGGGTGTCAACTACATCGACACCTACCAGCGCGAGGGCGTCTACCCGATGCCCCTGCCGTACGTGTCGGGCATGGAGGGCGTCGGCCGCGTGCGGGCGGCCGGGACGGGCGTCGCCGAGTTCGCGCCCGGCGACCGCGTGGCCTGGTCGGAGACCATGGGCAGCTACGCCGAGGTGATCGCCGTGCCGGCGGACAAGGCCGTGCCGGTGCCCGACGCGGTGAGCGACGAGGCGGCCGTCGGCGCGCTCCTGCAGGGCATGACGGCGCACTTCCTCGTCCACGACACGTACCCGGTGGCGCCCGGTGAGGACGTGCTCGTGCACGCCGCCGCGGGCGGGGTCGGGCTGCTGCTGACCCAGCTCGCCACCGCGCTGGGCGCCCGGGTGATCGCCACCGTGTCGACGGCGGAGAAGGAGGAGCTGGCCCGCGGGGCCGGCGCCGCCGAGGTGATCCGCTACACCGAGGTGGACGACCTGGCGGGAGCCGTGCGCGACCTCACGGGCGGCGTCGGGCGTCGCGGTGGCCTACGACAGCGTCGGGCTCACCACCTTCGACGCGAGCCTCGCCGCCGTGGCACGGCGCGGCATGCTCGTGCTCTACGGCGCGGCGAGCGGGCCGGTGCCGCCGGTGGACCCGCAGCGCCTCAACGCGGCCGGGTCGCTGTTCCTCACGCGGCCCAAGCTCTTCGACTACATCCACACCCGCGAGGAGCTGCTGGCCCGGTCCGGCGCGGTGTACGCGGCGGTGGCCGACGGCACCCTGGACGTCCGGATCGGGCACCGCTACCCCCTCGCCGAGGCCCGCGCCGCGCACGAGGACCTGCAGGCCCGGCGCACGACCGGCAAGCTGCTGCTCGTCCCGTGAGCCCCTTCGACGACCTCCGCGCCTACCAGATCCTGCCCCGCGTCTCGGGGCTCGCCCTCCATGGCGGCGGTGCCGCGTCGGCGGGCGACGGCACCCGGCTCGTGGCCGTCGTCGCGGCGCCCGACCCCGACGGCACCCGCTTCCGCCCCGCCCTGTGGGAGATCGATCCCGCCGGACGCGAACCGGCCAGGCGGCTCACGCGCGGCCCCACCGGCGAGTCGGCGCCCGCGTTCCTCCCCGGCGGCGACCTGCTGTTCACCTCGGCCCGGCCCGACCCCGACGCGAAGGACCAGCCCGACGACGCACCCGCCGCGCTGTGGCTGCTCCCGCGTACCGGCGAGGCCCACGTGGTGGGCACCCGGCCCGGTGGCCTGTCCGGGCCCGTCGTGGCGCGCACGGCCGGGACCGTCGTCGCCGTGTCGATGACGATGCCGGCCGCCGTCACCGCCGAGGACGACGCGGCCCGCCGCCGCGAGCGGCGCGACCGCAAGGTCACGGCGATCCTGCACGCCGGCCATCCGGTGCGGCACTGGGACGCCGACCTCGGGCCCGACCAGCCGCGCCTGCTCGCCGGCACCGTGCCCGCCGACGGCCCGGTGGTCTGGCGCGACCTGACGCCGGCCCCGGGCGCCGCGCTGCGCAACGCCTCCTACGACGTGACCCCGGACGGGGCCACCGCCGTCACGACCTGGGCGGTGCCGCAGCCGCGCGGCGACGCGCGGTCGACGGTCGTCGCGATCGACACGGCCACCGCCGAGCGGCGCACGCTGCTGGCGGACCCCGGCTTCGACTTCGGCGCGCCGGTGCTCTCGCCCGACGGCCGGCAGGTGGTGTGCCTGCGCGAGTCGCTGTCCACGCCGACGTCGCCGCCCGACGTCCGGCTCGTGGTGGTGCCGACGGCCGGGGGCGACGCCCGCGAGGTCGCGCCGGGCTGGGACCGCTGGCCCGGTGAGGTCCGCTGGACGCCCGACGGCACGGCGCTGGTCGTCACCGCCGACGAGGGCGGCCGGCGTCCCGTCTTCCGGATCGACGTCGCCTCGGGCACCGTGGCGCGCCTGACCGGCGACGACGGCGCCTACACCGACGTCGCGGTCGCCCCCGACGGCACGGTCCACGCGCTGCGCAGCGCCGTCGACGCCCCGCCCGCGCCGGTCCGCCTCGACGGGGGGACGCCCGTCCCGCTGCCCGGACCGGCCCCCGTGCCCGAGCTGCCCGGCACCCTGACCGAGGTGCACGCCACGGCCGAGGACGGCACGCCGCTGCGGTCGTGGCTCGTGCTGCCCACCACGGACGCGCCGGCCCCGCTCGTGCTGTTCGTCCACGGCGGCCCGCTGGGCAGCTGGAACGCCTGGCAGTGGCGGTGGAACCCGTGGCTGCTGGCCGCCCGCGGCTACGCGGTGCTGCTGCCCGACCCGGCGCTGTCCACCGGGTACGGCCTCGGGTTCGTCGCCCGCGGCTGGGGCGCCTGGGGGGCGGCGCCCTACACCGACCTGATGGCGCTCACCGACGCCGCCGTCGCCCGTCCCGACATCGACGCCGGGCGCACCGCCGCGATGGGCGGCTCGTTCGGCGGTTACATGGCCAACTGGATCGCCGGCCACACCGACCGCTTCCGCGCGATCGTCACGCACGCGAGCCTCTGGGCGCTCGACCAGTTCGGCCCCACCACCGACACCCCGGCCTACTGGGAGCGGGAGATGACGGCGGAGATGGCGCAGGCCAACAGCCCGCACCGGCACGCCGACGCGATCACGACCCCGATGCTGGTCGTTCACGGCGACCACGACTACCGCGTGCCCGTCGGCGAGGCGTTGCGGCTGTGGTGGGACCTGGTCAGCCGCCACCGGGGCGACCCGGCCACGCTTCCCCACCGCTTCCTCTACTTCCCCGACGAGAACCACTGGATCCTCACCCCCCACAACGCGGTGACCTGGTACGAGACGGTGCTGGCCTTCCTCGCCCACCACGTGAGGGACGAGGAGTGGTCGACCCCCGAGGCTCTGGGTTGACGTCGCAGCCCGTGGGATCACGTCGCAGCGCGTCGACGCCGTGCGACAGCGCCGCGGACACGTGGCTCACGACGGCGTCGGGGGCCACGTCGGGCAGCGCCGCGCGCACCTGCAGCAGGTGCCGCTGCTCCGGCTTCGACGGGAGCGCCCCGGCCACGTAGGCGCCGCGCCGCACCGGCCGCAGCTGCCCGTCCCGCACCCGCCGCCGCACCTCGGACGGGTCGAAACCCGCGGCCAGCAGTTCCCGACGCCGAGAGATCTCCATGCGGAGAGCGTGCCCCCGGCGCACCCGCGGCCGTGGCCGTTCCGCGAGATCCGTGGAGCTCGCAGCCCGCAGCGCCTCCTCGCAGCGCACCGGCGCCCTGCGAGGTGCCGCGACGCGCTGCGACGTCGGGCTAGAAGGGCCAGCCGAGCACCGGGAGGCCCACCGCCGCGTCCACCGCGATCGCCAGGAACAGGCCGCACAGGTACATGTTCGAGAGGTGGAACAGCTTCATCGGCCGGGGCTCGTGGCCTGCGGCCACCTCGTGATGCAGGCGGTGGGCCTTCGCGACGAAGAACGCGCCGCCTCCCAGCGCGGCCGCCGCGTAGATCCAGCTCGTGGCCGGCACCAGCAGCAGCGTCCACGCGGCCATCACCCACGAGTACGCGACGATCCGCCGCGACACCTGCACCGGCGTGGCCACCACCGGCAGCATCGGGACGCCCGCGGCCGCGTAGTCCTCGCGGTAGCGCATCGCGAGCGCCCAGAAGTGCGGCGGCGTCCAGAAGAAGATCACGCCGAACATCACCAGCGCCGGCCAGCCGACCGTGCCGGTGACGGCCGCCCAGCCGATCACGACCGGCATGCAGCCCGCCGCGCCGCCCCAGACGATGTTCTGCGAGGTGCGCCGCTTGAGCAGCAGCGTGTAGACGAGCACGTAGAACGCGATGGCGGCCACCGACAGCGCCGCGGCCAGCCAGTTCGTGGTGAGCCCCAGCCACACCGAGCTGAGCGCGCCCAGGACGAGCCCGAAGACCAGCGCGTTGCGCGGGGGCACCTGCCCCCTGGCCAGCGGGCGCCGGGCGGTGCGCTTCATGACCCGGTCGATGTCGGCGTCGACCACGCAGTTGAGCGCGTGGGCGCTGGCCGCGGCCATGGCCCCGCCGACGAGCGTCGCGACGACCAGCCACACCGACGGGATCCCGCGCGCCGCGAGGAACATCGCCGGCACGGTGACCACGAGCAGCTGCTCGATGATGCGGGTCTTGGTGAGGCCGAGGTAGGCCATGACCGTGTCGCGCGCCCGCTGGAACACGGGTCCCGGGTGGGACACGGGCACGGTCACCGGCGAACCTCGAATCGGCTGGGGTGGGAGCTGCTTCTACGGCGTGTCGATGGTAGCCGCAGGTATGGGATCGGGGCCTGCCGGGTAGACGTCGGATGACCACCGGGGTGCAAGCGTTTCCCGGACCACCGTGACCTGACTAGGCTCACCCGCAGAGCCGGACGCCCTGGCGAAAGCCGCGACGTACCGCCTGCCGAACCCCCGCCCGACCTGTGAGGGAGCGCTGTGGCGAACATCGACATCAAGGCCCTGACCACGCCGAACCTGCCCGCCGACTGGACCGATCTGGACAGGCGGGCGGTCGACACGGTCCGGGTGCTCGCGGCCGACGCCGTCCAGAAGGTCGGCAACGGCCATCCCGGCACCGCGATGAGCCTCGCGCCGCTGGCCTACACGCTCTTCCAACGTGTGATGCGACACGACCCGAGCGACGAGGACTGGATCGGCCGCGACCGCTTCGTGCTGTCATGCGGCCACTCCAGCGTCACGCTCTACATCCAGCTGTTCCTCGCCGGGTACGGCCTGGAGCTCGACGACCTCAAGGCCCTGCGCACCTGGGGCTCGAAGACGCCCGGCCACCCCGAGCACCGCCACACCCCCGGCATCGAGATCACCACCGGCCCGCTCGGGCAGGGCCTCGCCTCGGCCGTCGGCATGGCCATGGCGGCCCGCCGCGAGCGCGGCCTGTTCGACCCCGACGCGGCCCCCGGCGAGAGCCCCTTCGACCACCACATCTTCGTGATCGCCTCCGACGGCGACATCGAGGAGGGCATCACCTCCGAAGCGTCCTCGATCGCGGGCACGCAGCAGCTGGGCAACCTCGTCCTGATCTACGACGACAACAAGATCTCGATCGAGGACGACACCACGATCGCGCTGTCGGAGGACACCGCGCTGCGGTACGAGGCCTACGGCTGGCACGTCCAGGTCGTGGAGAGCGGCGAGAACGTCGTCGGCATCGAGGAGGCGATCGCCGCGGCCAGGGCCGAGACCGGCCGGCCGTCGATCATCGTGCTGAAGACGGTCATCGGCTACCCGGCGCCGCACAAGATGAACACCTTCCAGGCGCACGGCTCGGCGCTGGGCGCCGACGAGGTGGCCGAGGTCAAGAAGATCCTCGGTTTCGACCCCGGGAAGACCTTCGAGGTCTCCGACGAGGTGCTCGCCCACACCCGCAAGGTCGGCGACCGCGGCACCGCGGCGCGCAAGGCCTGGACCGAGACCTTCGACGCGTGGGCCGAGCGCGAGCCCGAGCGCAAGGCGCTGCTCGACCGCATGATCGGACGCACGCTGCCCGACGGCTGGGACAAGGCGCTGCCCGGCTGGGACGTCGACCCGAAGGGCATCGCCACGCGCAAGGCCTCCGGCGAGGTGCTCAACGCCCTGGCCGACGTCCTGCCCGAGCTGTGGGGCGGCTCGGCCGACCTGGCGGAGAGCAACAACACCACGATGGAGGGCGCCGACTCGTTCGGGCCCTCGTCGATCACCACGAAGAACTGGAAGGCCCAGCCCTACGGGCGCACGCTGCACTTCGGCATCCGCGAGCACGCCATGGGCGCCATCCTCAACGGCATCGCGCTGCACGGGCCCACCCGGCCCTACGGCGGCACCTTCCTGGTGTTCTCCGACTACATGCGCGGCGCGGTCCGCCTGGCCGCGGTGATGAAGTCGTCGGTGGTCTACGTCTGGACCCACGACTCCATCGGCCTCGGTGAGGACGGCCCCACCCACCAGCCCGTCGAGCACCTGGCGGCGCTGCGGGCCATCCCCGGCCTGTCGATCGTGCGCCCCGGCGACGCCAACGAGACCGCGGCCGCGTGGAAGGCGACCCTGGAGCGGCCCGAGGGCCCGGTCGGGCTCGCCCTGACCCGCCAGAACCTCCCGGTGTTGGAGGGCACGTCGCACGAGGGCGTGGCGAAGGGCGGGTACGTCCTCGCCGACGCGGGCACCGGCACGCCGCAGGTGATCCTCATCGCCACCGGGTCCGAGCTCCAGATCGCCGCCGAGGCCCGCGACGTGCTGGAGGCCGACGGCGTGCCCACGCGGGTCGTGTCCATGCCGTGCGTCGAGTGGTTCGACCAGCAGGACGACGCCTACCGGGAGTCGGTGCTGCCGCCGG
>CAXTTN010000083.1:0-3833 GCA_964247105.1 uncultured Pseudonocardia sp.
CCGGCTGGAGGCCGACGACTTCCCGCTCGACCCGATGCCCGTCGACCTGAGCGCGCTCGCCGGCGAGGCCGCCCAGGTCTGGCGGGCCCGCAGCCGCGACGCGGGTGTGGCGTTCCACCTGGTGGCCGCGCCCGGTCCGGTGCCCGTGACGGCCGATCCGCGACGGCTGCGCCAGGTGCTCGACGGCCTGGCCGAGAACGCGCTGCGCGTGACCCCGGCCGGTGCGCCGCTGGTGTTCGCGGTGCTCCCGGCCGGCGCGCTGCAGATCCGCGACGGTGGCCCCGGCCTCGCGCCCGAGGACTACGCCGTGGTGTTCGAGCGCGGCGCGCTGCACGACCGCTACCGCGGCAACCGGCCCGTCGGCGTCGGCGGGATCGGCCTGGCGCTCGTGCACGGCCTGGTGACACGCATGGGCGGGACGATCCGGGCCGAGCCCGCCGCCGAGGGCGGCGCGTGCTTCACCGTGACCCTCCCACCCGCGAACGGCGCGTGATCACGGGCGAACGGCGGTCTCAGGACACCCGCGAGCCACCTCCTGCCCGTGATCGCGACCGGCCGACCGCCGCGCCGCTGAGCAGACCCGAGGGTCAGGCCCCGCCCGCCAGCAACCGCTCCAGCGCCGCCCGCGCGGCCGCGTCACGGGCGGCGATGCGCGTCAGGTCCTCCG
This sequence comes from uncultured Pseudonocardia sp., assembly GCA_964247105.1. Lineage (GTDB taxonomy): Bacteria > Actinomycetota > Actinomycetes > Mycobacteriales > Pseudonocardiaceae > Pseudonocardia. The sequence continues at coordinate 668 of CAXTTN010000083.1, forward strand.
CGAGGGCGTGCAGCCACTCGTCCACCCCCACCGCCTTCCGGCTGATCACGACGCCCCGCACCACCTGCCGCACCTGCGCCTCGACGCCGCCGCGGGCGCCCTCGCGCAGCTCCAGCTCGCGGTCCTGCCCGTGCACGACGACGGCCACGGCGCGCCCCTCGCGCCCGGCCATCCGGTCGGCCAGGCCGCGCTTGTGCTCGATCTCGACCATCCCGGCCGGCAGCGCCCCGGCCAGTGCGCCGCTCAGCACGCGGGCGTAGGACTCGACGTCGGCGCGGTCGGACCGCAGGGTGGCCGCGAGCAGCTGGACGTCGCCCATCGGGCCCAGCCCGGAGGGCTCGACGCTCATGCCGAGCGCTCCCCTGCCGGTGGCGCGGGGCTCGTGGTGTCGGTCGGCGAGGTCACCGGCTCAGTCTGTCAGGGGAAGCACCAGCTGGGGTGTCGGGATGCGGTGGTCGGCGCGCAGCGGGCGCACGGCCGTGCCGATCGCGAAGAACTCCGTGGTGTGCCCGCCCCAGCGGTGCCCGTGCGAGCGCAGCTGCACCCCGACGATGCCCTCGGCGTGGAAGTGCTCCGCCTCGGCCTGCATCCGGCTCATCGCCAGCTCGCGCGCGTCGTAGAGGGCCTCGGTGAACTGCGGCAGCTCCACGTTCTGCCCGATGTTGCCCATCGCCTGCCAGAACCGCTGGTGGGCGATGTGGTAGACGCACGTGCCCATCACCATGGCCAGCGGCGCGTAGCCGGCCTGGATGAGCGTCCAGAAGTCCTGGCCGGACAGGTCCGAGGTGAAGGGCTGGTCGCGGTTGTTGCGCCACGAGCCGCCCTCGGGCGTCGGGTGGTCGGACTTCACGGCGGTGCCGACGGCGATGAACTCCGCCAGGTCGGTGCCGAACTCCTTGAACTCGATCTCCAGCCGCACCCCGACGATCCCGTCGGCGCCGAGCTGGTCGGCCTCGGCCTCCATGCGGCTCATCGCCAGCTCGCGGGCGTGGTACATCGCCTGCGAGAGCGTGGTGAGCTCCTGGTTCTTGTTCCAGCGGCCCATCTGGAAGCCGACGTGGTAGATGCTCGACCCCAGCACCAGCCCCAGCGGCCGGAACCCCGCCTCGCGGACCAGCAGGAACTCGTTCACCGACAGGTCGGACGTGAACAGGCTGGTCGCCTGCCCCGGGCGCATCTCGGCGAGGCGGCGCATCGCGTCCTCGGGGATGTGCAGCTCTCCTGCGGTCACTGGGCTCTCCTATCGCAGCGGCAGGTAGGTCAGGGACCGCGACGGCGCGGCGGCACCGGCGTGGAAGCGGGCGAGCGCGGTGCCGAAGACGGTGGCCTCGGCGACGTGGTCGCGGTGGTTCTCCGACGGCTCGAACTCGAACGCGCTCAGCGTCATGGTGTCGACGATCGCGCCGTCGGCGCCGGTCTGGTGCACGTGCTGCCCGAACCGGTGGCGGGCGTCGGCGCGGGTGTGGGTGATCAGCTCGGTGTAGCCCGACACCTCGACGTTGCCCGATCCCCACGACGCCTGCTGCCGCGTGCGCCAGTCGTCGTGGCGGATCGCGACGGAGAGGCCGAAGACGAGGTCGGTGGGCATCCACCCGGCCGCCACCAGCTTCGCGACGTCCTGGCCGGGCAGGTGGGTGCTGAAGACGCGCCGCGGGCGGGTGGTGCTGCGGGCGCGGACGGCCGTGCCGAGCGCGGTGAACTCGCGCGTGCCGCCGTCCATGTGGCTCATCCGCAGGTTCACCCCGACGATGCCGTCGGCGCCGATCGTCTGCGCCTCCAGCACCATCCGGCTCATCGCCGTGCCGTAGCCGAGGTCGAGCGCCTGGACGTAGGGGGCGAACCCGCTGAACCGCGACCGGTCCGAGGACGTCACGGTCGTGCCGCCGCCCCAGACCCCGTAGGCGCCGCAGCCGCGGAACCCGGCCCAGCCGATCTTCTGCACCATCGAGCCCATGACCTCGCCGACGGGGTCGAAGCCGGCCACCTCCAGGCCCGCGGCGGCGGGGACGGTGAGCAACGACGTCCAGGCCCCGCCCGCGGCGGCCCGCCGGGCCCGCTCGGCCGCGACCGGCGGCAGCCCGCGCCCGTCCCAGTCCGTCACGGTCCCGACAGTAGCCCTCGCCGCTGTGAACGATCAGTGCAGGTCAGCGGACTATTCGGACACCGGGGACGAGTCGACGAGGCGCGCGAGGAGGGCCTGGTAGAGCGCGCGGCCCGTGCCGGTGCGGCGCAGGCCCGTCTCCACGTACACGCTGACGTCGCACGACCAGCGGTACGCGGCCCGCGTGTGGCACTTCGTCGAGGGCGAGGTCGAGCACGTGCTGGACGCGGGCGACTGCCTGGAGCTCGGCCCGCCGTCCACCTGCACGTTCCGCAACCCGACGGCGGAGCCGTGCCGCTACCTCGTGGCGATCGCCCAGCGGAACAGGTAGGCCCTCAGAGTGCCAGGAGCAGCGCCGACGCGCCGGTGGCCGCGACCGCGCGGACGTGGTTCCAGGCCGTCCACCGGGCCAGGTAGCGCGCCCACACCTGCTCGCCCTCGGCGTCGAGGCGGTTGTTGAGCGGCACGTTCACGGCCATCGTCACGCCGAGCGCGCCCACGACGTAGAGCGCCGCACCCGGCGCGTGCCGCAGGTCGAGCACCGCGGCCACGACGGCGGCCACTGCGGTGCCGAGGAACAGCAGCAGGAACAGCGGACTCACGATCACGCGGTTCACCTCCTGCATCACCGCTACCGCCTCGGCCGCGGGCCTGCGGCGCAACGCGGGCATCACCGCCACCGAGAACGCGACGAACACGCCGCCCATGAGCCCTGCCCCGACCGCCACCACCTGTCCCAGCACAACCGGAGAGCATGGCCTGCCCGGGCCGCGCAGGGAACGTCCGGACCGTTCGTCGCGCGCCACGGCGCGGTTGTCCGGTTCGATCCTCATGTTCCGCGCGTCCGGGCGGGAGGTTGCCTACCTTCGCTACCGGATCGATGACGGCTCGGTCACGAACAGGACACAGGGACTCCCCACCCGTCCTGCCGGGCCGTCGATCCGGAAGGCAGGTTCGTGGCTCGGCATCGCTCCCCCCGGGGCCGACGCGCACACCAACCTCCGACGCCCGCGGCTCCCGGCCGCGCGGCGACCGGCGGCGGTGCGCACCGGTCCGTCCCCGTCC
>CAXTTN010000083.1:3843-22079 GCA_964247105.1 uncultured Pseudonocardia sp.
GGGCCGACGCGCACACCTGCCGCCCGCCACCGAGGTGCGAGCGGGCGGCGGTGCGCACCGGTCCGTCCCGGCCCCGCTGCGGCGGGGCACCGCCGTCGTCGCCGTCGCGGGCGGCGCGCTGACGCTGATGGGCTCGGCGAGCCCGATGACGGGCGCCGTCGCTCCCGCCGCCGTGGCGGCGCCCGATGCGCTGCTCGTCCCGTCGGTGGAGCCGGTCGTGCCCGTGCCCGAGGTGCTGGACGCGTCGCGGCTGGTGGCGGCCGTGCGGCGCACCGAGGAGCAGGTCCTCGCGGCGAAGGCCGAGGAGGCCCGGAAGGCGGCGGCCCGGAGAGCGGAGCAGGCGGCCGCGGCCGAGTGCGGGCTCGACACGTCCGGCCTCGGTGGCGTGACGAGGGCGACCCGCGCGGCGGCCGAGTTCTTCGGGTGCCGGTTCGGCGAGCCGACGATGTACGGCGTCGCGGGCCGGGCGGGCGCGTCGGACCATCCCTCGGGCAAGGCCGTCGACTTCATGGTCGACCGCGCCACGGGCGACGCGCTCGCGTCCTGCGCGCTGGAGAACAGGGACGCGTTCGGCATCACCTACGTGATCTGGCGGCAGCGCATCAACTACGGCAGCGGCTGGCACGCCATGGAGGACCGCGGCGGGATCACGGCCAACCACATGGACCACGTCCACGTCTCCTTCGGCGCCCGCGCGTCCGGCGAGCCGGCGGGCTGCTGACCGACCTCGCAGCACGTGCGGTCACCTCGCAGCGCGTCGGCGGGTTGCGAGGTGACCACGCGCGCTGCGACGTCCGCTGTCGGCGAACATCACCGCTCGTGGCGAACACGTGGCTCGACCGGTGATCGCCGGGCCTAGCGTCGCGGGTACGCCGACCAGAGGAGCACCAGTGCCGATCCCGACCGGAACCCCGGCCCGCACCCAGCCCACCGAGACGCTCGCCGCGGCACTCGGGGGGCCCGGCCATCCCGGCCCCGCCGTGCCGCTGCCCTACCCGCGGCCCCTGCACCGCCCGGCTCTGCCGGCCCCGCAGCCGCTCCCCGCCGCGCTCTCCGGGCCCGTCGTCCACGCGTCGGGAGCCGACCCGATCACCGACCGGCTCCTGGAGGAGCGGATCGTGTTCCTCGGCACCGAGGTGGACGACGCCGTGGCCAACCGGATCGTCACGCAGCTGCTGCTCCTCGCCGCACAGGACGCCGAGCGCGACATCACCTTCTACATCAACTCGCCCGGCGGCTCCGTCACCGCCGGGATGGCGATCTACGACACGATGCAGCTGATCGGGCCCGACGTGGCGACGTGGGCCCTGGGGTTCGCGGCGTCGATGGGGCAGTTCCTGCTCTCGGCGGGTGCGCCGGGCAAGCGGCACGCCCTCCCGCACACCCGGATCCTCATGCACCAGCCGTCCGCGGGCATGAGCGGGGGCGCCACCGACATCGCGATCCGCGCCGGCGTGTACGGGCAGATGAAGCGCGAGATCGCCGAGCTGATCGCGGCGCACACCGGGCAGGCCGTGGAGACGGTCACCGCCGACTCCGACCGCGACCACTGGTTCACCGCCGAGGAGGCCCGCGAGTACGGCATCGTGGACCACGTCACGCGCGGGTAGCGCACTACCGCTACCGTTCGGGCATCCTGAGCTTCTGCATCGATGGAGAGAGCCCATGCGTGTCGGCGTGCTCACCGGTGGCGGGGACTGCCCCGGACTGAACGCGGTCATCCGAGCGATCGTCCGCAAGGGCGTCCCGGAGTACGGCTACTCGTTCCTCGGGTTCCGCGACGGTTGGCGCGGACCGCTCGAGGCACTGACCAAGCCGTTGGACATCCCGGCCGTCCGCGGCCTGTTGCCGCGCGGCGGCACGATCCTCGGCTCGTCGCGCACCAACCCGTTCGCGGTCGAGGGCGGGGTCGAGCGGATCAAGCACAACCTCCAGAGCCTCGGCGTGGACGCGCTCATCGCGATCGGCGGCGAGGACACCCTCGGCGTCGCGACGAAGCTGCACGACATGGGCGTCAACGTCATCGGCGTGCCGAAGACGATCGACAACGACCTGTCGGGCACCGACTACACGTTCGGCTTCGACACCGCGGTCAACATCGCGATGGAGGCGATCGACCGGCTGCACAGCACGGCCGAGTCGCACCACCGCGCGCTGATCGTCGAGGTGATGGGGCGCCACGCCGGCTGGATCGCGCTGCACGCGGGCATGGCGGGCGGCGCGAACGCGATCCTCATCCCCGAGGTGAGGTTCGACATCGTGCAGGTGTGCAACTGGGTCGAGTCGCGGTTCCGCCTGGACTACGCGCCGATCATCGTCGTGTCCGAGGGGGCGAAGCCCAAGGAGGGCTCGGAGTCGCTGCTCTCGGGCGAGAAGGACGCGTTCGGGCACGTCCGGCTCGGCGGCATCGGCGACTACCTGGCCAAGGAGATCGAGGCGCGCACCGGCAAGGAGGCGCGCACGACCGTCCTCGGGCACGTGCAGCGCGGCGGCACGCCGACGGCCCGCGACCGCTGGCTCGCCACCCGCTTCGGCCTGCACGCGATCGACGCCGTGCACGCCGAGCAGTGGGGGCACATGACGGCGCTGCGGGGCACCGACATCGTCATGGTGCCGCTGGCCGAGGCCACCAAGGAGCTGAAGGTCGTGGACCCGGCGCTGTACGCGGAGGCCGAGGTCTTCTTCGGCTGAGTCCCCGGCCCACCGTTGCAGCATGGTGGCTTCACTCCGATCTCGTTGGAGCAAGGCCACCATGCTGCAACGGGACGGCTGCCGCCCACCGCATCTGCCGGACTTCATTCGGAAGCAACAGTTCGGAAACGGATCGGTACCCGCTGATCACGACCATCTACCCATGCCGGATGCGCACCCGCCCCGCCTCACCCGCCTCGCCTGCCACGGCGGGTGCCGGTCCGATCCCGCGCGCCGCGCGCACCACGACCGGCTGCTCGCGGTGGAGGCCGACCCGGACGCGGTGCTGGAGCTGTTCGACCTCGCCGTCACCTGGCACGAGCTGGAGTACGACGCCGACGAGATGATCGCCCCGGCGCGCTGGCCGGAGTTCGCGCAGCGCCACCGCTGGCAGGACCCCGCCCGCGTCGAGCGCGTCTTCGCCCTCGCCACGGACATCGCGATGCGCGCGCTGCCCGCGGCCCCGCTGAGCATCGCCTCGGGCTCGGGAATCTGCCCGATCCTGGCTCCCGCTCGGTCCCGGCCCCACTTGCGGGTCACCGGCACGACCTTCTAGCGTCCCCCACCGGCGATCACATGCCCACCCTCGCCGGCGGTTCACTCATGATCACCATTCGGGGACCGGCAGCCGTGTCAGCGCCGGTCGTGCGTCCCAAGACATCGATCATGGAAGGCTTCGAGCCGGCTGCGTCGCCCTGCCCCGGTGAACGTTCGCGGCCACCGCGCTAGCGGGGCAGGCCCGTCACCCGGAACGTCGCGAGGTCCAGCACGGCCGCGCGCCCGCCGCCTGCCGTCAGCGCCAGCTCGCCCGTGCCGTCCAGCGTCCCCACCACCGCGGCGGCCAGGTCCCGCTCCGCGAACGCGGCCAGGCACTCGCCCTCCCGGCCGGCCGGTACGCAGAGCAGGAAGCCGAAGCTGGGGAAGCAGTTGAGCCAGCTCGTGAGCGGCACGCCGGCGGGGGCGGGCACGGCGTCCAGGTCGACCGTGACGCCGAGCCCGTCGCACTCCAGCAGCATCGCCAGCGACCCGACCAGCCCGGCCATGCTGATGTCCTTGCTCGCCACGCACAGGCCGCCGGCGGCGAGCCGGGCCGGCAGCCGCACGTCGCCGGCGCACCGCGCGCCGCGGGCGGCGAAGGCCGGGAAGAACGGGAAGTCCGCACGCATCGCGCCGTCCAGGGCCGCGGCCACCACCAGCGACTGGCCGGGCGCCGCGTTCGTCACCGACAGCGGCACCGGCGCGTGCCCCACCCCGAACGCGGAGACGGCGGGCGGGCCGTCGTGGATGGTCAGGTGGCCGCCGATGATCGGCACGTCCAACAGCAGCGACGCCTCGCGCATCCCGCCCAGCACCGCGCGGGCCACCGGCTCGGACGCCGCGATCGTGTCCACGATCCCGAGCGGCAGCGCGCCCATCGCGGCGAGGTCGTTGACGTTGGTGAGCACCGCGGCGAACCCGGCGCCGTGCGGGTCGGCGGCCACGAACGGCGGGAACACCGCCTCCCCGCAGGCCACGACGCGCGCGCCGGCCGCGTCCACCACCGCGCCGTCGTCGCCGGGCCCCCCGAGCCAGTCGGGCGCCGCCCCCAGCACCTCCCCGACCAGCCCGATCTCGGCCTTCGACCGCAGCCCGGGGTTGGCCAGCACCGACGCGACGATCTCGGCGAGCGACTCGGTCATCCGCGCACCGTGAACCACACCGCACGGGCCGGTGCGGTGCCGGGATTGCGCCACTCGTGCGGCCGGTCCGTGGGGTAGTGCAGGGTCTCACCGGCGGCGACGCGGTACTGCTCACCGGCGACCTCGACGTCCAGCGCGCCCTCCAGCACGACCACCAGCTCCTCGCCCGGCCGCAGGGGCCGGGTGTCGCCGCTGCCGCCGCCGGGCTCGACCGTGGCCTGCACGCCGCCCGCCCGGAACCGCTCGTCGGGCGCGGCCAGCAGCCGGCCGGTGACGCCGCGGGCCGCGGGGGCCCAGTCCGGCGGGGTCGGCCGCTCCTCGCGGACGTGGACCGCGACCGGCCGCGGCCGGGTGCCGTCACCGACGAAGTGCGCGATCGGCCGGTCCAGGGCCGCGGAGAGCTTCAGCAGGGTCGTGATGGTGGGCACCATGTCGCCGCGCTCCACCTTGTGGATCGCCGCCGCCGACACCTCCGACCGGGCCGCGAGCTGCTGCAACGACAGCCCCGAAGCCTGGCGCGCCTCCCGGACCTTCGGCCCGATCGCGCTCACGACGGGTTCCCACGCGGCGACCTCCACGTCCACCATCGTAGACAGCCGCACCCGATGGTGGACAGTGTGTCAGACGATGCCCTGCCGCGTCGCCGTGTAGACGATCTCCGTGCGGCGGCGCACCTCGAGCTTGTCGCGCAGGTTGCGCACGTGGAACTTCACCGTGGCCTCGCTGATCACCAGCCGGCGTCCGATCTCACGGTTGGACATCCCCACCGCGAGCAGCCGCAGCACCTGGTTCTCCCGCTCGGTGAGCATGGCGCTGCCGAACGAGCGGGCGACCGGGCGGTCCTCGTCGCGGAGCACGTCGACGACCATGGTCTCGCCGCGCCCGCGCGAGTCGAAGACGCTCTCGCCGCGCAGCAGCGCGTGCACGGCGCGGGTGATGTCGGCGGTCTCGGCGCTCTTGCGGACGTAGCCGTGCACGCCGAGGCGCACGGTGCGCATCATCACCTCGCGGTCGCGGCAGCCCGTGAGCACCAGGATCCGGACGCCGCGGTGGCGCTCCAGCAGCATCCGCGCGAGCTCCACACCAGCGGCGTCGCCGCGGCCGAGCTCGACGTCGAGGACGACCAGGTCGGGCGGGCAGCGGTCGGCGACGACGAGCGCGTCACGCGGGCTGGCGGCCTCGCCGACCACCGCGAGGTCGGGATCGGGGGCGAACAGCTGCCGCAGGCCGAACCGGACGATGGCCTCGCCGTCGACGATGAGGATGCGCGCGGTGCGCTGCGCCACCGGCGCAGCGGTGATCCCGGGGGTGATCCCGGGGTCCAGCACGCGGGCGTCGATCACGGCATCCGTCGTCACGGGCAACCTCCCTGGCATGATCTCCGGTGATGGCGGGGACAGTAAGCGCCGTCACGTTGCCTGGACGTTGCACGCGGGTGGGGCCGCCTTGCCGCTGGTCAAGGGCTGGGCGATGATGGTCCGATCCTGGGGCAGTGACGCTCGGAGTGCTGATGAACCCACAAGCCGGACACGACCCGATCGCGCACGCCCATTTCCTGCACGAGGTCTTCGAGGCGGTGCACGGCGGTGACGCGCCGCCCGCCCAGCCCCGCTCGCTGGTGTCGGAGTCGTGGGAGCGCAGCCTCGCCGCCCACGTCGACCCGGATCGGCACGTGCCACCCGCCGTGCTGCGCGACGCCGAGCTGCCCGAGGTGCGCAGCGCCCACCCCCTCAACGAGGTGATGCCCCTGCTGCGCAGCACGCTCGTGAGCATCGCCGACGAGGCCATGCACGTCATGCTCGTCACCGACGCCGACGGCACCATCCTGTGGCGCGAGGGGGCGGCGAGGCTGTTGCACGTCGCCGACTCGACCGGGCTCGCCCCCGGCCACCGGGTCTCCGAGGACGCGGTCGGCACCAACGCGATGGGCACCACGCTGGCCGTCGACGCGCCGGTGCAGATCCACTCCGCCGAGCACCTCGTCCGCACGTTCCACGCCTGGACCTGCGCCGCCGCGCCCGTCCACGACCCGGACACCGGCGCCATCCTCGGCGCCGTCGACATCAGCGGCCCCCTGCACACCGTGCACCCGGCGATGGTGCAGCTCGTGTCGGCCACGGCGCAGCTCGCGGAGAACCAGCTGCGCGTCCGGCTCGCGATCGCGGACGAGCGGCTGCGCGTGCGCAACATGCCGCACCTGAGCAGCCTGCGCGGCAGCACGGGTGCACTCGTCACCTCGACCGGGCGGATCGTCGCCGGCGAGCCCTACGGCGCGTGGCCCGCGCGGGTGGCCATGCCCGAGCTGGGCTCCGACCGCGTCCACCTCGACGACGGCCGCGAGATGGTGCTCGAACCGCTCGCCGAGGGCTACCTCCTGCGCGCGCCCCGCACCACCGCGCGGCGCAGCGCGCTGTCGCTGCGGTTCATGGGAACGGGCGGGCCCGGCGTCGTGCTCAACGGGCGGTCGATCCCGCTGACGCTGCGCCCGGCCGAGCTGCTGGCCGCACTGGCCCTGCACCCGGAGGGCCTCACGGCGGAACGGCTCGCCCAACTGCTCTACGGCGACGACGGCAACCCCACCACCGTGCGCGGCGAGATCCTGCGGTTGCGCGGGCTGATCGGCGCCGAGGTGCTGCGCACCCGGCCCTACCGGTTGGACGCGGGCGTCGACTCGGACTTCGCCGCGGTCCGCCGGGCCCTGCGCGCCGGGAAGCCGGCCGAGGCGCTGCAGGCCTGTGGCGGCCCGCTGCTCCCCCGTTCGGACGCACCGGAGATCCGCGAGCTGCGCGACGAGCTGGATGCCGGCCTGCGGCACGCGGTGCTCGACTCCGACGACCTCGACCTGCTGGCCGAGTACGCCACCCACCTCCTGGGCCGCGACGACCTGGAGGTGCACGACCGGCTCGTGCGGCGGCTACCGGAGAACGACCGCAGGCTGCCCGAGATCCGGGTCCGTCGCGGGCACCTGCTCCTGGAGTAGCGGCGACGCACCCGCAGGCAGGGCCGAGAGCGGGCCCGGCAGCATCGCGCGCAGCGTCTCGTCCGGCGTCGGCGGCGGCGTGGACACGGGCTGGACCGACGCGGGCTGGACCAGTACGGGCTGGACCAACACGGGCTGGACCAGCACGGGGTGCGCCAACACGGGCTGAGTCGACTCCGGATGCGGCGGCTCGGGATGCGTCGGCTCGGGCTGCTGGGGCACGGGCGGCGCGCCACCCAGCGCCCACCGCCCGTCGACCGGGCGGCGACGCAGCGAGGGACCGTCGACGAGCGCATCCGCCGGTACCTCCCGCAACCGGCGGCGGATCCGGTCGCACTGCCGCGCTGTGCCCTGCACGACCGCGGACAGGACCAGGGGCTCCCCGAGCGGGTCCGACACCGACCGCAGCACCGAGTACCAGCCGGCGCCGTCGTCCACGATGAGCTCCACGTCGCGGCCCGCACCCGCCGTCGACAGCGTGAGCGCGACCCGCATCAGCTCGGCGTGGCGGCCGCCGGTCAATTCGGCGTCGACGGCCGCGTCCCCGATGACGCAGGCGTCGAGCACCATCCCGCTGGGTCCGTCGGTGAGGACAGCGGCCTTGAGGGCCCGATCGTGGATCAGCGAGCCGAGGACGACGGAGAGGCCGTCGTGGCGAACGGTCGGGGCGTGTCGGTGGCGCCCCGAGCCGCTCAGCGGCGCGCCCCGTTCGCGGCGAAGAACGCAGCGCCATCGCCCGGCACGGGCGACTGCGGGCCGGGTGCGGCCATGTAGAACTGCTGCTCGATCACGCGCAGGTCGCGGCGGGCCATCGCGAGGTTGGCCTGGGTCCGGTTGAGCGCGAGGTAGAAGAACAGCTTGTCCTCGGGCTGGCCCTTGATCGGGCGGATCAGGTGGTACTGCGTGTCGATGGTGATGAGGATGTCCTCGATCAGGTCGCGCAGGCCGAGCTTCTGCATGACGTCCAGCTTCGTGCGCACGACCTCGCTGTTGCCAGGGGCGGCGACGTCGAGGTCGAACTCGGCGCTGCCGCCGCGGGAGCCCAGGGTCATGCCGCTGTCGTAGTCCACGAGGGCGACGGCGAAAGCGCCCTTGATGTTCGCGGCCATGTCCAGCGCGCGGTCGACGTTGTTCATGTCAGTGCTCCTTCGGGGACGGAACGGGCATCGGGGAGGCCCGCCGGGTGGAGGTGGTGCTCGGGGGTCGTGCTCACGCGATGAGCCGCAACCCGGTGACGAGGCGGCGCATCGTGTCGAGGTCGTCGGCCCAGGTCCTCGTGAGGACCGACGGGGTGGAGGGGTGCCCCGGGGTGGAGGAGTGCCCCGGAGTGGGCCGGGGCGCGGGCAGGACCGGCAGCGGCGCCGGAGGCGCGGCCGGCACCCGGCGGGGAAGCACCGAGGAGACGACGGGTGGGCAGATGGCCTCGGCCAGCTGCGTGCGGAGTTCCTTGGCGGCCAGCTCGCGGCGGGCCACCGCGAGGTTGGACCGGGACCGATCGAGCGCGAGGTAGACGAGGAACGTGCTCCCCCCGGCCGCGACCCGTCGCACGACGTGGTAACCGCGCGCCGAGCTGATCATGAAATCGTCGAGCTCGTCGCCCGGCGCGGCCGCGAACATCGCGGTGGCGTGCCGCCCCCAGCTGAGGACGGCCGCAGCCGCGGCGGCACCGCCGACAGGCTCGCCCTCCTCCGCCATGAGCTCCCCGGTGTCGGGATCGGCGATGCAGGCGTGAGCCGCTCCCGGCATGGCCAGGAGACGGAGCAGAACGGGGCGCAGAGCGAAATCGAAGGAGCTGGAATGCGAAGGCGGGGGAGCTAGCACCTGATCCTCCCGGGCACCGGTGAGCGTAAGGAATATCTCGATCCTAGGACCGTGACAAACGTTGTGCAAGTCACGGAAGGCCACTTGAGCTGCGACAACGCTGCGTGACCGGTGGCACGCACGCAGTGGGAGCGCGATGCCCAACTGTGCAACGAGAGGGTTCGACGACTCAGATCGGTCACTTGAAACCGTCGATCGCGAGGCGGCGGTTTCGGGATGCGACGACCCGTGGGGATCCGATCAGGAATCGGCGTAGACCCGCGCGTGGGCCGCGGAGCTCGCGTCCCACGTGTACGCCGCCGAGGTGGCGGCTCCGGCCGCGCGGAGCCGATCGCGCAACGCGGGGTCGGCCAGCACCGCACCCAGGGCCCCGGCCAGCGCGTCGGGATCGCCCACCGCGGGGAGCAGCGCATCCACGCCGTCGACGAGGTACTCCCGGAAGACCTCGATGTCGCTGGCCACCACCGGCAGTCCCTGGCTCATGGCCTCGATCGCGACCAGCCCGAAGCCCTCCACGGTGGACGGGTAGCAGAGCACGTCGGCCGCGGCGTACCAGCCGGCCAGCTCCGCGTCGGTCACGGTGCCGACCTCCACCACGTCGACGCCCGCGGTGAGCCCGAGCGCCGGCAGCTCGGCCAGCGCGGCGTCGCGGTAGGGGGCGAAGTCCTGGAAGGAGTGTCCCCCGACGATCACCAGGACCGGCCTCGGCACCCCGGCCGCATCAGCGGAGCGGGCCAGTCGCGAGAGCGCCCGGAACGCCACCGTGGACCCCTTGCGCGGCTCGATCCCCCCGACGGCCAGCAGCACCGCCCCGGGCCCGCGAGCCGGCCCGGCCCGGCGCGCGAACCGTGCGGTGTCGACCGCGTTCGGGACCACCGTCGACTCCACGCCGTAGTCGGCGCGCAGGATCCGCCGCCACTGCTCACTGACCACCAGCACGCGGTCGGGCTCGACGATCGCGCGGCGCTGGCAGTCGATCAGGGCCTGGGTGGTGAAGTCGTCGACGTGGTGCGCGGTGCGCAGCACGCGGACCGGTGATCCGGTCATCGCGCGCGCCCGCAGTGCGGCAGAAGCGGCGATGCAGTCCTGGGCGTGCAGGACGTCGAATTCGTCGATGCGGGCGGCGAGCTCGGCCGCCATCAGGTCGATCGACGCGAACACGCGCTGCTCCAGCGTCGTGCCCTCGCGCGCCGGCCCGGGCACGACGGTGTGCGGGAGGTCGACGGGACGGTAGAGCCGCTCCCCCATCGCGACGAGGTGCACGGGGTGCCCGGCGCGGTGCAGCGCCTCGCCGAGCCCGAGCGTGTGGACGTGGCCGCCGCGCGGCGTCGTCGAGTGCGTGAGCAGGGCGACCCTTGACAGCGACCCACCGTCTAGTTTCCTATAGGACACGAGCAACTACCTTAGTGAACGAGGAGTTCCATGTCGGTCGCCGAGCTCATCATGGACCTGCAGAGCGTCGGCCTGCGACTCGAGACCACATTGGAGACCGCCCGGAAGGGCGGCGCCGGGCCGTCCGACTCGGGGATGCTGTGGATCGAGGGCGTGCCGGTCACGGTCCCGCCCAGCGAGACGTCGCCGTACGCGCTGCGCGCCGAGGACGACGGCCAGGGCATCTACCGCGACGGCGTCAAGATCGCCTCGGTGGCCGGTACGTCCCGCCCGCGCTTCTACGACCTGCAGACCGCGGACGGCGTCCCCTACCACCGGATCGCGCTGCTGCACCTGGACTCCCTGGCGTCCACCGTGGTCCAGGCCTGCAACTACTGGGGCAACTCCGACCAGTGCGGCTTCTGCGGCATCGGGCTCTCGCTCGCCTCCGGCGCCACCATCGCGAGGAAGACGCCGGAGATGCTCGCCGAGGTCGCGGTCGCCGCGAAGGAGCTGGACGGGGCGGTCGACGCCACGCTCACCACCGGGTCCTCGGTGGCGCCCGACCGGGGCGCGCTCTACGTCGGGAAGTGCGGCCAGGCCGTGAAGGAGGCCGCCGGGCTGCCCGTGGAGGTCCAGTTCGAGCCGCCGCGCGACCTGTCGGTGATCGACCGGGTGCACGACATGGGCGTGGACGCGCTGGGCATCCACATCGAGACGTTCGACCCGGCCGTGCTCGCCCGCGTGGCGCCCGGGAAGTTCCGCACCGGCATCGAGACCTACTTCCGCACCTGGGAGCACGCGGTGGAGGTGTTCGGCGAGGGCCGCGTCTCGACCTACGTGATCCTCGGCATGGGCGAGGACCCGCAGCTGACGGTCGACGCGTGCAAGCGCGCGGTCGACATCGGCGTCTACCCGTTCGTCGTCCCGTTGCGGCCCGTCGCGGGCTCGTTGATGGAGGACGTCCCGGCGCCGTCGCGGGAGTACACCGAGCCGATCTACCGCAAGGTCGCCGGGTTCCTGGCCGAGCGCGGGCTGGACGCCGACACGGCCGTGGCCGGTTGCGCGAGATGCCAGGCCTGCTCGAGCCTGAACCTGGTCCAGTCCGCGGCCGCCCCGACCCCGTGCGGGCCCACCGGCGCCGCCCCCCTGCTGCAGATCGGCCGCCGCCCCGCATGAGCGCGCCTTCCCTCGCTCCCTCCCGCACCGACGAGTGGCACTCTCGTCGGAACCTATGCGACGAAAGTGCCACTCGTTCGGGGGGGCGCGCGCCGGTCAGCGTGCTGATCGGCACCGACCCGGTGCTGTGCCGGCCCGTCCACGACGCCGGCGGGCTGCGCGCGCACCACGCCATCCGGCGCGCGGTCTTCGTCGAGGAGCAGGGCGTGTTCGGAGAGTCCGATGTGGACGTCAACGACGCGCGCGACGACGTCACGCACGTCCTCGCGCTGTACGGCGGCCGCCCGGCCGGGACCGTCCGCCTCTACCCGACCGGGCCCGGGGAGTGGCTGGGCGACCGGCTGGCCGTGCTGGCGGAGTTCCGGTCCGCTCAGGTCGGCGCCCCGCTGGTGCGCCACGCCGTGGCGACCGCGAGCGCCCGCGGCGGGCACGTGATGCACGCCCACGTCCAGGTGGCCAACGAGCGCTTCTTCCACCGCCTGGGCTGGCACACCGCAGGCCCGGTGGAGACCTACGTGGGCCGCCCCCACGTCCCCATGAGCATCGCACTACCCCCCGTGTGCGCCTGGCTCACGGGCCCCTGAGAGGGCATCGCGCGGGCTCGATGCTGCTGGAAGGCCCTCCACAGCGCATCGCGCGGGCTCGATGCGCTGCGGCCGGTTCACTCCACCGTGACGCTCTTGGCCAGGTTGCGGGGCTTGTCCACGTCCCGGCCCAGCACGACGGCCGCGTGGTAGGCCAGCAGCTGCAGCGGGATCGAGAGCAGGATCGGATCCAGCTCGGGCTCGTTGGCGGGGATGACCAGGGTGCGGTCGGCCAGCTCGGACCCCAGCTCGCGGTGCGCCAGCGCGATCACCGGGCCCTTGCGGGCCTTGATCTCGCGCAGCGTCGAGGTGTTCTTGTCGAGCAGGTCGTCGTCGGGCACGACGGCGATGGTCGGCATGTCCGGGCTGATCAGCGCGAGCGGGCCGTGCTTCAGCTCCGCCGACGGGTAGGCCTCGGCGTGGATGTAGGAGATCTCCTTGAGCTTCTGCGCGCCCTCGCGGGCCACCGGCCAGCCGCGGCGGCGCCCGACGTACATGATGGAGGAGCTCGGCGCGATCTCCTTCGCGATGTCCAGGATCGCGTCGGACCGCTCCAGGACCTCCTCGACCTGGTCCGGCAGCGCCTGCAGGCCGGCGATGATCCGCTTGCCCTCCGACGGCGCGAGGTCGCGCATCCGGCCCAGGTGCAGCGCCAGCAGCGCGAACGCCGTGACCGTCGAGGTGAACGACTTCGTGGCGGCCACCGACATCTCCGGGCCGGCGTGGAGGTAGATGCCGCCGTCGACCTGGCGGGCGATCGTGGACCCGACCACGTTGATGATGCCGATCACGCGCCCGCCCTTGCGCTGCAGCTCCTGCACCGCGGCGAGGGTGTCGATGGTCTCGCCGGACTGGCTGACCGCGACGTAGAGCGTGTCCGGCTCCACCACCGGGTTGCGGTAGCGGAACTCCGACGCGGCCTCGGACGTGGCCGGCACCCGGGCGAGGTCCTCGACGAGCTGGGCGCCGAGGTCGCCCGCGTAGCAGGCCGAGCCGCAGCCGAGGATCTTGACCCGCTTGATCTCCCGCGCCTCGCGGACGGTGAGGTTGAGGCCGCCGAGGTGGGCGGTGTCGAAGCGCTCGTCGAGCCGGCCCGAGAGCGTCCGCTTGATCGTGCGCGGCTGCTCGTTGATCTCCTTGATCAGGAAGTGGGCGTTGTCGCCGATCTCGGAGCCCACGACGTCCCAGTCGATGATGGACGGCTCCTTGGCGGTGGACCGGTCGTCGAGGGTGAAGGTGCGGTAGCCGGTGGCGGTGATCGTGGCGAGCTCGCCGTCGTCGAGGTAGACGACCTGGCGGGTGTAGCCGATCAGCGCGGCGACGTCCGAGGCGACGAACATCTCCTTCTCCCCGACGCCCAGCAGCACCGGGCTGCCGTTGCGGGCGACGACGATGCGATCGGGGTGCTCGGCGTCGATGATCGCGAGGCCGTAGGCGCCGACCACGCGCCGCAGCGCCGAGCGCACGGCCTGCTCCAGGTCGTTCGCGCCGCCCGCGAAAGCGGCCGCGATGAGGTGGGCGATCGTCTCGGTGTCGGTCTGGGAGGTGAACTCGACGCCGTCGGCGACCAGCTTGGCGCGCAGCTCGTCGGCGTTCTCGATGATCCCGTTGTGGACGACGGCGATGCGCTGCGCCATGTCGGTCTGCGGGTGCGCGTTCTCGACGGTCGGCTCGCCGTGGGTGGCCCACCGGGTGTGGCCGATGCCGGGCGCGCCCTTGAAGCGCGCGGGGAGGTCCGCGGCGAGATCGGCGACGCGCCCCTTCGCCTTGCGTACCTTGAGCCCGGCCCTGGTGCACACCGCGAGGCCCGCCGAGTCGTAGCCGCGGTACTCCAGGCGGCTGAGCCCTTCCAGCAGGATCGGGGCCGCGTCCTGCGGCCCGACGTACCCGACGATTCCGCACATGGCTTCTCCCCTATCCGTAGACGATGCGACGCAGCTGGCGCTCCGAGAGCGGCGGCGACGCGAACCGCCGCGTCGCCAGCTCCGCACCCAGAGCGGTGAAGATCCGGTCGTTCGTGTGCCCCTGGCCCTTCAGCTCGGCGTGCCGCCGCCGGACGAAGTCCGGCACCGGCTCGCCGAAGTACCGGACGACCTCGGCCACCACGCGCGCCGCCTCGCTCGGGCTGAGCGGGGTGCTGCGCACCAGGTGAGCGACGAGATCGTCGAAGTGACCGTCGGGCACGGGAGCCGATGCTGCCCTGAGCACGACGCGAACACCAACTCTTCTGCCCGATTCCGGGCAGGAAACAGGAAAGTATCACCCTGAGGTAAGGGCGCCACCCGGACGAGCTACGCCGCAGGTTCCAACTCCCCCGCCCGCCACAACGCTGCGTATCGGCCGCGCAGGGCCAGCAGCTCCGCATGGGTGCCCTGCTCGACGATGCGGCCCGCCTCCAGCACCAGGATCCGATCGGCGCGGGCGGCCGTGGCCAGCCGGTGGGCGACGACGAACGCCGTGCGGCGGGCCGTGACGTGATCGCCCGCCGCCAGCACCGCGGCCTCCGTGGCGGGATCGAGCGCGGCGGTGGCCTCGTCGAACAGCAGCACATCGGGATCGGCCAGCTCGGCCCTGGCCAGCGCGATGAGCTGGCGCTGCCCGGACGACAGCCCCTGCCCCCGCTCCCCGACGGGGTGGTGGAAGCCGCCCGGCAGCCCGCGCACGAGATCCAGCGCGCCGACCGCGCGGGCCGCCGCCTCGATCTGCGCGGGCGGAGCATCGGGCCGGGCGTAGGCGATGTTGGCGGCGACATCACCGGTGAACAGGTGCGGCTCCTGCGGCACGATGCCCAGCCGGTGCCGGTACTCCGAGAGCCGGTAGCGGCGCACGTCGACGCCGTCGACCAGCACGGCCCCGGACCCGGCGTCGTAGAACCGGGCGAGCAGCTTGACCACCGTGGACTTGCCGGCCCCGGTGGCCCCCACCAGCGCGACCGTCTCGCCGGGGGCGACCCGCAGCGAGACGCCGTCGAGGGCGGGCGTGGCGGCTCCGGCGTAGGTGAACGTGACATCGCGCAGCTCCACCTCGCCGCGCAGCCGCGCGGGGACCGCGACGGCCTCGCCCTGCGGCTCGGGCGACACGGTGGTGGGGGTGCGCAGCAGGTCGGTGATGCGGTTGAGGCCGACCCGCGCCTGCTGGTAGGAGTCGAAGACCTGCGAGAGCTGCTGGACCGGGGCGAAGAACAGCCCCAGGTACAGCAGGAAAGCCGTGAGGACGCCCGCGGTGAGATCCCCCGACGCCAGCCGCGCCGCTCCGACACCGAGCACCGCGACCGCGGCGATGTCGGACAGGAACGCGACGCCGGGGAAGTACGTGGCGATGTAGGTCTGCGCGCGCAGGCGGGACCGCCGGTAGGCCGCGCTGCGCTCGCCGAACGCCGTGGCGCTGCGCTCCTCCCGCACGTAGGCCTGGGCGATGCGGACACCCGTGACGTTCTCCTGCATGTCGGCGTTGACCACGCTGACCCTCTCCCGCGCCTCGGTGTAGGCCCGCGACGACAGCCGCCGGAACACCACGGTGGCGCCGACCAGCACCGGGAACACCGCCAGCGCCACCAGCGCCAGCTCGATGTCGGTGACGAGCAGGGCCACCGTGACGCCGACCAGCGTGATCAGGCTGACGATCGCCTGCGCGAGCCCGGTCTGCAGGAAGGCGCTCTGGGCGTCGATGTCGGTGGTCATGCGCGTCATGATCCGGCCGGACAGCTCGCGCTCGTAGTAGTCCAGCCCGAGCCGCTGCAGGTGGGCGTAGCTGCGCACCCGCAGCAGGTAGAGCAGGCTCTCGCCGGCCCGCGCGGTGATCAGCGTCTCCCCCGCCACCACGAGCCAGCTCGCCCCCACCACGCCGAGACCCAGCAGCGTGGCCGTGAGCAGCACACCGGGCGCCTTCGCGGTGATGCCGCCGTCGACGGCCAGCCGCGCGATGTTGGGGAACGCGAGCGAGCTGAGGGCGTCGAGCGCGACGAACGTGATCGCCAGCGCCAGCAGCCCGCGGACCGGGCGGAGCAACCGGGAGAGGCGGAAGCCCGGATCGGGCGCGGTGGGATCGACGCCCAGCTGCGGCGCGTCACGCGCGGGCGGCAGTGCCGCCACCGCGGCCATCAGCTGCGGCGACGGCGCCACGGAACCGACCATGCCCGACGGCCCGACCGCCCCGCCACCGGAGCCCGGGGCCGCCCGCGCCGCCGGCGTGGCGAGCGGCGCGGCCTCGGCCGCCGGCCACAGCTCGGCCGTGACACCGCAGATCGACGCCGGCGCCGGCACGGGAGCCGCGACCGGGGATCCGGCCGGATCGGCCACCGCCAGCAGCTCCCGGAAGAGCGGGGATCGGGCCGTCAGCTCGGCCTCGGTGCCGACGTCGACCACGTGCCCGGCCTCGAGCACCGCGATGCGATCGGCCAGGGCGAGCGTGGAACGGCGGTGCGCGACGAGCAGCGTGGTGCGCCCGGCCGTGAGCGCGCGGAGCGTGTCGTGGATGGCGGCCTCGGTGGCGGTGTCGACCGCGGACGTGGCGTCGTCGAGCACGAGCACGCGGGGATCGGTGAGCACGGCCCTGGCCAGCGCGATGCGCTGGCGCTGCCCGCCCGAGAGCGTGAGCCCGCGCTCGCCGACGAGCGTGTCGTAGCCCTCCGGCAGCTGCTCGACGAACGTGTGGACCTGCGCGGCGCGGGCGGCGGCCCGGATCTCCTCGTCGCCGGCATCGGGGCGGCCGTAGGCGATGTTGGCGGCGATGGTGTCGGAGAACAGGAACGCCTCCTCGAACACCACCCCCAGCTCGCGCCGCAGATCGTGCAACCGCAGATCGCGCAGCGGCACACCGCCCAGGCGCAGCTCGCCCGCCTGGGGGTCGTAGAAGCGCGGCAGCAGCAGCGCCACCGTGGACTTGCCCGACCCGGCCGCGCCCACCAGCGCGAGCGTCTCCCCCGCCTCGACGCGCAGCGTGACGCCGTCGAGCACGGGCTCGCGCCGGCTGTACCCGAACGTGACGCCGCGCAGCTCGACGGCGAGCGGCCCCTCGGGCAGCGCGGCGGGGGACACCGGATCGACCACATCGGACTGGGAATCGACCAGGTCGTACACCCGCTCCACCCCGGCCCGGGCGAGCTGCGCGCTGACCACGAGCGAACCGAGCAGCCGCGCCGGCCCGACCAGGCCGGCGACGTAGGTGGTGAACGCGAGGAACGTGCCCAGCGTGATGGACCCGTTGAGCGCGAGGTAGCCGCCGACGGCGATGACGCCCACCTGCCCGAGCGTGGGCAGCGTGAGCAGGGTGGGGTTGAGCCGCGCGGTCATCCGGGCGGCGCGCAGGCGCTCGGCGAACAGCCGCCTGGCCCCGCGTTCCAGCGTGGCGACCTCGCGCGCCTCCTGCCCGAAGCCCTTCACCACCCGCACGCCGGTGACGGTCTCCTCCACCTGCTGCGCGATGTCGGCGGCGCGCTGCTGCGCCGACCAGGTGGCCGGGAACAGCGACGCCCTGGCCCGCATCGTGATCCAGCCGGCCAGCGGCAGCAGCACCAGCGCCACGAGCGTGAGCACCGGGGAGAGCCACAGCATCGCCCCCACCGACACGACGACGAGCACGACCGTGCCGATAGACAGCGGCACCATCGACAGCAGCCCCATGAGCAGCTGCAGGTCGGTGTTGGCGCGGGAGACGACCTGCCCGGTGCGGAGCGCGTCCTGCCGCTCGCCGTCGAGGCGCTGGACGGCCGCGAACACCTGGCGCCGCAGGTCGTGCTGGACGTCGAGCGCCAGGCGGCCGCCGAGGTAGCGCCGCAGGAACGAGGCACCGAACCGCAGCAGCGCGAGCCCGAGGAACGCCACGACGATCGGCACGAGCACCGCGGTGGAACCGGCGACCGCGTCGTCGACCGCCACGCGGGTGAGCAGGGGGCCGATCGCGTCGAGGCTGACGCCGAGGGCCGAGGCGACG